>DATGXO010000032.1:0-52169 GCA_035298965.1 Opitutaceae bacterium | reverse complement strand
CAGTTTGCGAGCGCTGCCGCCGCTTTACGGGGGGCGGAGGTGCGGTTTCAGGGACGCAGGCGCGGAACGCCGATGTTCCGCGTTCGAACCCCAAAGCAGCCAACGCAAGTCCATGAAAGACACCCCTACACGTGTAGCTTTGCTCTGTTCCGGCCTCGCGGCCGCGCTCGCCGTACCGGCGAGCGGTCAGACCGAGTCGCCTGCCCTAGCTCCGAAAACTGGCGACAACGAAGTCGTCGTCCTGCCGCAGTTCGAGGTGAACGAGAACAAGGAGAACCCGTACCGCTCGCAGGTGGCGTTGTCCGCCTCGCGCGTGGCGACGAGCATCCAGGACATCCCGCAGACAATCTCGGTCGTCACGAGCGAGTTCCTCCGCGACTCGCTCGGTGCGCGCATGCTCGACGCGGCGAAGTATGTCACGCCGATCTCCGAGTCGACCCTGGCCTACGGCGCCGATCGCTACACGATCCGCGGCTTCGCGGTCTCGCACGAGTTCATCGACGGCATGGAGATCTCCGGTGCCGACGGCTACAGCATGTCGCTCGCGCCGTACAACATCGAGCGCGTCGAGATCCTGAAGGGGCCGAACGCCATCCTCGTGCCCGGCGGCAGCCCCGGCGGTCAGATGAACCCGATCACGAAATCGCCCTTCGGCCGCAACGCGCAGAGCCTGACGCTCGAGCTGGGGCAGTACTACGGCAACGCGGTGAGCGTCGACGTCAACCAAGTGCTCGGTCCGAAGGTGTACGCCCGCCTCGTCGCCGCCTACTGGCGTAACGACGACATGTATTTCAAGAACCAGTTCCGCCGCGGCTACCAGATCGCGCCGTCGATCTCCTACCAGATCAGCGACGACCACAAGCTGACGGTGAAGGCCGAGGTGGTGGACAACCACGAGATGAACCTCGGCGGCGTGCCGCTCGACCCCGCCGCGGGCACGAAGGGCAAGGCCGACATCGCGCGCGGGTTGCCCCGCGACTGGACCTTCGGCAGCGACAACGACGACCGCCTCCGCCAGACGCAGCGCCTCACGGCCGAGCTGCTCTCGACGCTCGGCGACCATGTGTCATCGCGCCTGATGGTGGCGTTCGACCACGTGAAGCGCGTGGACACCGGCGGCACGGGCGCCGCGATCTCCGGCGGTGGCGGCGGAAGCGTGAATCCTTTCACCGGCGCGTACGAGCCGGGGGTGAGCTGGAACACCGCGGCCTACAACGCCGACACCACCGGTACCGTGGTGCTCACCGCCACGCCGGCACCGGTGACCGATCCCGCCACCTGGATCTACACGCGCAACACCGGCAAGGAGGACATCGAGTACTGGGAGGTGCATGCGAAGAACGACTACGCGATCAGCTACAAATGGTCGTGGATCAGCTCGAAGACGATCGCAGGCTTCTCGGCCAACCGGTCGGACGTGCATCGGAAGTCCTACCGCACCGAGGCCCGGCCGAGCGTCGCGGCCAACGCGCTCGATACCATCACCTTTCCGGACTGGGTGTTCCTCCCGATCCTCAACAACACCGCCGGCGGCGCCGCGCAGGGCGTGAACAAGGAGGCGCGCCAGAAGGACCTCCAAATCTTCGCGCTCGAGACGCTCGGTTTCCTCGATGACCGCGTGCTCGTCAGCGGCGGTGTGTCGCGCTTCTTCGGCGAACTCACCCGCACGGACAGCACGCGTTCCGCAGAGGACGCGGCGCTGTTGAACACCGTGCCGACGTACAACCTCACGAGCAACGCCGTGTCGGTGGGCCTCGTGGTGAAGCCGATCGAGTCCGTCTCGCTCTTCGCCAACCGCAATACCACCGGCGGCACGATGCCCGGCTCGCTCTCCGCCGGCGCGGTCGCGCCGTCGCTCAAGCTCGCGCAGGGCAGCCAGCGCGAGTACGGCGTGAAGACCACGCAGCTCGGCGGCCGCTTCACGGCCTCGCTCGCCTACTTCGACATCAAACAGAACAACTACGCGGTGACGAACAGCCTCTACTACGAGCTCGTGGCGCAGGGGCGCTTCGAGGAGGCCGCCGCGTTGCCGCCGCTCTACCTCGACATCAACTCGAAGGGCTGGGAGTTCGAGACCAGTTTCGCCGTGAACGAGAACCTCACGGTGCTGGGCAATTTCACCAACTACCGTGTGCGCCAGCCGGGCACCGACACGCGCGTGCGCGGCGTGGCCGATCGCACGTGGGCGGTCTACGCCGACTACAACTTCACCTCCGGTCCGCTCCAGGGCTTCGGTGTGAACATTGGCGTCGACTTCCGCGACGAGGCGGCGGGCGACAACGTGACCGGCTACACGACAAACCGCTACCTGCCGGACGGCACGATCGTGGGCAAGCAGCCGACGTTCATGCTGCCGGAACGCACGCTCGTGAACCTCGGCTTCGCCTACAAGGCGAAAGACTGGACCGCGCGCGTGCAGATCGCGAATCTCTTCAACGAGGAATACCTGCAGTCGGCGACCAGCCGTTCCAATGTGATCGTGGGCGAGCCGATCAGCGTGAAGGGATCGTTCACCTACAACTTCTGAGCCGCCTTTCTTCTGGGGCTGTCCGGGCCACCCGGGCCGGCGCGAAACAACGCCGGCCCTTTTCGTTTTTCTGGCCGGACGGGAATCGGACTGGTCGAGCGGTGGTCGGTTGGACGCGGCGCGAATCCGAGTAGCGTCGCGGGGCTACCCGCAAACCCTCGATGATGCTGCGCCATCACGCTTTCGGCCGCGCCCACTGGAAGGCTCCGATCCCGTGCCACACCCGCACGAACTGGGAGTTCTACGCCGTGTTGGAAGGTCAGTGCGCGCTGCGACTCGCGGAGGAGGCGGAATGGGTGCCGCACGCGCGTACCCTCTGGCTGTTCGCGCCGGAGTGTTCCCACGGCTGGGCCAACATCGACGGCCGGCCGTTCGTCCGCGCGGCGCTGCATTTCAACAGCGTGCCCGATCCGCTCGGCGAGATGGCGCGGCGACGCGGCGGCTTGCTCCAACGTTCGCTCGCGGCGGACGAGGTGCAGCGGGTGCGCGCGATCGCACGGGAGCTGGAGCCGCATTTCCATGCCCCGACGCGCGTCAGCCACATCCATTATCAGCGCGCGTTGATGGAGCTGGCGTTGCTGTTGTTAGGAGGAGTCGAGATGACCGACGTGCCGCCGGCGCTTTCGGATCTTTCCGAGATGCGCGTCGAGCGCGCGCTCAGTTGGTACGCCGACCGGATCGAGCAGAATCCGACCGTGGAGCAGGTCGCCGACGCGATCCACGTGAGCCCGAGCCACCTGCGGCGATTGTTCGCCGTCACGCGCGACACCAGCCCGAAGGCGGCGTTTCAGCGCGTGCGGCTCGAGCGCGCGATGCAGTTGATGGGCGGCTCGACGCTCACCCTTGAGGAGGTCGCGAAACGCTGCGGCTACGCCAGCGCCAGCCACCTCTGCCGCGAGCACAAGGCGGTCTTCCATTTCACGCCCACAACGTGGCGCAAACGCCTCGTCGACCGCTTCGTCGATCCGCTGGAGCCGGGCGTCGTCCGCATGCAGGATTGCAATGTCCGCCCGCGCGAGGCGGCGGTCGCGCGTTGACCGGGGGCGGGCGCTCGCGGGGTACGCCGGGAAGTTCGGCGCACGGTTGGCTCGGACGGTTTGAATCGCGCTGGGCTTTGCAGCCTGCACGTGCCCACTAGGCTCGCCCGATGGAACAAGCGGCCCTTTCCCAAGGCGATTTCACTCTCCCCGGCGAAGCCGGTTACGAACAGCTCACGCTCCGCCTCGCGAAGAAGTGGGGCGCCGACACCATCCGCGACTCCGACGGCACCCAACTCTCGCCCGAAATCGTGCAGTCGGGCTACGCGATCTATTCGACAGTGTGCCTCGTGCGCTCGATCCAGCCCTGGGCGCGCGAGCATCACGAGCAGTTGCAGCAGAACTTCCTGATGAGCTTCCCGGTCGTGGCCGCAAAGGCGTCGACCACGATCACGCTGCTCGCCGGTTACTACACCGAGCAGTTCGCCGTGAACTGGGCGGACAGCCCGAAGCAGTGGTGGCAGGTCTTCGACCGCACCACGGGCAAGGAGGTCGCGAAGACGAAGTGGTCGGTGAACCCGAAGAAGGGCACCGTCACCATCACCGGCACGGTTCCGGGCCACAAATACACCGTGAACTTCCTCGCCCTGCGCCTGTGGGAGGAGATCTCGATGTACAACCATCTCACGAACAACTGGGGCGACCGCGAGCACCTCGCCGCCGTCGACCCGATGCAGCCGGCGGTGCAGAAGCAGCTGCTGACGTTCCTCGAGCGCTGGCTCGTCGAGCACAAGGACACGAAGGTCGTGCGCTTCACCTCGATGTTCTACAACTTCTCGTGGTTCTGGGGCGCCGATCATGCCCGCCTGCGCGACATCTATTCCGACTGGGGCGACTACGAGATGACCGTCAGCCCGCGCGCGCTGAAGCTCTTCGAGAAGAAATTCGGCTACCGGCTCACCTCGGAGGACTTCGTCAACGGCGGCCTCTACAACTCCACGCACAACGCGCCCTCGCGCCGCTACTGCGACTACATGGAGTTCGTGCACGATTTCGTGATCGAGTTCGGCCGCAAGTGCATCGAGCTCGTCCACGCGCACAAGAAACTCGCCTACGTTTTCTACGACGACCACTGGGTCGGCGTGGAGCCGAACAGCCCGCGTTTCGCCGAGTTCGGCTTCGACGGCCTGATCAAGTGCGTCTTCAACGCCTTCGAGGTCCGTCTCTGCGCGCACTCGACCGGCGTAAAGACCCACGAGCTCCGCCTGCACCCGTACCTCTTCCCGACCGGCCTGAAGGGCGAGCCCACGTTCAAGGAGGGCGGCAATCCCACGCTCGATGCGAAGAACTTCTGGATCGACGCCCGCCGCGGCCTCGTGCGCGCGCCGATCGACCGCATCGGCCTCGGCGGCTATCTTTCGCTCGTCGAGCCGTTCCCGGATTTCCAGGACTACATCGAGTCGCTCGCTCGCGAGTTCCGCCTCCTGAAATCGTTCCACGCGAGCGGCAAGCCGTGGGTGGCGCCGTTCAAGGTCGCCGTGCTCACCGCGTGGGGCGACCTGCGCGCCTGGACTTGCTCCGGCCACTTCACGCCGGGCGTCGAACTCTACGCCGTGCTCGAGTCGCTCGCCGGCCTTGCGCTCGACGTGCAGTTCATAAGCTTCGACGACCTCGTCGCCGAGGGCGTGCCCTCCGGTGTGAAGGTGATCATCAATGCGGGCCGCGCGGGCACGGCGTGGTCGGGTGGCCATTTCTGGAGCAACCCCAAGGTCGAGACGATCCTCACGCAATTCGTCCAGAAGGGCGGCGGCGTGATCGGCGTGGGCGAGCCCAGCGCGCTCGCGCAGCCCGGCCAGCAGTTCAAACTCGCGCAGGTCTTCGGCCTCGACCGCGACGGCGGCGAGCGCCTCGCGAACGGAAAGTTCAAGTACGCGAAGCCCGAGGGCGCGTTCGCCCCGCACTTCATCACCGCCGATCTGCCGGCCGGCGTTGCGCTGGACCTCGCGAAGGACGTCGATGGCATCTACGTCCACGGCTCGGACACGCAGGTGCTGGCCGAACGCGACAACTCGCCGCGGCTCGCCGTGCACGACTTCGGCAAAGGCCGCGCTGTCTACCTGAGCGGCTTCAAGTTCACGCCGGAAAACACCCGCCTGCTGCACCGCGCGCTCTACTGGGCCGCGGCGAAGGACGCGCAATGGGCGGCGTGGAGTTCGTCGAACTGTCGGACCGAGGCGACGTACTTTCCGAAGGCGAAGAAGCTCGTCGTGATCAACAACGCCGGCACCGACGAGACGACCGTCGTGACCCTCGGCGACGGCGCCGCGACGAAGATCGTCGCGCTGCCCGCCCACGGCATCGCGATCCTCGACGCGTGAGGGGTGCAAGTGGCGGACGTTTCGCCGTGTGGCGAAAGCCGCCAAGGCTTTCGCGCGCCCGTCCGCAGATCGGAATTCTGGCGAATTTCGCTACAGCGCCGCGGCGCGGTCCGCTTCGGACGGTCCGCGGTGCGCGGCTTTGCGAGCGGGGTAAGAGTGTGGCTCGTTGTTGGCACCGCGCTGGCGACCACGCCGCCGGCTGTTGCCCATCCATTTTCGTCATGATCATTCCCGAGAATCCGCTTGCCCGCATTGCGGCGTCCCTGTCGCCCGAAGAGCTCCGTCAGCACTATCTCGTCTCCGGCCTGTTCGTGCCGGGCGAGTTGCACCTGCGTTGGTGGGAGACGGACCGCACGATCGTCGGCGGCATCGTGCCGACCGGCGGCAAGCTCGCGTTGCCGAACCCCGCCGAACTGCGGGCGAACTTCTTTCTCGAGCGCCGCGAAGCCGGCGTGATCAACCTCGGCGGCGCAGGCGTGGTGAGTGTCGACGGCACCGAGTACGGCCTCGCCAAATGCGACGCGCTCTACCTCGGCCGCGGCGCGAAGTCGGTCGAGTTCCGTTCGGCGAGCGCAGCCGAGCCCGCGAAGTTCTATTTCCTCTCGTACCCGGCCCACGCCGCGCATCCGACCAGGCACGTGCCGTTCGCGGCGATGACGCCGACCAAGCTCGGCTCTCGCGAAAACGCCAACGAGCGCACGATCTACAAGGCCATCCACGCCGCCGCCGTCGACACCTGCCAGGTCGTGATGGGTTTCACGCGGATGGAAACCGGCAGCGTTTGGAACACGATGCCGCCACACACGCACTCGCGCCGCTCGGAGGTCTATCTCTACTTCGATCTCCCGGCCGATCAGGCGGTCTTCCATTTCATGGGCAGCCCGCAGGCGACGCGTCACCTCGTGCTGCGCAACTTCGATGTCGTGCTCTCGCCGCCGTGGTCGATCCACTGCGGCGTCGGCACGGCGGCGTACACCTTCGTGTGGGGCATGGGCGGCGAAAATCGCGACTATGCCGACATGGATCCGGCGCCGCTGAACGCGCTGGTCTGAGCATCCGGCCACGGCGCCCGGCGACCTCCCTCAATCGTATACAAACAATCCGTTTTCCCCATGAGCAGCATTCTCGATTCCTTCAAACTCGACGGCAAAGTGGCCGTTGTCACCGGCGCCGCCCGCGGCCTCGGTCAGGGCATGGCCCTCGCGCTGGCCGAAGCCGGCGCGGACATCGTGGCCGTCGACATCCTTCCGGCCGAGGACACCGTGAAGCAGGTGCAGGCGTTCGGCCGCAAGGCGGTCGCGATCGTCGGCAACCTCGGCGACCGCGCCGCGATCCCGCAGGTCATCGCCAACGCGAAGAAAACGTTCTCGCACCTCGACGTGCTCGTGAACTGCGCGGGCATCATCCGCCGGGAGGACTTCCTGAAGTTCTCCGAGAAGGACTGGGACGACGTGATGGGCATCAATATCGACGCCGTGTTCCTCCTCAGCCAGGCGTTCTGCAACGACGTCGTGACGCGGGGTGGCACGGGCAAGATCATCAACATCGCCTCGATGCTTTCGTTCCAGGGCGGCATCCGCGTTCCCAGCTACACGGCGTCGAAGAGCGCCGTCGCCGGGCTCACACGCCTCATCGCCAACGAGCTCGCGAGCAAGGGCATCAACTGCAACGCCATCGCCCCCGGCTATATGGCGACCGACAATACCGCGCCGCTGCGCGCCGACGAGAAACGCTCGTCCGCGATCCTCGACCGCATTCCCGCCGGCCGCTGGGGCACGCCCGATGATCTCAAGGGCGCGGTCGTTTTCCTCGCCTCCGCCGCATCCGACTACGTGAACGGCTACACGCTCGCTGTGGACGGCGGTTGGTTGGCCCGCTGACATTTCGTTAGTCGGTGGGTTGTGCGGCGCCACGGTTCCGACAAGCCGCGAGCCGGTGCTTTGCGGGGCGCGTGCATGAACAATCTGGTGCTCGCCCCTGCCGATGGTGGGCGGGCTTCACGCCCGCCATTCGTGGGCCTTGGGTGTTCATGGCGGACGTGAAATCCGCTCCACCACCAGCAGCCTGCATCGCGCAGGGCAATGGGGGAGTCGTTGCTGGCCCGCGAAATGGCGTTGAACCGTCGCGCGCGGCTCCGGATGCTCGCGCGAAACGTCATGCCGAGTGACCCGCTGCATCCGCCCCTCGTGAGTCCTGTCGACCTGATCGCCGAAGCGATCGGCCGTTTCGAAACGCGCCCTTCTTGGGACGAGTATTTCATGGCGACCGCGCACCTGATCGCGTCGCGTTCGCCCTGCGAGCGGCTGCATGTCGGCTGCGTGATCGTGTCCGCCGGCGAGCGGCGCAACCGCATCGTCGCGGCCGGCTACAACGGTTTTCTCCCCGGCACGCCGCACGTCTCGCGGGTGCGCGACGACCACGAGCAGGGCACGGTGCACGCCGAGCAGAACGCGATCGCCGATGCCGCGCGCCGCGGCAGCAGCGTCGAAGGCTGCGTGGCCTACGTCACCCATTTCCCGTGCATCAACTGCGCGAAGATCCTGGCCTCGGCCGGCATTCGCACGATCAAGTACCACTCGGATTATCATAACGATCCGCTCGTCTCACTCGTGATCGGCGACGCCGGCGTGGACTTGGTGAAACTCTGAGCGGCGGCAGGACGCGGGCGCGTTTATCCCTGCGAGACCGCCTGCCGCGCCTCGTGCGACACGACGTTCGCCCCGGCGCGAGCGCTGCCATTTCGCGCTGGCGCTGCACGAGAAACCGGGCCTGTTTCACACCCCGCTTCAAGGTGATGCGAGAACTAGGCGACAAATCCGATTGGCTGGCCGGCTCCCTGTTGCTGGCGCACCCGAAACTCCGCGATCCGAACTTCGCGCGGTCGGTGGTCCTGTTGTCGTTGCACAACGCCGAAGGCGCGATGGGCGTGGTGCTGAATCGCCCGCTCGGCAAGACGCTGGCGGACCTCGGGCCGGAGTTTCGCCGCAGCGAACTGGCGAAGGTCCCTGTGTACAGCGGCGGGCCGGTGAACCCCGAGCAGCTCATTCTCGTCGCGTGGCAGACGGCGTCGTTCGACGGCACCTTCAAGCTCTACTTCGGCCTCGATCCGCAGAAGCTGCGCGAGCTCATGGGCGAGACATCGCTCGAGGTGCGCGCGTTTCTCGGCTACTCCGGCTGGAGTGCGGGCCAGCTCGAAGGCGAGATGAAGGGCAACACCTGGCTGGTCTCTCCCGTGCCCGCCGAACTGCTCGGCCAACTTGAAGGCGTGAACCTCTGGAAACGCATCGTCGGCGGGCTCAGCGCCGAGTGGCGCGTGATCGTCGACGAGCCCGAGGATCCGAGCCAGAACTGACGTTGTCCACGCCGCGCGTCGCCCCACGACTTTTTCGATGAAGCTCCAGCTCACTCCGAAGGAATACCGCCGAATCCTGCAGATGCTCTACATCGCCGACCACGTGCTCAACGGGCGGCGCGATGACGAGCCCGTGGGCCTGCGCCTGAAATGCGAGGAGGCGTTGCAAGGGTTTATCGGTTACGCGGAGTCGTTCGGCTGCGCGGATCTCGTCGAGCAACCGGAGGAGGCCGTGTTCAACTTCGCCGCCGCGATGCCGGAGGAGCCCGGCGTGAGCGAAGCGATCAATGACTACGACGAGGACACGTTCTGGCAGGAACTCGTCACGCGGCTCGCCGAGCGCGACTATGAGCGCATCCACGGGAAGCCTGCTGTGCCGGACCCGGAAGGCGCGCCGGAAACCGACGACCAGCGCGAGGAGCGCGAAGGCGAACTCAAGGCGCTCGAGGAGGGCTACTGGCGCGAATTCGAGGCGGTCGGCGTGAAGAACCTCGAGCTGATCAAGGGTGGTTTCGGCCGGCCATCGTAAGCCGAAGGCGAGAGGCGCGAGGCGAGGGGCGAAAAGCCGGAGGCGAGAGGGTGGAGCAGTCACCTACGCGACCGCGCTTCTTCCGTGGCGCCGCTCGCGAGAGCGGCGATCCGAGTGCGAATGGCGCGCAGCGGACTGCGCGCTACGCGCGACGCTCGAGCCACTGTGCGTAAGCGGCCGCGGCGACGACCAGGCTACCGCCGAGCATCAGGCGCACGAGATCGGTCTGCTCGCCGAAGACGAGCAGCGAAACCGCGACGCCGAGCGGCGTCTTGGCGTTGTTCATCACCGCCAGTGTGCCGGTCGAGACGCGGACGGCGCCGAGATTCCAGAGGAAGAACGCCAGCCCGGAAGCGAGCACGCCGAGGTAGACGAGCACGCCGAGTTGGGCCGGTTGCAGCGACCGCGCGAGCGTGAGCGGTTCGCTGTGCCACCACGCAAGCGGCACGGTTGCCAGCGCGGCGCCGAGGTACAGCCAGGCGAAGACGTCGCGATCGCGCACCTCGGGACGCGCAAGTTTCCAGCGGCGATAGAGCACTTGGCCGAGCGCGAAGCAGACGTTCGACGTCTGCACGAGGGCGATGCCGGTCCACTCCGCGCGGCCGAGTGGTTGTTTCACCACGACAACGCCGGCGCCGGCGACAGCCGCGGCGGCGGCCAGCAGCGGCTGCCAGCGGATGCGGCGCTCCAGCACGTCGTCCACGAGGCACACGAGCACCGGGGTGACGATCGTCAGCAGCGCGACTTGGTAGGCGGCGAGCGAGCGGAACGCGGAGAGGTACGCGAGGTACATTAGTCCGAACTGCAACGCGCCGATGCCGATCAAGCCGAGCGCCGCGGCACGATTTGCCGCGCGCGGACGGAGAAACGGCAGGAACACCGCGAGCGCGAGCACGAGCCGAGCGGCGGCGACGAACGCGCTGTCGACGCCCGCGAGCCGCGTCTTGATCAACCCGAACGAAAACGCCCAGAGCAGGGAGACGACGACGAGGTGGATCATGGCGCGGGCGCGGCGTCCGGCGGCGTGCGCGTGGTGCGGAGCGGCGGCAGGCCGAGCGCGAACCGGTCGAGGCGACGGGCGAGCTCGAGCAGCGCGCCGCGGACGCGGAAGTACTCGGAAGGCCGGTTGCGCGCGTGCCAGAGTGCGGAGACGTCGGCTTCGAAACGGCGGAGGTCGTTCGCGATCACGGCGGCATCGATGCCGCGCGGCGGCTTCCGGTTCTTGGCGAAGCAGACGAGCAGGCCGCCGAGCGCTTGCATGAGGGCTTGGCCGCGCGCGCCGACGAGCGCCTCTCTCAACGCGAGCGGATCCTGCGGCTTCGCCGCGGCGGCGGCCTTGAGGAGCTGGGCGCGGAGTTTTTCGATCCGCGCGTAGGCGGCGAATGCAGCGGCGGGATCGATGGAAAGAATCCCGACCGGCAGCCCGGTCTTGGCGTCCCACCAATCGGCCGGGCGGTGCGGCGATGCGTCGAACCAGAGCACGAGCTGTTTCCACGGCACGACGGCGGCGGAGCCGATCTCGCGCAGAATCCGGGTGAAGGAGCGCGAGGCGTCGCCGATCTCGAGCGCGTCGAAGGCGGTGTCGAACTCGGCGGCGGTTGTGGCTTTGGTACTCCACGACGCGGATGCGCCGAGGAGCAGGCCGTGGTGGCTGTTGCCGAGGAAATTGATGTGGCCGCGGTCGCCCCAGTCGGTGTTGAGGAAACCGGCGGCACCGGTGCGGCGGCCGCGTTGCGCGAAGCCGAGGATGTTGCCGGTGGCGGTGTCGAGGTCGTTCACCCAACGGTCCCAGCCGCAGCAGCCGGGGCAGACATAGAACGTGCGGCCGGCTTTCTGGAAGAGCGCGCTCTTGGTATCGTGGAGGTCGGCGGAGTAGTCCCAGTCGAGGGCGATGGCAGTCGCGGGCACCTCGGCGACGAGCTCGGGGTGGTTGCCGACGATGTCGCCCCAGAACATCGGTACGGCGCCCTCGGTGCGCACGACGGCAATGAGTTTCTTGAGGAAGTCGACGTAGAGTCGGCCGACGCCGTGGCTTTGCGCGAAGGCGGCGTTGCGGCCCTTGCCGAGATCGAAGGTCTCGTCGCAGCAGAGGTTGAAGTGTTTCGAGCGGAAGAGCGGGCGGAGCTCGCGGATCATCTCGGTGACGAGCGCGAGTGCCTCGGGCTGGCGGCAGTCGAGCGTGTAGTGCCCCATCCGATCCCACCACGAGAAGGGGAGGGCGGAGCCGTCGAGCGCGTACTCGTTGAGGTGCTGTTTCCGCGGGGCGACGAGCGCGGTGTAGAAATGGCCGAAGGTGCTGAGCGAGGGGACGAGCTCGATGTGGTGGCGGGCGCAGTGGTCGTCGAGCGCGCGGATGTCGTCGGCTGTGAGCGGATCGGAGCCGGCCCAGATGTCGGGGTGGTTTTTAAATGCGAAGGTGTGCTCCACGTAGAGTTGGAGCTGGTTCAGCTTGTGGTGCGCCATCTTCTCCACGAGGGCGAAAAGTGTGGCGAGGGTCGGCACCTTGCCGCGGGAGATGTCGTGATAGAAGCCACGGACCGGGTAGTCGGGCGCATCGGCGATTTTGAGGGCCGGCAGCTCGGTCGCGCATTGGCGCACGATCTGGAGCAGCGTCTGGAGGGCGTAGAAGATGCCGGTGTCGTCCGCCGCGGTGACCGCGATGCCTTTGGGCGAGATGGAGAGGGTGTAACTCTGCGGCGCCGCGGAGCGATCGGTGGTGCACTCGATCGCGCCCTCGCCTTCGGAAAGAAACGCCGGCGTGCCGGTGCGTGTCCCGATTTCATCGACAATGCGCTGGGCGAGGGCGTCGGTCGCCGGGCCGGAATCGGCGGGCAGCACGAGACGTTTGGCCTGGGAGAGCGGAAACGCGCCGCGGAGGTAGCGGAGCTTCTTAGGCGGCGGGATGAACTGGAGCGCGGACATGGCGGCAGTGTGGGCGGCGCGCCGGTGCGAGGGCAATGCCGCGGTGGGGCGCGACCGACGCCCCGGCGAGGGGGAAAGTGTTTCGCGGCGCGTCATGCTTCTGCGGGCTCAAGTTGCGCCGCGGGAAACCGATGCACGCGGAGTTCGCTGAAATTATGCCCATCCCTCCTTCTACTCATCCGTGTTGGGCCCGGCTCGCCGCGGGCGGGGCCGCCCGACTTCAAACCCGGCAGCTCGGTCTCCAGCTGCTCTTCAAACGGATCGCCGATCCGAAGCTCACCCCGATCGATCGGGCGAGGGAGGTGTACGCCTTCTTCGAGAAATACCACAGCATCCTCAAAGGGGAGATCGAGCAGCTCGAACGCATCTGACGCCATGAACACCCAAGCAGTCGTTCCGACCAATTCGCTCGTCGACATCGCCACGGCGAGCGCGCTCATCCGCCAAGGCGTTCCCCTGTGCCTCGCGGGCTCCGCCGAGGCGATCGCCCAACTGCCGGCCGGCGCGTGGATCGCCGGCACGATCCCGTATTTCATGGCCGAGGATGGTGGAGTGAAGGACTCCGACCGGCTCTTCATCACCCGTTTCCCGCAGGCGGAGAAGATCACGTTTGCTGCGTACGAGGCGGATGCGATCGAGCAGATCGTGCCGCACACGCCGGAGAACGGCTTCTCGTTTGCGATCACGCCCTGCGGGTGCGCCGCGCTCAACCGTTTCGCGCTCGAGGGGCGCAATGTCGAGGGCGCCTTCCTGAAACCGGTCGTCGGCTGGATCGCGGGCGTGGACCTCGATCGTGCCGCGAGTGAGGCGCCGCAGGTCTTCCTCGGCACGGATCGCCGCCCGCGGAAGGACGGCTTCGTCGTCGCGCACGTCACGTTGCCCGAAGGCAAACTCGCGACGCTCTCGATCGTGAACATTTTCCAGCCCGACGGCGGCGACACGCTGCGCTTCGCCAGTTCGGGGTACACGGCGGTCGAGTGCTTAGTGAACGGCGCGCCGCGGCGGCTCGCCGATTATTTGCGCGAGCGGCACAACGAGACGGGCCGATGGCCGCTCGTCGGCGACCTGGGCGGGGCGTTGATCAACGTCTCGATCAAGGATGTCGACCCGGTGAGCGGGCAGGTGACGTTCTACGCGCCCGTATTTGCGGACACCGACTACCAGATCGCGAAACCGGTGACCGACTACGCGGCGGCGTTCGACCATGAGCTGCTGGCGAGCGCAACCGAACCGTCGGCCTTCGCGTGCAACTGCATCCTCAATTATCTGCACGGTTCGCTCGAAGGCCGTTCGACGGGCGGCGTGCACGGGCCGATCACCTTCGGCGAGATCGCCTACCAGTTGTTGAACCAGACACTCGTGATGCTGCACATCCACTGAGGATGGCGCAGCGCCGGATTGTGGGGCCGCCGCGCGGGTTCAGGCCTGCGCGGCGGAATTGCGTCGGGACGTCTCTTCGGCGGATTTTCGGCCGGGGCGTGCCACGGCGGTGGAGATGACTTGTCGGGGACGGTGCGATCCGAAGAATCTCGCGATTCAAAGCGGATTCCGGCGATGCCATACCACCACAGAGTCGAGGGGCGGATCGTTCATGTTCACTGGCAGGGCGTGATCGCCAGGAGCGACCTCGAAGCCTTCGGCAAAGACATGCCGCTGCTCGGCCGGCGGCTCGGGTTTGCGCCGGATGTGTTGCACACGTTCGACGAGACGAACGGAAACAGTTTCCGGCCGATCGACGCCTACCACTATTCGCTCCAGCTCAAGCAGGTGAGCATCCCGAATCCGATCCGCGTGGCGATCGTGGCCACCACGCCGGAAGGCGAGGCGCTTGCGGCCGTCTTCATGGCGCTGAACCGCACGCCGAATCTGGAGATGCAGCTCTTCAGGACCGAGCTCGAGGCTCGCCGGTGGTTGGCGCGCGAGTGAGCGGTCGTTCCGACGGCTGTCCGCACCGTTCGTCCTATTCCGGTTGTGATGAGAGGGGGAACGGCGGGACGTTTCCCGCATGATGCGGACTCTCCGGCGTTGGTTTTTCGCGAGCTTCTTGGTGTTGGCGTCGTGTGCCGGCGGGTTGGCGCTCCTGCTGCGGCATCCGGCGGGATTTTTCGCTCATGTGTGCGATGAGGGCGACCTCGTGCTCTACTCGGACCGGTCTTTCGCCGCGGCGGACGCGCGGGTGGTGTTGGCGGCGGCGCGGGCCAAGCTGCGGACATCGCCGTGGTACCGCGCTGGCCGCCACGACGCGGTCTTCGTGTGCAACGCGGCGTGGCGCCGGCGACTCTTCTGCTTCGGTGCGCCCCGGGCGGGCGGGCTCAACTACGTACCGCTCACGGCCAACGTGTTTCTCAGCGGAGCGAGAGTTGAAGAGAACCGGCTCGTTTCGCCCACGGGGCGAGTGGTGGAGGATGAGCGCACGCTCGACTATTTCATCGCGCATGAGATCGCGCACAGCCTCACCTGCGAGCGCCTCGGCGCGTGGCGTTACGTCCGCTTGCCGGACTGGTTGCGCGAAGGCTACGCCGATTATGTGGGCCGCGGCAGCGTGTTGGGCCGTCCAGAGGCGGCGGCCGCGTTCCTGCGCGAGGATCCGGAGATGAACTGGCCAGCCGCCGCGCCCTATCTGCGCTACAATCTGATGACCGGGTTTCTCCTCGAGAGAGAACACCGGCCGCTGGAGACAGTATTCGCCGAGCCGGAGCAGCGACTCACGGTCGAAGGCCGGCTGCGCGCGTGGCTGCAGCGCGCGGCGCACGGATCTTGAGACTCGGAGGAGCGCGTCGACGGTGTCATCCGGCGGCTTCGCGATTTGCGCTCGGTGGCGGGCGTGTCGGAATGGGCTGCGATGTCGCCCGATTCACCCATGCCGTTGCTGCCTCCGCCGCCGGAGGGCTACGCCGCTCGGGTGCCGTGGCACGAAGAAGCGGCGGAGTTGGTGTCGGTCGGTCTCGATGTTTTCGGGCGGGAGCAACGCCTCGCGCCAGGGGCGGCTGGTGCGTGGCTGGCGATGACGAACGCTGGCGCGAGCGACGGCGTGCGGCTGTTGCTCATCTCGGGATTCCGCAGCGTGGCGCGACAACGGGAGATCGTGGCGCGGAAGCTCGCGAGCGGATTGGACTGGGAGGAAATCCTCCGAGTGAGTGCGTACCCGGGTTACAGCGAGCACCATACCGGCTGCGCGGTCGACATCGGTTCGGCCGCCTGCGCCCACTTGACCGAGCAGTTCGAGACGACGCTGGAGTTCCAGTGGCTGAAGATGCGGGCGGGCGAGTTTGGTTTCACCCTGAGCTACCCGCGAGACGGCCGCAGCGGCGTCGCCTACGAGCCGTGGCATTGGCGGTGGCGGCGTGTGGCGAGATGTTGATTACGGTGCTGGAAACCGCTCGCGCGGTCGACGCAGGCCGGAGGTTTCCGGGCAACTATTTCTCGCGCTGCTTGGCGATCGCGGAGGGCGAGGCGGGGAGGCGGCGCATCTTCGGGAGCTCGAGCCCGCGGCGCATGGCGAAGAGACGGAGACCGAAGGTGAGACCGGTCGTGAGGAGCAGGCGCGGCGTCTGCGGGAGCTCGGCGAAGGACAACAGCCAGAACGCGAGGCCGCCGATGAGCGCGGCGGTGGCGTAGAAGTCGCTCTTCAAGACCTGCGGGATTTCGCACACAAGCACGTCGCGGATGACGCCGCCGCCGACGGCGGTTAGGCCGGCGAGCAGGACGATCGTCATGGGATTGGCACCCGCGTGGGCGGCGCGCGCAGCGCCGATGGCGGCGAAGAAACCGAGGCCGAGCGCATCGGCCATCAGCACCCAATCCCAGTGCGGCGCGATCTTGCGCTTGGCGACAATCGTGAGCACGGCACCGAGGATACAGATGCCGATGTACATCGGCTGGCGCAGGGCGACGGGCGGTGTTTCGCCGAGGAGGAGATCGCGGATCATGCCACCGCCCACGCCGGTCATCGAGGCGAGGACGATCACGCCGAGCCAATCCAGCTCGTGTTTGACGGCGCGGAAGGCGCCGGTGAACGCGAAGGCAAGCGTGCCGAGGAGATCGAGGAACAACAGCATGGGTCAGGCGGAGGAAAGGAGACGGAGGCGGAAGCCAAGGTGGGACACGGAGGCCATTCTCCCGTTGGGAGAACCTTCGGCAGCGGCGGAGGAGAGCACGGAGAATGGAAGACGGAGCGCGGACGACAGAAGAGAACTAAGGAGACGAAGGCGGAGGAGGAAACGCAGCGGGAGATTAACCGCAGAGAACGCAAAGAGCGCAGAGAGCGGACGCTTTGTGGTCTCTACGTTCTTTGTGGTCGATGTTCCGATCCGGAAAGGCAGATCGACGACCTGGCTTACAGTTCACCAGCCGCTTTGCCAGCTGCGGCGGAGGCGGACCTCCTCGTAGAGGCTGTCATCGAGCTCGGCGAGGAACTGACTCGGTTGCAGCGAACTGATCGGGCCGCCTTTGCCGGAGGACATGCGCGGGTAGCAAAGGTAGAGCTCATCCTTCGCGCGTGTGACGGCGACGTAGAACAGCCGGCGCTCCTCCTCGAGGTCGCCGCTTTCGAGCGCGCGGCGCAGCGGGAACATGCCGTCGGCTAGGCCGATGAGGAACACGACGCCGTACTCGAGGCCCTTGGCCTGGTGGACCGTGGTGAGGCGGACGGCATCCTCTTCGGGGTCGACCTTCTTGTCGCCGGTCTCAGAGGTGAGCAGCACGATCTGGGCGAGCAGCTCTTGCATGTCGTCGAACCGCGCGGCGAAGCCGATGAGGCTCCTCAGGTCGTCCATGCGGGACGAATAGTTCGAATACGCGCCCTTGAGGTAGTCGCCGTACCAGCCGTCGAGGCCGATCTCGACGACATCGCAGGGCTTCTTCTTGCGCATCATCTCGAGCATGTCCTGGAGCGACTGCACGAGCTTCGGCCAGTCGTCCTTGGCGTCCTTCGGGACCTTGGCGACGACATCGGGGTGCCCCATCGCCTCGACGACGGTGACGTTGCGCGTCTTCGCCGCCTCGGTGGCGAGGCCGTGGAGCTTGAGCGCACCCTTGTCGCCGACTTTCGGCAACAACACGACGAAGCGGGTGAACGCCATCGTGTCGGCCGGGTTGTAGAGGAAACGCAGCAGCGCGACGTAGTCGCGGATGTGGGCCTGCTCGAAGAAGCGCACGCCGCTGGTAATCTGGTAGGGGACGTTGAGACGAGTGAGCTCGAGCTGGATGTCGAGTGCCTGGAAGTGCGCGCGGTAGAGGATGGCGACGTCGTCGAGGCGGTAACCGGCGTCGCGGATGCCGCGCAGGCGCTGGACGATGAAGTTGGCCTGCTCGCGCGAATCCATCGCGGGCACGAGCATGGGTTTCATGTGCGATTTGCGGGCGGCGCGGAGCTCCTTGTCGAAACCGCGGCCGCGCGGCTGGGCCTGGATGACGCCGTTGGCCAGAGCGAGGATCTCGGGCGAGGAACGGTAGTTCGTCTCGATCCGGTGGATGACAGTGTCGGGATGGCGTTCGGGGAACGTGAGGATGTTCTCCACGTTGGCGCCCCGCCAGGAGTAGATGCTCTGCGCGTCGTCGCCGACGGCCATGATCTGGTGGTTGCCGCTCATCAGGTCGACGATCTGCGACTGGATGATGTTGGTGTCCTGGTACTCGTCGACGAGCACGTGGCGGAAGCGGCGGCGGTAGTAGTCGGCGACGTGCGGCGCCTTCTTCAGGATCTCCAGCCAGAACTCGAGGAGGTCGTCGTAGTCGGTGACCTGCTGCTTGAGCTTGCGCGCGCGGTAGGCGGCGGGAAAGGGCGCGAGCACCTCGATGAGGTATTCGTGTTGCGGGTAGAAACGCGTGATCGTCTCGGCGAGCGGCGTGCAGGTGTTGCGCGCGAGGCTGAGCATCGAGAAGAGCACGCCGGGGCGCGGGTGCTCCTTGTTCTTGAAAAAGCCCTTGTCGATCTCCTCCACGGTGTCGCGCAGGAAGTGCTCGGCCTCCTCGGCGTCGAGGATCGTGAACGAGCGGTCGAGGCCGAGCACCTCGGCGTTGGTGCGGAGGACCTTGTGGCCGATGTGGTGGAAGGTGCCGCCCCAGAACCGGTACGACTCGATGCCGGTGAGCTCCTGCACGCGGTGGAGCATTTCCTTCGCGGCCTTGTTGGTGAAGGTGAGCAGCAGGATCTCCGAGGGGGCGACGCCGTTGGCGAGAAGGTAGGCGACGCGATAGGTGAGCGTGCGCGTTTTCCCCGAGCCGGCGCCGGCGAGCACGAGCACGGGGCCGGGGTCGGCGGTGACGGCGGCGTACTGCTCGTCGTTGAGCGACGCGCGGAAATCGATCGGCGGGAAGCCGGGTTCGAAGTGCGCGGGCTTGGCGGGCGGTGGAGCGTCGTCGTCGAGGAGGAAATCCATGGGCGAAGGCGTCACCCTCGCGGATGCGGCGGCGGAGGAAAAGGGGATTCTGCGGCGGGGCGGAAACGTCCGTGGCGCGGCGCGGGACAGGCGGGCCGGTCTATTATTTTAACGGCGCCGGTCGTGACTGTGCGACACGGCGGGCGTACGCCCAGTGCACCCCAAGCCCCAATGAAAATACCCGCCTGTCTCCGCACCATGTTGGTGTCGTTGCTCGTGCTCGGAATGATCGCGCCACTTGGCGCCGCGACGAAGCCCGCCAAACCCAAGACGCTGCTCGACTTCACGCAGCAGGACGTGGAGCGCAATGGCGCCGAGATCACCGTGAACAAACGTTACGGCTACTCTTTCGGCGAGTGGCAGGGGAAGATCACCTTCCTCGAAGACCGCGGACTGCTGATTCCCTTCGTGGTCAACAAGGGCGGCTTCGGCGGCGACAAGGGCATGAAGCTCGCCGACTACAGCGCGGTGGTGCTCGTCGCGGTGATCGGCAACCGCAACGAAGCGACGACGTTCGGCCTCACGTTGACCGACGCCGACGGTACGGAGGCGACCTGGTATTTACCGCTCGCTGACCGACCGCGCGGGGCGGAGCAACTCTACCGTCTCGATCTCGCGCGCTGCGACCAGGAGGAGAAACCCGGCGGCACGCCCGGTCTCGACAAGGCGAAGATCAAGAAGTGGCAGATCAAGGCGGGTTGGCAGGAGAAGCGAATCGAGGTGCTCGTCGTGCGGCTCGACGCGGTGCCATAGGACCAATCGCCAACGCAGCGACGCCGCGACCCGCCGGGAGCGGCCCACAACAGGCCCGAGACGGCGCTCAATCCTCGTGCGCGGCGAGGTTGCGCTCTTGTCCGGGATCGGCGCGAAGGTCGAAGTCGAGCCACGGCTGGCCGTCCGCGGTGAAGACGTGCAACTCGTCGCGCGACCGCCAGCCGCTCCACGGATGCGGACATTGTTTCTCGAAGGGCGGAGTCGAGGGCATGCTCAGCGGCACGCAGCGATCGGTTTCGCGCAACAACTGCCGCACGTCGGCTCCGGGCCAGTTCGGCGGCAGCTCCGCGCCGGCCAAAGCGACCGCCGTGGCGGGAAGATCGGCGAGCGACACCGGCGTGCGGACCCGTTGCGCTTCGACTCCGGGCCAGCGTGCGAGGAGCGGCACGCGCACGGATTCTTCGTAGGGCCAACCTTTGCGAAACAAGCTGTGCGCGCCGTGCATGTCGCCATGCGCGGAGGTGATGAAAACCGCGGTGGAGGCCACGTCGACGTTTGCCAACAACCGCCCGATGGCGCGGTCGGTCGCCGCGATGTGGCGGTAGTAGCCGGAGAGTTCGCGACGTGCGGTCGCTTCGATTTCGCCGCCGCGGGGGACATTCGGTGCGAGCTCGAGCGCGGCCGGATCCGGCGGCGGGATGCCCGGCGGCGTGACCGCTGCGTAGGGAGGATGCGGTGACTCGAGGCTGACCACGACGAAACGCGGGCGCCGCAGTGGCGGACTCGCCGCGGAGTGCGACCCGGTCGACGGCGGGCAGCGCCGCTCGCCGGCTTGCAGCCACTCGGCGGCGCGGGTGCAGAGGATATCGGCCTGATAGCCGCGGAACTGCACGGGTGCGGGCAGGCGCGTGCCGTGGAGCCAGGGATCGTTCAGCTGAAACCCGCTTTCGAAACCTTCCCAGAACTCGAAACCGCCGCGGTCTTCGGGCGCGACGAGCTGGCGCGCGTGCGTCTCCCCGACGACGGGCGCGGTGCGGTCGCGCGGCGCGAGATGCCATTTGCCGAAGAACGCCGCGGCGTAGCCGGCGGCGGCGAGCCGGCGCGCGATCGTGTCGGCGTCGCGCGGGAGCGGGTCCCAGTAATCGGCGACCCCGTTTTCCGGCGACAACAGGCCGGTGAGCAGCACGGCGCGGGCAAATGGGCCGAAGGGATGGTTGCTGAACGCCTGCTCGAAGACGATCGCCCCGCGGGCGAAGTCGTCGAGGTGCGGGGTGCGGGCGTTGGGGTCGCCGGCGAAGCCGCAGGCCTGCCCGCGCCACTGGGTGGTGACGATCCACAGGATGTCGGGATGGTCGGCGGGTGGCATACGGGCGGACAGGTGCGGAGCGGCAGCGGCGGGGCCTTATCTCGGATCGGGCGAGATCCGAATCTCCACGCGGGGAGACGGGGAGGCTGGCGACAGGACCGGGCGGAAATGGCCGGTGATCGACCAGGCTCGGAGGACATCCTCCTCCTGGGCGCCATTTCCGATATTATGGATGACGAGGGGCACACCGGCGGCGGACCGACGATCGGAGACCACGCCGATGTGCGACAACCCGCGGCCGAGGTCCCACGTGACGATATCGCCGGGCAGGAACGAAACGGCGGTGTCGGTCGTGGACAGGGCCCAACCCCGGCGGGCGAAGTAGGTCTGGAGATTCGGCACGCGACGGTGGTCGATGTTGCGATCCGGTTTTTTGAGACCCCAGCGGTTCGGGTAGACGCGGAAGTTGTCGCGCATGTCCTCGTGTACCGCCCGTTGCAGATCGAATGAGTGGGCCGCGCGGAGCGTGCGCACGACAACATCGCAGCAGACGCCGGTTCGCAGTGGTACATCGCCGCCGGGATAGGCGAGTGGGCGATAGGCGGGATCGTAACCCGTCGTGATCCCGACCTGCGAGCGGGCGGCATCCACGACCGGGTCGGCAACGGCCCGAGGGAGCAGCGCGCCACCGGCGAGGAGCAAAATCGGAAAAAGGATACGGCGGTGCTGACGCATCGGCGCGGATCGTGGGCAGCGGCGGACGCTTCGGCGCGGCGCTAGGCGGCGCCGGGAGGACGGCCGGCGGGGCCGCCGAGATTGGCGTAGACGGCGACCGCCTGCGCGCGGGAACGCACGTGGAGTTTCTCGTAGATGCGGCGGATGTAGGTGTTGACCGTCGGTACGCTGATGCCGATCTCGTCGGCGATCTCCTTGTAGAGGTGGCCGCGGGCGAGCAGTTCGAGCACTTGATTTTCCCGCGCGGAGAGGCCTTCGGTGGCGGCGCTCGTGGCCGGTCGGCGCGGCTGGTGGAGCGACTGCACGACCTTGCGCGCGATGCTGGTGCTCATCGGCGAACCACCGGCGTGGACCTCGCGGAGCGCTTCGACGAGGGCGGGGCGCGGAGTGCGTTTGAGCATGTAGCCGGTCGCGCCAGCGGAGAGTGCGGCGAAGATGTGTTCCACGTCCTCGTAGACGGTGAGCATCACGAACTGCGTCTGCGGCAGCAGGGGCTTGAGGCGCGCGACGGACTCGATGCCGGATTTCCCGGGGAGCACGATGTCGTGTAGGACGACATCGGGTTTGAGGTCGGGGAGCTTGGCGAAAGCGACTTCGGCGTTGGGCGCCTCGCACACGCATTCGAAGCCGGGCTCTTCGCGGAGCCATTGGCACAGAAGCGCGCGGACATCGGGATCGTCCTCGACGACGGCGACGCGGATCGGAGGGGCGGGGCGTTCGGCAGCCATGAGTCGAGTGGGCGCGCTCAGAAATGTGGGGCGAGAGGATGGGCCGCGAGCGGAAAACGGGCGGCGAGGGAGGGCGGGCGGTCACCCGGCGGATGCCGGTTCGGGGCCGTCGGTGTCTCCGGAGGGGCGTGCGAGGATGAACGTCACGCGCGTGCCGTGACCGGGTTCGGAGGCGATGTCGCAGCGGCCGCCGATGCGGGCCATGCGCGAGCGCATGTTGTCGAGGCCGTTGTTGGATGCGGTGGGGTTTGGTTCGTGCCGCTGGGCGAAGCCGCGGCCGTCGTCGACGACGGAGAGCGCGAACGAATCGGGACCGATCCGGAGCGTGATGCGGAGCTCCGTGGCGTGGGCGTGTTTGATCGCGTTGTGCAGCGCTTCCTTGAAAGCGAGGAAGAGGTTGTGGCGCACCTCCGCGCCGAGCGGCCAATGCGGGATCGCGACAGGCAGATCGAGTCGGCAGCGCAGGCCCGCCTCGGCGAGCAACGACCGGGCGAACTCGCCGAGCATGTAGCTGACGAGGCTGTCGAGCGAGTCGTGGCGTGGGTTCACGGCCCACACGATCTCGTCGAGCGAGGTCGTGACGTCGTGCGCGGCCGCGTAGATGCGCTGCATCGTCGTGCGGGCGGGCGCGGTCTCGGCGCCAGTCGGCGCGGCATCGGGCGCCGGCGCGGACTGCGCGAGCATCATGATGCGGGTGAGGCTGGCGCCCACGTCGTCGTGGATGTCCTGCGCGATGCGGGAGCGTTCGCGCTCGATCGCGTGGCGGCGCTGGAGATCTTCGATACGGCGGCGCATGCGCCGGTGGAAGAGGGCGCGGGCGAGGATCGCCACCATGCCGGTCGCCACGAGGCCGGCGAGGGAGAGGAACCACCACGTCTGCCAGAAGTACGGCAGCACGGTGAACGCGAGCGTGGCGCCGTCGTTGTTCCAGATGCCGTCGTTGTTGCAGGCGGCGACGCGGAAGGTGTAGCGCCCCGCCGGCAGGTGGCTGTAGGTGGCGAAACGTTTTGTGCCGGCCTCGATCCAGTCGTCGTCGACGCCCTCGAGGCGGTAGCGGAAGAGGACCTTGGTCGGCGCGGTGAGACTGAGCGCGGTGAACTCGAAGGCGAGGCGTTGGTGCGCCGGCGGCAATTTGAGCGCGGTCGGGCGACCGGCGGCGAAATCGAACGAGCGGTTGTCGATCTGCAGGCGCTCGAGCACGACCGGTGGCGGCGTGGCGTTGAGGCGTAGGTTTTGCGGATCGACGGACACGACGCCTTTGCCGGTCGGAAACCAGAGGCGCCCGTCGGCGGAGCGGTCGCCGGAGGCGAGCTTGCCGCCGGCGAGTTCGATCGTGGGCAAACCGTCGTTGCGATCGAGGACGAGCCCGGAGAGCTGCGCGATGGCGCGATCGGCGCAGCGGTGGAGCTCGGTGCGCGCGACGCGGACGAGGCCGTGATGGGTGCTCAACCACAGATAGCCGCGTCCGTCGTCGGCGATGTGGCAGACGGTGTTGCTCGGCAGGCCCTGAGCGGAGGAGATATTGCTGAAACGTCCTTCGCGCAGGCGGCTGAGCCCGCCATCGGCGCTGCCGATCCAGAGGGTGCCGTCGACATCGAGGTGGAGAGCCTGGACGGAGTCGCTCGCGAGGCCGTCGGCCTGGGTGAACAGGCGGTGCGCGCCATGCTCGAGGCGACCCAAGCCGGCATCGGTCGTGCCGAACCAGATCGCGCCGTCGGGTGCGCGGAGGAAGGTGCAGACGTTGGGAACCTCTACGATCGTCTCGGGTGGGGCGTCGGGCGCGGAATCCGGCACGCGGAACAGACCACGCGCGCAGCCGATCCAGAGGGCGCGGTCATCGGGCATGTACTGCAACGCGAAGACGGGGCTGTGCGCGGAGTCGAACTGCGTCATGCGCTCGAAACGATCCGTCGACTGGCGGAAGAGGCCGTTGCCCCAGGTGCCGGCCCAGATGCGACCGTCGGGGGCGGAGGCGATGGACCAGACGAAGCGCAGGCCCACGGGATTCGACGGGCCGAACTGCGTCCATGAGCCCTCGCTCCAGCGGTAGAGACCCGCGCCTTCGGTCCCGGCCCAGAGGGCGCCGTCGGGCGCGATGTGGAGGGAGAGCACGGCGCAGCCCTGCCAGTTACCCGGCGCATTGAGCACGGAGACTCGGGCCGGCGCGAGTTGCGCGAGACCGGCGGAGGCGGTGCCGACCCAGAGGTTGCCCTCCCAGTCCTCGCCGAGGCATCGGATCCAGTTCTGCGGGAGGCCGAGCTCCTGATCCAGATGCAGCGCCTTCCGATCCGGGCGGATCAGGTAGAGGCCCTGGTCGAGCGTGCTCACTGCGAGGACGCCGTCGGGCGTTTCCCGCAGGCTGCCAAGCGTCGTGTCGGTGAGCCACGGTGACACGCCGCGGGTCTCGAGCATGGCGTCGGCCGACCAACGCTGGATGCGCAGGTCGCGCTCGATCCAGAGGCCTGTGGCGCGGCCGGGGCCGACGCCGGCTACCCAGTCGCTGTAGCGCGCGACGCCGAAGTTGAGCGGGCGCAGCGTGTCCTCGGCGAGCTGCGCGACGCGGCCGTCGCATTCGACGTAGAGCGCGCCGTCGCGGCCGTTCACGAGCGAGAGACGCCACGGGGTGCTGGTAAGTCCTGGAAACTGCAGCACGCGGTCGCCCTCGGGGGATTCGAGCGCGCCGTTGCGGCGCAGCAACCAGACGCGACCGGCGCCGTCGCGGCCGATGCCGGCGACGCTTTGGTTGCGGTTGGAAGATTGCGAGAGGACCGCGGCGAAGACGCCGGCGGCAAGTCGCGTGACGTCTCCCGAATAGTGGCCGATCCAGAGGGCACCATCGGGCGCGGCGTAAAGGCTGACGATCTGGGTGTCGGCGAGGCCGGGCGCGTTGGTGGAATCGAAGCTCTCGAAATGCACGCCGTCGAAACGCGCGACACCGCCGTAGGTGCCGATCCAGAGATAGCCGTCGGAAGTCTCGGTGATCGCGCTGATCGAGTTCTGTGGCAGGCCATCCTCGGTCTGCCACGCACGCAGGACATAGGTCTGGCCGTGCGGCCCCACGATCGTCCGCAGGTCCGCGGCGTGCGTGCCGCCGAGCGCGAGGCACAACGACGCGCACGCGGCGAAGTGGCGGGCCAACCTCGCACCCCGTCGTTTCGCGTTGCTGTGAAACGCGTGAGGAAGCGGGGTGCGACGTGGGGCGGGGCGCATCGGCGGAGGCCTAGAGCGACGCGATCGCGTCGGCCATGATCTCGCAGGTGCGGTCGAGGTCGGCGCCGGCGTGCGCGGTGCTGAGAAACGCGGCCTCGTAGGGGCTCGGCGCGAGATAGACGCCGCGATCGAGACAGGTGTGGAAAAACTTCCGGAAGAGCGCGGCGTCGCCGGTGAGCGCGGTGGTGTAGTCACGCACCGGCGTGGCGGTGAAGAAGATACTGAACATCGCGCCGCGTTGCGGGCACTGGAGCGCGAGGCCCTTCGCGCGGGCGGCGGCGAGCACGGCATCGCGCAGTTGGCGGCCGAGCGCATCGAGGCTTGCGTACGGGTTTTCCTCGTCGAGGAGGCGCAGCGCGGCGATGCCGGCGGCCATGGCGAGCGGGTTGCCGCTGAGCGTGCCGGCCTGGTACACGGGGCCGAGTGGCGCAAGGTGGTCCATGATTTCGGCCCGGCCGCCGAACGCGCCCACGGGCAGGCCGCCGCCGATGATCTTGCCGAGAGTCGTGAGATCGGGCGTGATGTTTTCCAGTTCCTGGACACCGCCCTTGGCAAGGCGGAAACCCGTCATGACCTCGTCGAAAATGAGCAGCGCGCCGTGTATCGCCGTGATCTCGCGCAGGTAGGCGAGGTAGCCGGCATCGGGCATGATGAAGCCGACGTTGCCGCAATACGGCTCGATGATGACGCCGGCGATCTGGCCGAGATTGGCGGCGAAGGCGGCGTCGAGCGCGGCGCGGTCGTTGTAGGGCAGCACGATGGTTTCCCGGGCAAACGAGGCGGGCACGCCGGCGCTGTCGGGGTTGCCGTGCGTGAGCGCGCCGGAGCCGGCCTTGATGAGGAGCGAGTCGGAGTGGCCGTGGTAGCAGCCGGCGAATTTGATGATCTTGTCGCGTTTGGTGAACCCGCGCGCGAGCCGGATGGCGGACATCGTGGCCTCAGTGCCGCTGTTGCACATGCGGACCTTTTGGATTGAGGGCACGAAGCGCACGATGAGCTCGGCCATCTCGACCTCATACGGGTTCGGGGTGCCGAAGCTGGTGCCGTTGTCGAGGGCGGCGGCGATGGCGGCGCGGATACGGGGGTGGTTATGGCCGTGGATCGCCGGGCCCCACGTGCAGACGAAGTCGATCAACGTGCGGTCGTCGGCCGTGATGAGGTGCGCCCCTTCGGCGCGGCGGACGAAGAACGGCGCGCCGCCCACGGAGCGGAAGGCCCGCACAGGCGAGTTCACGCCTCCGGGGATGAGTTGCTGGGCGCGGGCGAAAAGTTCGGTGGAGGACAAGGCAGGCATGGGAATGAAGGACGGTCCGCTAATGGACGCTGATCGACGCTAATGAGTTCGAAATCAGATTCTGGACCGATCTACTTCGGCGCGTGTGCGAGCGAACCGTTTCCACTCCAGTTTCGGTCCACACCCGAAATTGACGAGGTAACCGACAGGTTGGCCGGTGGCTTTCAGGTAGTTCAGTAGTTGCGATTCATGCTCGGTGGTGAGCGCGGACACTGCCTTGAGCTCCACGATGATCCTGCCGCCCACAATCAAATCGGGGCGGAACTTCTTTCGCAACGGGTGCCCTTTGTAGAACACAGCGATTTCGCTCTGGGCCAAGAAGGGGATCCCGCGCGCGGCGAGCTCAGTTTCCAACGCTTCCTGATAGATCTCTTCCGAGAACCCATGACCGAGGTCGTTGTGCACCTCGAACGCAGCAGCCATGAGATCATAGCCTTCCTGCTGCAGTGGTTCATCATTGGTCTGCATGACGTCTTTTGCTGAGAGCCGGGGGGGCAGCACTCACCATTAGCGAGTATTAGCGTCCATCAGCGGTTCCTCTCCGGTGTTCAGCTCACGTAGCGTTGCACGATCGGGATGCGACGGCCGACTCCGAAGGCTAGCGGGGTGAGCTTCAATCCGGGGGCAGCCTGCTTCCGCTTATACTCGTTGAGGTCAACCTTGCGGCAGATGTCGGCCACCATCTCGGGCGCGAAACCGCGCGCGACGAGATCGCGGCGCGAGAGACCCTCCTCGACGTAGCCCTCGAGCAGGCGGTCGAGCACGTCGTACGGCGGGAGCGTGTCCTGGTCCGTCTGGTCCGGGCGTAGCTCGGCGGAGGGCGGTTTCTCGATCGTGGAAAGCGGTATCGCGCCTCCGGGCACGCCGAGCGAGCGGCTGTACTCGCCGTTGATCCAGCGGGCGAGCGCGTACACCTGCATCTTGAAAAGGTCCGAGATCACGGCGAGGCCGCCGCACATGTCGCCGTAGAGCGTGCAGTAGCCGACGGCGACCTCGCTTTTGTTGCCGGTGGTGAGGAGGAGCGCGTTGAACTTGTTCGAGAGCGCCATCATCAGTACACCGCGGGTGCGCGCCTGGATGTTTTCCTCGGCGATGTCGCGTGGACGGCCGGCGAAGAGCGGCGCGAGCGAGCCTTCGGCGGCTGCGACGATGTCGGCGATCGCGACGGTGTGAAACGGCATCCGCAGATTCGCGGCGAGCACGCGGGCGTCGTCGCGCGAGTGTTGGCTCGAAATCGCGGACGGCAAACTCACCCCGGTGACGTTTTCCGGTCCGAACGCCGCGGCGGCGATCACGCCCACGATCGCGGAATCGATGCCGCCGCTGAGCGCGACGAGCGCACGTTTGAAACCGGTCTTGCGCGCGTAGTCGCGCAGGCCGAGCACGAGCGCCTCGAAGATGTCCTTCATCTCCTCCTGCGCGAAGGTCGGATCGATCCGCGGTGCGCTGGACGATGCCGCAGGTCCGCCCGGGCTCGGCTCACCGGGGATGATTCGCTCAGCCCGGACGTCGACGATCTCGCACGCTTCGCGAAACGCCGGCAGGCCGGCGATCAGTTCCCCATCCGCGCCGGCGACGATGCTGCGACCGTCGAAGATCAACTCGTCGTTCCCGCCGACGGCGTTGCAGTAGACGACCGGGCAGCCGAGCGTGCGCGCCGAGTCGGTGACGAGCCGCGCGCGGGTCTGGCCCTTGCCGTTGTGCCACGGGCTCGCGGAGAGATTGAGCATCAGGTCGCAACGCTGCGCGGCGAGCTGGGCGACGGGATTTTCGCCGCGGTAGAGCCGGCGCGTGGCGATCGAGGGATGCGTCCAGATGTCCTCGCAGATCGTGACGCCGAGGCGGCGTCCCGCGAATTCGATGACGACGGGCGAAGTCGCCGGTTCGAAGTAGCGATCCTCGTCGAAGACATCGTACGTCGGCAGCAGGCATTTGTGCGCGGTCGCGACGATCTTGCCGCGATGGCAAAACGCCGCGGCGTTGAAACACGGCCGACCCTCGCCGGTGGCGTTGTTCGCCACGTAGCCGATCAGCGCGGGCACCTCGCCGATCTCGGCGGCGAGCGCGGCGAGAGTCGTCTCGGCATCCTCGACGAAACGTCGCCGCAACAGCAGATCGCGCGGCGGATAACCGGTGACGACCAGCTCCGGCGTGACGATCAACTCCGCGCCGCGCGCGACGAGGTCGCGGTAGGCTTCGAGGATCCGGCGGCGGTTGCCGTCGAGGTCGCCGACGGTGGTGTTGAGCTGAGCGAGGCCGATTTTCATCCCAAGGCGGTAGGTTGCCGCCGAGGAAAAGAAAGATTCCAGCCGAGGGCACGGAGAATCCGGCGGCGGCGAAGTGGTGGCCGCGTGTCGCCGTCCGCGCGAAAACGAGTGGCGGCATGGACGCAAACCACGACAGTCCCGCCATGAGCATTCGCATCGTCAGGCTCGGGACCGCGCGAGCGGCCGGGGAGGGACTCCGGATCGGCACGGTGCGGCGCCCTCCGCGCGGCGTGGCGAAAGAAGACTTCGCGAGCGGCGACTGGTACGACGTGTGGTTTCCGAATCTCGCGCCGTCGCTCGAGACGATGAAACTCGGGCTCGCGGCGAAGGGCGACGCGGAGTGGGCGAAATTCGTCCGTCGCTTCCGCATCGAGATGAAGGCGCCGGCGGCGCTCCACGATCTGGAGTTGCTCGCCGCACTCTCGCAGTCGACGGACTTCTCCATCGGGTGCTACTGCGAACGCGAGGAGCGTTGCCATCGCTCGATCCTGCGGGAGTTGCTCCGCGAGCGCGGCGCGAAGATTGGCTGAAACGTGGGCTTCTTCGTGCGGGGGGGGCGCCGCAGTCTCGCTGCTCCGCGCGCATCGAACTGGCTCGGAGGGTAGAGCCGATCATCGGGCCTGCAGGAGCGAGCGGACGGCTCGGAGTGCCGTCCCGCCCTCTGTCTTGCAGGAGAAACCTGAGCACAAAAAAACACCCGGGAAACCTGGGTGTTGGCGCCGCTTGCGAATCCGACCGCTGCCGGTCTGGAGCGAGATGGCGCCCTCACGGGGAATCGAACCCCGGTTTGGGCCTTGAGAGGGCCCCGTCCTAGCCGCTAGACGATGAGGGCGAAAAAATGAGAAGCGCGGATATTCGGGCGGCATCGCCCCATGGCAAGCGGGTTTTTCGAAAACTTCTAGGAGGCGCTTCACTGGCGCTCTTGTGCGCGTTGTTTGGTGCCGCGCGTTTGGCGGCGGATGGCGTGGGAACGACCTACGAGACGCTTGAGGCGGGGGGCGTCGTTTACCGCTCCGCGAAAGTCGTCGCCATCTCGGCTTCGACCGTGACGATCCGCCATCCGGGCGGGATCGCGCAGTTGCCGTTGCGAAAACTCCCGCCGGAACTGCAACAACGTTTCGGCTACGATCCGGAGGAGGAGGCGCTCGAGGCGAAGATCATTGCGGGCCGGCGGCGGGCGACCGAACAGGCGCAGGCGGCGAACTCCGCGACGGTGAAGGGCGGGCGGCGCGGCCACGACGACACGCCGGTGGGGCGGGCCTTGTCGCGGTTCGGCACTCCGGCGGAGATGCGCGAGGTGGACCTACGACCGCGTTACCGTGAACTGGAGTTGGGCACCAAAAGCCAGGGGCTGCGGCCGAGTTGTTCGGTCTTCGCGGTGCTCAGCGCGCTCGAGTTCCAGAACGCGTCGCTCGGCGGCCCCGAGCAGTTGTCCGAGGAGTATCTGATTTGGGCGACGCGGCGCACGCTCGGCATCCCGGCAGGGGAGAAACGCCTCGTGGCGGAGGGTGACGAGGGCGACACGCGTGACGCCGGCTTCACGTTGCAGGAAGTGCTTGCGGCCGTGCGCGCCTACGGCGTGCCGCTGCAGAAGGAGATGCCGAACACGTTCGGCGTCGGCATGGAGAAGATTCCGGACCCGAGCGAGGACGTCATTTCGACGGCGCGCACACGGCGGCAGGTGTCGACCTACAGCGTGCCGGGCGTGAACAACGCCGTGAAAATCTCCAACATCATGCACGCGTTGAACGAGGGCGTGCCGGTGGTCGTGGGCCTGCGTTGGCCGCACTGGCGCAGTCTCGCACAGGCGGCGGTGCTCAGCCAGCAGACGCCGCTCGAGCGGCGCTATCACGCGGTGACGCTCGTCGGGTACGTGTCGAACAACGGCCAGCCGAGCGGACTGCGTTTCATCTTCAAAAACTCCTGGGGCATCCGCTGGGGCACGGGCGGCTACGGCTTCGTCGAGATCGGTTATCTCGAACGCAACCTGCTCGATGCCGTGGTGCTTGAGGTGCGGCCGGGCGGCGGTTGACGGGCCGGGGCACTGCGCTCCGCGCCGCGAACTCGCCGCGAGCCCCAGCATCGCGCGGCACGCGGAGCAGAGGCCGACGACAGGTGCAAGGTTCTGCACGGGGTCACGACCCCAAAGAAGTTGCCTTGCGCTCCGCGCAAACGGCCGATCAGCATTTCCGTCCTATGGCCTACAAAATCGACCCCAACAACTGCGTCGCCTGCGGCGCGTGTGTAGAAGGCTGCCCCGAGGGCGCCATCTCCGAGAAGGACTCCGTGTACACGATCGACGCCGAGAAGTGCATCGATTGCGCCGCGTGCGAGTCCACCTGCCCGAACGGGGCGATCGCCGCGAGCTGATCCGCGCAACTTTCCCGGCCGGCGCCGCGAATCCCGCTCGAGGGAGCGACCGCCACCACAACAAAAAGGCCGCAGTCTTCTGCGGCCTTTTTGCTGTCCGCATGCGGCGATTTCGCGGGTTGGCGCGGGCACCGAAAATCGGGCCTTTTGATTTTCCTTTTCGACGACGCCTCGCAACCTGCCGCCCATGAGTTGGCCGTACTACGCTATCCTCCACGTCGCCAGCATCGTGCTGCTCACGGGCACGGTCTTCGCCGTCTTCGGCGGGGCGCCGGCGCATCGCCGGAAGCAGATCATGATGGCGGGCGGTATTCTCAGCCTGCTCGCGCTCGTCGGCGGCTTCGGCCTCGCGGCGAAAAAGACCGGGCTGCCCAATCCGCTCGCGTGGCCCGCATGGCTATGGATCAAGGTCCTGTGCTGGTTCTGGCTCTCCGGCGTGGCCGGCATCGCGTACCGCCGCCGCGAGCAGACGCCGCGCTGGATCGCGCTCACGGCCTTTGCGGTGATCGTCGCGCTTTCCATGGCATTCCTGAAACCGGCGTTCGGCGGCTGACGCGTCACCGCCGACTGGATCCGCGGCAATGCAAGGCGACGCCAGCCACCTTCCGCTCTGCGGCGTGTGGATCGACGACCAGGGCCGCGCGCATGTGGCGCTCGCGACGGAGGACGGCGGCCGCCGCGAGGCGCTGGCGGAGTTCCGGCCGTTCGTTTGGCTCCGTGAGAATCCTGCCGAGTTGCCGCCGCACGGCACCGTCGAACCGCTCGCCGGCGAGGGATTGTATCCGTGGCTTGCGCACACGCACGCGGTTGCGGCGCACGAGGCGCTCCTTAAGAAGACCGGCACGGCAGGCTACGACGTGCTGCGGCCGCTCGAGTGCCAGTTTCTCCTGCAGAAACGTCGCCGCGTGTACGGCGAGCTGCGGTTCCACCAGCTGCGGCGCTGCCAGCTCGACATCGAGACCGCCGCGGTCGGCGAGGATCACTTCAGCGATCCGGCCAACCCCGCCGACCGCGTGCTCGCGATCGGGTTGCGTTTCGGCGGTCGCAACGAGCTGCTCGAACTCGCCGCCGACACCGACGACGCCGAGCGCGACCTCCTGCTGGCGCTCAACGCCCGCCTCGCCGCCGAGGACCCCGACACGATCGAGGGCCACAACCTCTTCAAGTTCGACCTCGATTACCTGCGCCAGCGCGGCAAACGGCTGAAGGTACCCTGCGCGTGGGGACGTTTCGGCCAGCGCGCCACGTTTCGCAACAGCCGCTTGAAGCTCGCCGAGCGCTGGATCGATTTCCCCCGCTGCGATGTGCCCGGCCGCGCGGTGATCGACACCTACCTGCTCGTGCAGCTCCACGACATCTCGCTGCGCGAACTCACAGCGTACGGGCTGAAGGAAGTGGCCCGGCACTTCGGGATCACCGACGAGTCCGCGGGCGAGCGCACGTATCTGCCCGGGGCAGAGATCCAGCGCGCGTTTCAGACGGACCGCGCGCGTTTCCGCGCCTACCTCGGCGACGATCTGCGCGAGACCGAGGGCATCGCAGACCTGCTGCTGCCGACGTACTTCGAGCAGGTGAAGGCGTTTCCCACGACGCTCCAGGAAGCGACGCTGCGTGGCACGAGCACGAAGGTGGACCTGCTCTTCCTCGAAGAATACTACCACCGGCGCGCGACGATTCCGGGGCCGGTCGAGGTGGCGGCGTTCGAGGGCGGCTACTCGCGCGGTTTCCGCGAGGGCGTTTTTCGCGACGTGATGCACTTCGACGTCGCGTCGCTCTACCCGAGCCTGTTGCTGAGCATGGACCGCAACCCGCGCAGCGACACGCAGGGCGTCTTCATCCCGCTGCTCCGCCAACTGCGCGACTACCGCCTCAAGTACAAGGCGCTCGCGCGCAACGAGAGCGACCCCGAGCTCCGCGCGGAGTACGCGGCGCGGCAGGCGAGCTTCAAGATCCTGATCAACTCGTTTTACGGCTACCTCGGTTTCGCCGGGGCGCGCTTCGGCGACGGCGAACTAGCGGCCGAGGTCACGCGCCGCGGCCGCGAGCTGCTGCAGGCGCTCATCGAGGAGTTCGCCAAGAACGACTGCGAAATTCTGGAGGCGGATACGGATGGCATCTACCTCGCCTCGGCACGCTGGTTCAGCCAGCCGGATAGACTGCTCGCGGCCGTTTCGCACCTGCTCCCGCCCGGGATCGACCTCGAGTATGACGGCTCGTACCGCGCGATGTTCTGCTACAAGGCGAAAAACTACGCGCTCTACGACGGCGAGAAGATCACGATTCGCGGTTCGGCGCTGCGCTCGCGCGGCATCGAGCCGTACCTGAAGAAACTCGGCGATCGGCTGATCGCGTTCCTCCTCGGCGCGAGCGGCGACTCGCCCTTGGCGCTCGTCGAAGAGTACCGCCAGCGCATCGCCGCGCGCGTGGCCGATGTGCGCGAGTTGGCGAAATCGGAAAACCTCGGCCAGAGCGCCGAGGCGTACGAGAAGTTCGTCGCCGGCGGCGGGAAACCGCGTCGCGCCGCGGCCGAGGCGGCGCTCCAGCTTTCACCGCGGCCGCGCATGGGCGAACGTGTGGCGTACTACATCGCGCCGAAGCAGAAAGGCGCGAGCGCCGACTGGCAGCGCGCGCGGCCGGTCGAGCATTTTAATGCCGCCACGGCGCCCTACGACGCCGACTACTACGCCGAAAAACTCGACGACTGGCTCGAGCGCTACGGCCCGTTTCTCGGGCACAAACCGGTGCCGGCGCAGGGCGAGCTGTTTTGAGCCGGAGCGATTGTGTCGAGGGTCGAGCGGCGAGAGGCGAGGGCCGGATCAGCGTCGCGCCAGGCTCGATCACTCTCTGCAGCGTGGGCGGAGTGCTCGGGTGTGGGGTTTCGGTCGCTCGGCGCGAAACTGAAACCGCGCGGCCGAAACTGGGTGTTTTCACCGGGCGCCGTGGGGGCGCTCCCGGATCGGCTCACTCACGAGCAGGAAATTTCGGCGGCGAGTTCGCCGAAACCTTCGGCGGGCGCGGCGAGTTTCGTGACGCGGAGCTGGATCGTGCCGCCAGCGGCGCCGGCGGCGAGGTCCCACTGGAAGCAGCCGGGGAAACGCTGGTCGAGCAGGCGGCGCAACGGCACGGGATCGTGGCCGTTGATGAAGACGAACGAGCGGCCGACCGGCAGCGCGGCGCAGCGGGAGAGGAAGCCGGGACGCTTCGTTTCGCACGGCAGGTCGCGGCCGTCGAAGATATCTTCGTTGAGGGAGACGGTGGTGTTGGGCGTGGTCATCGGAGAATGGGGCGGAGTTTTCAGCCGCGGGCTTGGAGCGCTTTGCGTCCTGCGGGGGTGATGCGGTCGGGCGTCCACGGTGGCGAATAGACAAAGCCGACGTCGACCGCGGTCACGCCGGACAGGCGGCTCACGATCGCTCGCGCTCCATCGGCGAGCACATCGTGCATCGGGCAACCCGGCGTGGTCGGCAGGATCGAGACGGAGACTTCGCCGAACGGGCTCACGGTCACATCGGCGATCATGCCGAGATCGACGACGTTTACCGCGACCTCGGGATCGATGAGGCCATGCAGGGCCTCCAGGACGACGGCGGCAGTGGTGACGGGCGGCGCGGAGTTCATGGTGCGGAGGCGAGCGGCGGGACGCCGCCGGAGGGTGCGGAGGCGAGCGGTTGGACGCGGGGGTGAAGGAGGTGTGGCAACAAACCGGCTACATTCGCGGCGAGCGCCAGCGCGGAGAGCAGATGGCCGGCCGCGGCGAGCCGCAGCAGTGGCGCGGACTCGAGCCACACGCCGGCGAGGAGTAGCGCGCAACCGGGAACAGTCGCGAGGAATTGAAGGCGCAGCAGCGCAGGGCGGAAGAGCTCGGTGACGAGCGGCACGCGGGCGCGGCCGATGTGCGCCGAGTAGCGCCATTGCCAGGCGAGAAACGGCACGATCTTGCCCGCCATGCCGAGGATGCACGGCGTGAGCACGCCGAACACCACGAGCGCGAACAACGCGGGCGCGGGGCGCGCTGGCAGCCAGCGGTTTTCCATCCCCAACAAAGCCGCTGCACCGACGAGCGCACTCGGCGCGAGCATCGCGACGCCGACGAAGAATGTCCGCATCGACCAGTCCGGTGCGCGTAACCGACGGGTGAACATCGCAAACATCTCGTCGAGGAAACCGGCCACGGCGGCGAGCAGCGCGCCGGCGCCGAGCAGGAGCAGCGGCCGATGCTCGCCGAGCAGGCCGGGCGCGAGGAGAAAGAGGGCGGCGTTGAGCGCCCCGAGCACGAGCCACTGGCGCAACCGGCCGCCGGGCCGACCGAGGAGGAACATCGGCACGAGCTTGAACGAGACGGCGAAGAGCGTGCCGAGGAAGAAGCCGACGAGTCCGCAGGTGAGGTGCAGCGCGCGGAGCCGATCGGCGTCGAAACCGGCGATGCGCCCTGCGCGCACGAGCGCGAGCAGCACCCCGAGACCGACGGCGATCAACAGCCAGAAGAGCGCGAGCACGAGGCCGACGTTTTCCGGCGTCCACCGCGAGCGGCGGTCGGCGGTGATCGCGAGATCGGCCACCCCTACCAAAGTGCCGAGCGCCACGGCAGCGCCCCAGTGCGCGCCGGCGGAAAAATCGCTGCGGAAAAGCGCGTGCACGAGCAGCGGCGCGGCCGCGAGGTGCAGCACGAAATGGAACCATGCGCCGCGCCGGCTCCAGAGCGGCGCCTCCGCTACGACCGGGATGAGCTGGTAGGCGGCGCCGAAAACGAAGGGCGCCATCCAGCCGAGCACGGCGAGGTGGACGAAGGCCAACGACGCGGGCGCGCGAGTGGGCGCGGAGAGCAGCGCCGGCTCGAGCGTGGCCCAACTCACGAGCGAGAGCAGCGCGGCGAGGCCGAGTCCGAAAAATGGAAACGAGAGCAACGCCTGCGCGCGGAAGTTGGGGCCGGGCGTCATGTGGCGGTCGCGTTGGCGCGCACGATCACGTTTTCCCATGAACCGTCGGGCTGCTCCTCGCTCGTGGCGTCGAAGCCGCGCTCGGCGAGCATCTCCAGAAGGTGGACCGGGCGGAAACGGGTGCGGGTGACAACACGCCCGCGCGGCGGGAGGATGCTCGCCGCCTCGAGCGTGCGTTGGAGCGGTTCCGGAGGCTCGAGCAGGCGCAGGTCGAGGCGGATCGTCTTCGGCGTGAAGAGGACGACGAACGAGCTGTCCGGCTGCCGCGTCGCGCAGTGATCGAAGCCCACGCCGGCGAGCTTTGCGTAGAGCGGCTGCGGCTCGAACGGTGAGCGGAGGCGGAAGGCCGCGCCGGCGGGCAATGCGGCGACGTGCGCGAGGATCGTGTCGAGCGGCGATTGGCCGGCGGCGAGGAGCGGGCGGACGTCGAGTTCGGGCGCAGGCGTGGGCGGCATGGGCCCACCTTAGCGCGAGCGGGGACCGGGCGCCTTGATGCGCATCATGCTCCCGCGCGAATCGCCCGAGCGGGCGCGGCGACGATTATTCCTCGAGTGTGACCGCGTGGCGCTGGAGGGTGATGCCAATGGCGCGGTCGTAGTCGGCGAGCGCGATGTTGTAGTCGGCGACGGCGCGGTACTCGGACTGTTCGGCGGCGGAGAGGAGTTCCTGAAATTGGAGAACGGTGAAGGTGTCGCTCTGGCCGACCTGCAGGCGCTTTTGTTCGGCGACGAGGCTGTCGTCGGCGAGTTGGCGGGCACGGCGGGTGGCCTCGAGGCGGCGTGCGGTGGCCTCGATCTGGCCGGCGGTGTTGGCGATCTCGACGGCGATCTGTTGCTCGAGGCGGGCGAGGTCGGTGCGGGCCTGTTCGAGCGTGAGTTTCGAGGAGAGCACGCGGCCGCGTGCATCGCGCAAGGGCAGCGGCAAGCTCACGACGGCGCCGGCGCTCCACGACGCGGTGTCGCGGCGCTTGGAGTTGCGGTACGCATCGTCGAACGTGCCGCCGGTGCCGGTATAGCCGTAGCTTCCCACGAGATCGACCTGCGGCAGCGCGGCGGAGCGCGCTTCCGACAACCCGGCTTGGGCGCGGCGCACGATCTCGAGCGTCTGGCGATAGTCGGGCCGGAGCTCGTAGGCCCGCTGAAGATCGGTGGCGCGGTCGAGGGTGGGAGTTGGCACGACCTGCGGCGGAGCGATGCGCAGCGGTTGGTCGGCGGGCGGTCGGCGGTCGGCCGAGAGGAGGGCGCGGAAGTAGTTGCCCGTATCGAGAAGGTAACGCTCGGTCTGGAGGACGCCGTCCTCGATGCGCGCGACGCGGGCCGCAGCGATGGTGACATCGGCGGGCGAGATGCTGCCGACCTCGGCACGGCGGCGGTTTTCGTTGAGGAGGTCGTTGGCGAGTTTCCGCGAACGGAGCGTGTTTTGGTAGGCTTGCTGCGCGTAGTAGAGATTGTTGTAGGCGGAGATCGTGCTGTTGATCGTGTCGGTGACCGTCTGGTGATACTGGGCCCGCGCGATGCCTCGTCGGGCGCGGGCGAGGCGCACACCGGCGAGGTTGGAGCCGAAGCCGAATCCGCGGAGCAGCGGTTGCGTGAGCCGGATGCCGTTGAACGTGGCGTAGCTGTCGAGCAGCCGGCTGGTGGCGTTGTTGTCGCGATAGTTTTGGCTCTCGCTGACGAGCGAGTAGCGGAGACCGAAGGGGAGTTTGCCGTCGAGCGAGACGGAGAGCGTGTCGGTCTTCTCGATGTAGAGCGGCGTGTGCAGGCCGGTGAGCGGGTTATACGGATCGCTGTGGTAGTCGGAGCGCTTGGCGCTGGCGTTCAACGTCGGGTCGAACGCGCTGGCGGCGACGAGCTGGTCGCCGCGCGCGATCTGCGGCTCGAAACGGGCGGACGCGATCGTGAAGTTGTGCGCGAGCGCGGAGGCGATGGCCGTCTCCAAGGTGAGGAGCTCGGGCTCGGCGGAGGTGGAATCACCGACGGCAACCACCGTGGCGGGTGCCGCGGTGGCGAAGCTGGCGAGTGAGAAACCGAGCAGGACGCAGAACAGAAGGAAACGCATGGATACCCGCTGTTTCGCAGGCGGCGTGCCACGGGCCCACGGCCGCAGCAAACACTTGGCGACGAACAGCTAGCGCTCAATCGGCGAAGCTGTGCCGGCAGGTGATGGCACCGTTTCCGCGACGCTGGATTCCCGGAAATGGGACGAGCGAAACGCTCAGGTCTCCGGCGGCGACGAGGGGGCGGAGGTGGCGGAGTCGTTGCCCGGATCTTCGGCGGACGCAGTGTCCGTTTCGCCGAGCAGGTGGCGGCCGGCGACGATCTTCTCGTCCGCGAGTTGCCACGCGAAGAGCGGAGGAGCGGGCACGCCGCGGCGCATTGTTTTGAAGAGCGCCTTGTCGTCGCGTTTCTGGAGCATGCGCTCGGTGACGCCGGCCGCTTCGCAACTGAGGACCTTGAAATGGCCCTTGTACTCGCGCGGCTCGCCGAGGATGCGCGACCAAGGTGTGTTACTGGGAAGTGGAGCCGCGGCCGTGGCGCGGTCGAGCACGAGGAAACTGTACGGCAAGCTGCGCAGGTCGATGCCGAGGCGGAGCGAGAACTCCGACCAGAACGCATCCGTGAACGCCTCGATCGGCGGCCGCGCGAAATGGTGGCACCAGTGGCGCTGGTTCTCGGGCGCGAGGAGACCGCAGGCGGCGTTGTGCGTGCAGGGGGCAACGACGGTAAACTCGGCGCGGAGCTCCTCGCGCAACGCGACGAGCGCGCGGGCGACGTCGCTCGTGCCCGGCTCGACCCAGAGCACCGCGGCGGCGCGGTGTACGAGGGCGAGCAGCGCGGCGCTCTCGGCGGGCGGGAGTTCGTTGAGCACGTGGCTGAGCACGAGCGTGAACGGCTGCGCCGGTGCGGGATCGCCCCAGTCCGGCGCCTGTTCGACGGCGAGTCCGGGGAAGGCGGCGGCGGCGCGCTCCGCGGCGAAACGGCGCGCGAGCGCGGAGCGATCATGCACGACGAGGCGTGCGAAATGACCGGCGCCGTAGGCGGCGAGCACGCGCCGGCCGGCAACGCCGCTGCCGCAGCCCCAATCGATCAATACGGAGCCCGCCGGCGGCGCCCAGCGGCGGGCGCGGAGCTCGGCGAGCGCGGCGTCCCATTTCCAGCCGATGCGTTCCGCGAACGTGGTGTCGTACGCGGCGAGCAGCTCGGGCGATTCCCAGTAGTCGCCGCCCTCGGCGGGATCGTCGAGGAAGCGGGCGCGGAGGCGTTCGAGAAGGGCGAAGTCGGGGCGCACGGGCGGACTCGGAATTGGGAATGTGTTCTCCCGTTTGGGAGAATCTTCGAGATTCAGGATTGCGGAATGTGCCGCGCGCGGTGGCGCCGAAACGCGGTAGTTTCGGTGCTTACGCGGCGGGTGCGGGCGCGGCGAGCAATGTTTCGAGGTGCTGGCGCGCGATGCCGAAGCGGGATTTCAGCGCGGCGAACTCGGCGCGGGCGCGGGCGTTGGCGGCTTCATCGGGCCGCGCGCGGCGGACGGCGGCGAGCATGGTGTTTTTCGGCGTGTGGGTGGCGTCGATGAACTCGAAGACCTTCACCTCGTAGCCGTGCGCTTCGAGCAGGAGCGCGCGGAGCGAATCGGTGACCATGTCGGCGAGGCGGGCGGCGAAAATGCCGTGGCGGGCGAGGGCGGCGAACTCGACGGGCGCGCGGAGCTGCGGGCGGATTTCCTTGTGGCAGCAGGGCGCGGCGACGATGAGCGCGGCACCGGCGCGGATACCGCGGAAAAGCGCTTCGTCGGTCGCGGTGTCGCAGGCGTGGAGCGCGATCAGGACATCGGCGGCGGGCACGGCGGCATCGACGATGCGGCCGGCTTCGAAACGCAGGCCGCCGCAGCCCGAGGCGGTGGCGGCGGTGTTGCAGAGCTCGACGAGCTCGGGGCGCGCCTCGATGCCGACGACCTCCGTGCGGCGGCCGAGCGAACGGGCGAACGCGTGCCACGCGGCGAAGGTCAGGTAACCTTTGCCCGAGCCCATATCGAAAACGCGGATGCTCTCGCGTGTGGCGATGCCGGCCTGCTCGCAGAGCGGGAGGAGCAGTTCGACGTACCGGTTGATCTGGCGGAACTTAGCGGTGGCATCGGCGAGGATACGCCCGTCGGCGCTGGCGAGTCCGAGCGCGTGCAGCCATGGCGCGTCGGCAGGTGCGATCTCGCGGTGTTTCGCGCGGTCGTGCGGCGCGGGCGCGGTGGCCGGCGCCGCAGAGCGACCGCGGGTGAGGCGGGGCTCGCCTTTTTTGTTCAGCTCGAACTGCCAGAGCGTCGACTCGGTGAACAGGTGGGCGGAGCCGAGCGCGGGGCCGACGTGTTTCTCGAACGCCTCGATGATCGCCGCGGCGTCGGCGGGTTTGGTGAGATCGCGTTGGCGCTCGCGGAAATGCAGTTGGAGGCGCGTGCCGCGGGCGGTCGCGATGCGTTCGGCGGTGACCTTCAGGAGCAGTTGACCGGTCCGCGGCTTGCCAAGCACGAGGCGCACGAACGAGCCGTCCGCGAGGGCGGAGCGGAGTTGCTGGAGAAATTCGGCGCGCGGATCGGAGACGGACATGGGGCGAGCGGAACGCATCGCCGCGTCGCTGGCAACGGCTCTCGTGCGGTTGGGGGGGCGGGAGTGCGAAACCCGATCGAGGGCGGACGCCGCGCCGACGCGCGAGCGATCTGCGGCGGCGCGAACTGCGCACTTGTCAACGCCGCGGCCGGCCGGCAACTTCGCCGCGTTCTTCTCGGACTGCGGGCATAGTATATCGGCTATTATGCGAGCTTCCCAAGCTTGAGAGGAGGGTTCGATTCCCTCTGCCCGCACCAACTTTCCGAGCCGGCGACGTGGAGCGTTGGACGTGTTTCGCTCGTCACGTTCTGAGTTTGTCGTGGTCGACGAGCCGGCGCGGCGCATCGAGGCGTTGGCGGAGGTCCGCCGAACTAATCAGCGCCACGAGGAGGACCCCGCCTGCGCGTTTGTGTCGAGAGCGTGGGCGATTTCATCGCCTCTGGCCGGACGGCGAATCGGCTGCAGCGGCGATGCGCGGCATGGCACCGTGTCCCGTTGTGGCTCGCTGAATCGGCGCTCGAATTCAGGCGCCGGCGGTGTGGAGCGCTTCGGCGCCGGTGTAGCGGGCGGACTGCTCGTCGGCGTGATAGGAGGAACGCACGAGCGGGCCGGACTCGATCACGCCGAACCCGATCGAGAGGCCGAACTGTTTCCACTCCGCGAATTCCTCCGGCGTGACCCAGCGGTCGATGGCGAGGTGCTGCGGCGTGGGTTGCAGGTATTGGCCGATCGTGAGCACGTCGAGGCCCACGGCGCGGAGGTCGCGCAACGTCTGCGCGATCTCGTCCTTGCGCTCACCGACGCCGAGCATGAGGCCGCTCTTGGTGGTGAAGCCGCGGGACTTCGCGTGGCGGAGAATCGAGAGACTGCGGTCGTAGCGCGCCTGCACGCGGACGGGTTTCTGAAGGCGCTCCACCGTCTCCACGTTGTGGTTCAGGATGTCGGGCTTGGCCTCGAGGATGATGTCGAGGTGCTCGGTGCGGCCCTTGAGATCGGGGATGAGGACTTCGACCGCGCAGGAGGGGGTGGCGTGCTTCACGGCCCGAATCGTATTGGCCCAGGCGGTGGCGCCGCCATCGGGCAGGTCGTCGCGGGCGACGGAGGTGATCACGCAATGGCGCAACCGCATCGTGGCGACGGCCTCGGCGACGCGCGCCGGCTCGCCGAGATCGGGCGCGGCGGGGCGGCCGGTCTGGATCGCGCAGAAGTTGCACGAGCGCGTGCAGATGTTGCCGAGGATCATCACGGTGGCGGTGCCGCGGGACCAGCATTCGCCGATGTTGGGGCACTGCGCGCTCTGGCAGACGGTGTGCAGGTGGCTGCCCTCGACGAGGCGGCGCACGGCGCCGTACTCGGGACCGGAGGGAAGTTTGGCGCGGAGCCAGTCGGGCTTACGTGTGACCATCGGAAGGGCGAAATTCCGGGAATCGCCGCCGAGCGCAATCCGGATGTTCGGTCGCGCGGACGGTATGAGGCGCGCCCGGAGCGTGGCCGCGGGCGATGAGAGATTTTGAACCCGAGGGAAACGCGAGCGCTGCGGCTCAATCCTCGCCGGCGAGGAAGCGTGGCCATCGACTCCAGAATTCGGCGGCGAGGTCGGCTCGTACCTGCTCGAGGCTCGGGCAACGCGGGCCGAGTTCGGCGGCCAGCGAGGTGACGGTGCCGTCGGTGATGCCGCAGGGTACGATGCCGCCGAAGTGGCCGAGATTGGTGGCGACGTTGAGCGCGAAGCCGTGGTGGGCGACCCAGCGTTTCACGGCCACGCCGATGGCGGCGATCTTGCGCGTGCCGAGCCAGATGCCGGTTTTCCCATCCCGGCGGGCGGCGACGAGGCCGTGGCGTGCGACGGTGTCGATCAACACCTGCTCGAGGAACCGCAGGTAGGCGTGGAGATCGCGGCGCGGTTCGAGGCTGACGATCGGGTAGCCGACGATCTGGCCAGGGCCGTGGTAGGTGATGTCGCCGCCGCGGTTGGTCGGGACGACCTCGATGCCCTGCGCGGCAAGCTGGGGCGGAGTCCAGACGAGGTTCTGCTCGGCGCCGCGGCGCATGCCCATCGTGAAGACCGGTTCGTGTTCGGTGAAGACGAGCGTATCGGGCGTGGAACCGGCGAGACGCGCGGCGACGAGTTCGTCCTGCCGTTGCCAGGCATCGCGGTAGCGGGTGCGGCCCCAGTCGACGGTGGTGCCGGAGGCGGTGGGCGGAAGTGGCGTCACGGCGGGATTCCGCGCGTGGCGAGAGGAGGGCGTCAACGCGTTTTGCCGAAGCGCGGCGCGGACTCGCGTGGGGTGTGGAGTGCCGACGCTATTGATCTTCGCCCGTGAGCGCGGATTGCCAGAGATCGAGCTTGGCCGGGAGCAGCAGCCGCTGGAGGTAACCGCCATCGAGTCGCGCCTCGATGAGCTGCAGCGGGTTATCGCCGTGCACGAGGGCGTTGGCGATGTGCACGAGCGTGAGCGGCGAGAGATTGTTTTCCCGGGTACGGTGCGGGGTGTGGTGAAGCGCGACCGCCTCGACGACGCCGACGGGCAGGCCCCAGAGCTGCAACAGGAGCGCGCCGGCGGTGCCGTGGTGATGGCCGAAACGCCGCTCTTCTTCCTGCCAGACCTGCCGCAGGGGCTCCTCGGGACGGCGGCGAAACTCCGCGTAGGCTTCGCCGTGGGCGAGCGCCATCACGACCTTGCCCACGTCGTGGAGCAGAGCTGCGGTGAACGCGGCGCGGTTCACGTTGGCGTTGGCGCGCACGTGCCACGCGATCCGGCGGGTCATCACGGCGGTGGCGACGCAATGGTTCCACAGTTCGCCGACCGGCAGGTCCTTCACGCCGGCGCTCGGCATCGCATTGAAGAGGTGCGCGGAGGTCACGATGCCGCGGACGGTGTCGAGGCCGAGCATCGAGATCGCTTCGCCGATAAATGTGACGGAGCCTCGCGCGCCGAAATACGCGGAGTTGGCGATCTGCAGGATCTTTGCGGCGATGGCGGGGTTGCGCTCGACGGCTTCCTCGAGCTGCGAGACCGAGATGTCGTCGTCGGCGAGCAACCCGAGCAATTCGCGGCGCATCGCGGGGGATTCCGGGAGCGCGAGGATGCCGGCGACCGCGGTGCTCAGGACCGGGTCGCGCATCCGCCGGCTGGTGGTCACGGTGTCCTGCACGGCTTCGAGCAACGTGCCCGCATCGCAGGGACGCGGCAGCAGGCAATGCGCGAGATGGGCGGCTTGGCTGAAGGCGACATCGCCCGGATCGTCGGCCACGAGCATGCGGATGAGCCGCGGGAAACGTGCGGCCACGGTCGACAGTAATCCGAGCACATCGATCGGCAGCCGCAGGTCGACGGCGACCACATCGAACGTCTCCGCTTCGAGCAGCGCGAGCGCGCCGGAGGCATCGGTGCGGTGCGCCGTCTCGAGGTGTTCATCGAGGACGAACAGGTCGCGGGCGAGGCCGCGAATTGATTCGGAGTCGGCTGCGACAAGCAGGAGGCGAAGGTGGCCGGCAACTGCGTTCATGAAGGCGTTTGGGAAAGTGCTTCCGGGCGGACCGCGGGACACGTGCGCGGCAACGGCGGAAGCCGACGCTCCCAACCGTGCCGCTTCCATCGGCCCGGTCGGGCGGAACTTGAGGCGCGCGGGCGGTGCACGGCAGCGTGCTCGGGGATTTTGACACGGCGGTTACCGTGGGCGCGAGCGGCGCGGGCCGAAACGCGTGGTGGCACCGCGGTCGCGTGGTATCCGGCGTCGCAGGCTCCCCGTACACCGTGTGTTTCGCTCGGCGTTCCGTGGTTTCGGGTTTCCAACAGCGCGCACGCCCGTATCGTTCGCCGCGCCATGCAAACGATACCCTCATGGATTCGGGCCTTCTGTTTCGCGTTCGTCGCGTCCTGCGGCGGCGCCGCGACGATTTGCGGCGCGGAGACGGTCCTCCGCATCGGCTATTTCCCGAACGTGACTCATGCGCAGGGCGTGATCGGCGCCCACGGCACGCGGCAGGGCGCGGGGTGGTTCGAGGAGCGTCTCGGGAGCGACGTGAAGATCCAGTGGTTCCCGTTCAACGCCGGGCCGAGCGCCATGGAGGCGATCTTCGCCGGCTCGATCGACGCCACCTACGTGGGCCCGAATCCCGCGCTCAACGCCTACATCAAGTCGCAGGGCGAGGAGATCCGCGTGCTCGCCGGTGCGGCGCTCGGTGGCGCGGCGCTGGTCGTGCCGGCCGACAGCACGTTCGCCAAACCGGAGGATTTTCGCGGCAAACGCATCGGCACGCCGCAGCTGGGCAACACGCAGGACATCGCGGCGCGCGCGTGGCTGCGCAGCGCGGGGTTGAAGGTCACGCTTACCGGTGGCGATGTGATGGTCGTGCCGACGCCGAATCCCGACCAGCTCGGCATGTTCAAGACCGGCCAGCTCGACGCCGTGTGGACGGTGGAGCCGTGGGTCTCGCGTCTCGTGCTCGAAGCCAACGGCCGCGTTTTGGTCGAAGACTCCGATACGGTGACGACGATCCTGGTCGGGAGCGTGAAGCTCCTGCGAGATCGCCCGGAGCTCGCGCAAAAACTCCGTGCGGCGCACATCGCGCTCACCGAGTGGATCGCCGCGCATCCCGCGGAGGCGCAGGCGCAGGTCCGCGCCGGACTCACAGCCGAGACGCGGCGCGAGATATCGGCCACGTTGATCACCGCCGCGTGGGCACGCCTGCATTTCACGGACAAGGTCGAACCCGCGGTGCTCGAGAAATTCATGGCCGAGGCGCAGGCCGCCGGACTCCTGAAACAGACGCTGCCGATCGGGCGGATGTTCGAGGCGAAATGAGACGCGCCGCATGACGCTGCAGCAGGAACTCACCCCGATCCCGCCCGCGAAGCTCGCGGTCGAGGAAGTCTCCAAAACGTTCCGCACCGGCCGCCGGGTGGTGCACGCGCTCGATCGCGTGTCGCTGCAGGTGAACGAAGGCGAGTTCGTCTGCCTTGTCGGCCCCTCGGGCTGCGGCAAATCGACCTTGCTCAACATCATCGCCGGCCTCGAGCGGCCGGACTCGGGCCGGATCCTTTCCGGCGGCGTGCCGGTCGGCGTGCCTGGGCGCGATCGCATGGTGATGTTCCAGGAGCACGCGCTCTTCCCGTGGCTCGATGTGATGGGCAACCTGATGTTCGGCCTGAAGCTCAAGCCGGGGCTCAAGGATTCCGAGCGCCGCGAGGTGGCGATGTACTACCTCCAGCTTGTCGGCCTGGAGCGTTTCAAACATTCGAACATCCACGAACTTTCCGGCGGCATGAAGCAACGCATCGCGCTCGCCCGCGCGCTCGCGCCGAACCCGAAGGTGCTGCTGATGGACGAGCCGTTTGCCGCACTCGACGCGCTCACCCGCGAGCAACTCTACGGCGATATCCAGCGGATCTGGCTCGAGCGGAAGAAGACGATCGTCTTTGTCACCCACAATGTCCGCGAAGCCGCCTGTCTCGGTGATCGCGTGGTGCTGTTTTCGCCCAACCCCGGCCGCGTGCAGGAGCAGTTCCGCGTGGATCTGCCGCGTCCGCGCGACATCAACTCGCCCGAGCTCGCCGCGTACTCGACGCGCATCATGCGCGCGCTCAAAGGCCATCTCCAACCCGCCGAGGAAGTCGCCGAATGAAACGTCTGCTCACCGCCGTGCTCTTCTTCGCGGCGCTCCTGCTGGTCTGGCAGGTGCTGTATTCGCTCCGCCTCTGGTCGCCCGTGCTGCTGCCGGCGCCGAGCCTGGTCGCGGCGTACCTGCGCGACGCCGTGCTCGACGGCTCGCTCGGCTCGAGCTGCGTGGTCACGTTGAAACGCCTGCTGCTCGGCTACGCGATCGGGTTGATCGCCGGCGTGCCGATCGGGATGGCGACCGCGCGGCTGCGCGCGCTGCGCGACACGGTGGGCGTGCTCGCGCTGGGGCTGCAGGGGCTGCCGAGCGTGTGTTGGGTGCCGCTGGCGTTGCTGTGGTTCGGCCAGACCGAGAGCGCGATGCTGTTCGTCGTCATCATGGGCACTCTCTGGTCGGTGATCCTCGCGACCGAGACGGGCGTGCGGAACGTGAACCCGATCTATATCCGCGCCGCGGCGACGATGGGCTCGAAGCGGCTGCACACGCTCACGCGGGTGATCCTGCCGGCTTCGCTGCCGTTCATCGTGAGCGGCATGAAACAGGGATGGGCGTTCGCGTGGCGCTCGCTCATGGCCGCCGAGATCTACGTCACCATCCTCACCGGTTTCGGGCTCGGCCACCTGCTGCACTACGGCCGCGAGCTGAACGCCATGGAGCAGGTGATCGGCGTGATGCTCGTGATCGTCGGCATCGGTGTGGCGGCGGACAAGATCCTGTTCTCGCCGTGGGAGAGTTTTCTCCACCGGCGCTGGGGCACCTCGGGCTGAGCGGGCGATTGGGGCGAACCGTGGGGCGTCGCTCGCTGTCGTGAAACCGTAGTGGCAGCGGAAACGTTTTCCGCTACTGTCTCGCCTCCGAGGAGCCCGGCCGATGCCCGCCAACTTGCCACGCGCGATCTCCCGTCCCGCTGTCGCCCCGCTGGCGATCGACCCGCACTGGGCCGGCCTCGCGATCGTGGTCGCGTTTGCGGCGTACGGCGCGTCCGCCGCGGTCGGGCTCTGGTCGGATCCGGGCAACCTCCCGGCGCGCCTCGAGGAGTTCGGCGTGTTGGCGGTGGCGGCGATCGCCTGGCCGCTGTCGCGTAAGCGTCCGCAGTTGGCACTCCTGCTCGTGCTCGGGGCGACGTGGTGCCAGCTTTTCCTGTCGATCGCGCAATGGGGCTACTACGGCGGCGGGGCGTTGGTGGCGTTGCCGGTGGTGATCGTGGCGGCGGGCATGGCGTTCGGCGTGCGGGGCGCGGTCGCGGCGGCGGCGTCGTCGTGCGTGGTATTGCCGGTGGCGTATTTCGCGCCGTGGCCGTTGCTGCGAGGCGGCATGCGGTTCGACATCGCATCGCACGGGCATGTGCTGATCGCCGCGGAGGCGTCGTTCGTGGCCACGGCTTTTCTGGTACGCGCGATCATCGTTTCCTATCGTGCGGCGCTGGAGAAATCCGACCGCGCCCGCAAACGCTACGGCGAGCTCTTCGCCCTGGCGCCGGACGGTCTACTCGAGCTGGACGAGAATTCCGTCGTGCGCGACGTGAACGCCGCGGCGCTCCATCTCTTCGGCCAGGAGCGGGCCGATGTGATCGGCGAATCGCTCGCGTGGCTCTTGCGCAGCTCCGGCACGAACACCCAGGTCCACCTCGAGGCGGTCCGGCCCGGCGTGCCGTTCGAGGTCGTGATCCGCCCGGGCTCGGCTTCGTCGCGCAGCATCGAGATCGCCGTGCAGCAACGGCTCGGCGTCGAGGCGCGCACGCTCCTGATCCTGCGCGATGTGACCGCGCGCCGGCAGCTGGAGGAGCGGCTCGCGCATACCCAGCGCATGGAGACAGTCGGCCGGCTGGCGGGCGGCGTGGCCCACGATTTCAACAACCTGCTCACCGCGATAGGCGGCAACGCCGGCCTGCTGATCGACTACCCGGATCCTTCCGTGCGGGAGATGGCGGCCGACATCCAGGAAGCGCACCGCCGCGGGGCGACCCTCACGCGCCAGTTGCTCGCGTTCGCCCGGCGCGACGTGCGCCGGCCGGAGGTCCTCGAAATCTCGGCGGCCGTGCGTGACATGAACCGGCTGCTCGAGCGTGTGCTCGGCGAACAGCACCGCCTCGCGCTGCACCTCGACGCCGCGTGCCGGGCGCTGGCGGATCGCGGGCAGATCGAGCAGGTGCTGCTGAACCTTGTGAGCAACGCGCGCGACGCGATGCCGGACGGCGGCACGGTGGCGGTCACGTGTGCGGAACTCGATCGCGAGCCGGCGCTGGAGCTGGGCTCCGCGCTCGTCGCCGAACGGCAGGTGATGCTCGCCGTGACCGACAACGGTATCGGCATGACGCCGGAGGTGCAGGCGCGATTGTTCGAGCCGTTTTTCACGACCAAGCCACGCGGGCGCGGCACCGGACTCGGGCTCTCGATCGTACACGGCATTGTGCTACAGAACGAAGGCGCGATCCACATCGAGAGCGCGCCGGGACGCGGTACGACGGTGCGCGTTTTCCTGCCCACGTGCGCGGTCGCCAGCCCTGCGGCGGCGGGCGCCGCGCCCAAACCCGAGTTCGTGCTCGCCGGGGGCGAACACGTGTTGCTCGTCGAGGACGAGATCGCGGTGCGGCGTTTCGTCGAGCGGGCTTTGGTCGACGGCGGCTACCGGGTGACGAACGCGAACGACTCGATGTCCGCGCTGGCGATCTTCGCGGCGGCGCAGCCGCCGATCGATCTTGTGCTCACCGACATCGTGATGCCGGGCATGTCCGGGCTCGAACTCGCGAAGAAGCTCGCGGAGCAGCCGCGCAAGGTGCCGGTGCTCTTCATGAGCGGCCATTTCGAGGCCAGCACCGGCGACCAGGAACTCGACCCCGGAGGCAATCTCCTCGTGAAACCGTTCGGCGCCGACGAGTTGCTCCGCCGGATGCGCGAGCGGCTGCGCGTCACCGCGACGTCGGACGGGCGTCCGTGACGCGCGAACAATTAAACCGTGGGCCGCAGGCGAGCGGCGATGCGGCAGTAGATGGACTCGGCGTCGAGACCGTGCGCAGCGCGGAGGATGTCGGCGCTGTTGCCGTGTTCGACGAACGCATCCGGCCAGGCGATGCGCTCGACAGGCGTGGCGAGCGCGGCGTCGCTCAACGCTTCGAGCACAGCACTGCCGAAGCCGCCCATCGCGACGTTGTCCTCGAAGGTGACGAGGAGGCGCGCGGCGCGTGCGTGGGCGAGGAGGAGATCGCGGTCGAGCGGCTTGACCCAGCGGGCGTTGACGACGGTGGCGCACACGCCGAGTTCGCGTTCGAGCCGGTCGGCCAGAGCGAGAGCGTCCTGCACCCACGGGCCGAGCGCCCAGAGGGCGACCTCCGCGCCTACGCGCAGCACCTCGGCCTTGCCGATCGGCAGCACGGCGGGCTGCGCCTTCGGCGTGGCGCCTGGACCGGCGCCGCGTGGATAGCGGATGAAGGTCGGCAGCGGTTGTTGCAGCGCCGTGTGGAGAAGGTCGCAGAGCTCGTCCTCATCCTTTGGTTGCGCGATGGCGGCGTGCGGGACGTTGCGAAGGTAGGAGAGATCGAAGAGGCCGTGGTGCGTGGCGCCGTCGTTGGGCGAGAGGCCGGCGCGGTCGAGGCAGAACACCACTGGGAGTTTCTGCAGGCAGACGTCGTGCACGATCTGGTCGTACGAGCGCTGGAGGAACGTCGAGTAGATCGCGACGACTGGTTTCACGCCTTGCGCGGCGAGGCCGGCGGCGAAGAGCACGGCGTGCTCCTCGGCGATGCCGACATCGAAGAACTGGCGCGGGAGCGCCTTGGCGAGCGCGGAGAGCCCGGTGCCGCTGGGCATCGCGCCGGTGATGCCGACGACGCGGTTGTCGAGCTGCGCCTCGCGCACGAGCGCTTGGCCGAAGACGTCCTGGTAGGCCGGTTTCGCGCCCGGAGCGGAGTGGCCGTTGCCCGTGGCGATATCGAACGGGCTGGTGCCGTGGAACCGCTCGGGAAACTCGCGCGCGACCTCGTAGCCCTTGCCCTTTTTCGTGAGCACGTGGACGACCACGGGGCAGTCGGCCTGTTTCGCGAACTCGAGATTCTTGACGAGCAGCGGGATGTCGTGGCCATCGATCGGGCCGAGGTAGCGCAGGCCGTATTTTTCGAACAGCGACGACTCGACGAAGAAGTCCTTCGTCTCGCGCTTCCACTTCATCCAGATCTGGTGGAGGCGCTCGCCGCGCGGGGTGCTGCGGAAGAACTCCTCGATGTCGTGGTAGATCCGGTTGTAGGTGGGGCTGGTGGAGAGCTCGTTGAGGTACTTCGCCATCGCGCCGACGTTGCGGGCGATCGACCACTCGTTGTCGTTGAGGACGAGGATGAGGCGCTTGGTCGCGTGGACGATGTTGTTGAGCGCCTCCATCGTGATGCCGCACGTGAACGCCGCGTCGCCGCAGAGCGCGACCACGTGGTCGCCGGTGCCGAGGAGGTCGCGGGCGGTGGCGAAACCGAGCGCCGCGGAGAGCGCGGTGCCGGCGTGGCCGGCGCCGAAGGCGTCGTGCGGGGACTCGGAGCGGTTGAGGAAGCCGGATACGCCGCCGGTCTTGCGGATCTGGCGAAAACCGTCGCCGGCGCGGCCGGTGAGCAGCTTGTGGACGTAGCCCTGGTGGCTCACGTCGAAGACGAACTTGTCGCGCGGCGTGTCGAACACGCGGTGCAGCGCGATGCTCAGCTCGACGACGCCGAGATTCGGGCCGAGGTGGCCGCCGTTACGTGCGGTGACCTGGATCAGCTCGTCGCGGATCTCCTGCGCGAGCGCGGGGAGCCAGTCGGCGGGCATGGCCTTGAGATCGGCCGGGCCGCGCAGGGTGGGGAGCAGCGGCGAAGGCGGAGCCGGAGCCGGTTTTCCGGCGGGCAGTGCGGCGCTCATGGGCGTGCGCTCAGCGCTCGGCGCGCTCGGAGGCGAAGGGTTCGAGCGCGACGGTGTCGCGGGTCTTCTTCAGCTGATCGATCTTGAGCTCGGCGTCCTTCAACCGGGCCTCGCAGACCTTCAGAAGTTTGGAGCCCTCCTCGTAACGCGAAATCAGCTCGGCGAGCGGCACCTGCCCTTGCTCCATCGAGTCGACGATGGATTCCAAGCGGCTGAGTGCGTCCTCGAAGCTGAGTGATTCCTGAGGAGTGGCGGCGGGCATTGCGGCCGAACGATTGGAGGCCGCCCGGCGCTTTTCAATCCACTTTCGGCAAACGGGCGCCGCGGACCCGCTCGGCGGCGCGGTCGATCGGCGCGAGTGGTGCCTGCGACGAGGTGAGCGCCCGGAAGCGCGCGGTGCTCACGGCCGAAGCGCGAGGCTCGGAACGGCGGCCGGAGCGGTGCTCTTC
>DATGXO010000031.1:0-25412 GCA_035298965.1 Opitutaceae bacterium | reverse complement strand
CGGTCCAGCGTCTCCACAGCCTCGGCACGTCCGTCCAACCGGGCACTCGGATCGGAGGCGAGCGCGAGCGGCGGGTGACCCGGGCCACGGGTCGCGGCACCGGAGCCGGAGCCATCGCCGGAGCCGTCATCGCTGCCGTCGCTCCGGCCGGCGCGCGCGCGGCCATCGCGCGCCTGCGAGGGCGTGCCTTCGCGGCGCGGAAAATGTCCGGTGACGCTTCCCTGCCCCGCGCGAGGCCGGCTGCAGGCGTTGCGCAACTGACGGGAAAGCGACGCCATCTGCTGGGGACTGAGCGAACCGGCCTGCGCGTCGCGGAGCGCACCGGCAAGCGCAGGGTTCACCGGCAACGCGGCGTGCTCAAGCGCGCGTAGAGCCGAGTCGAGCGAGGCGTGGGCGTCGCGGTTGGCGGCGGGATCGGAGGCGTCGGAGAGTTGCGTGAGCGCGGCCTCGGCGGCGGCCAGACCGGCGGAAAGCTCGCTCGCGCCGGCAGCCGTTTGGTCGAGCAGGCGCGTGGCGGCCTCGAGCGTGCCGTGGCTGTAGAGGCTGGCGGAGTCGCGTTGAAGGAGTTCGTCGAGCGAGTGCCCGAGCTGATCGAGCGCCGCGGGCGAGACAGCCTCGTCCTGCTTCAGCTCCTCGACGACCCGCGTCAGCTCGTCGAATACCGGAGGCCGCTGCGGCGGCGTAGGCGGCGCCGGAATCACAGTCGAGATAGGCAGCAGCCATGCCGCCGCGAGCACCGCCGCCGCGAGCGCGGGCGATGCGACGAGCCGCGACCAACGCCAACGGACCACCGGCGGCAGCGAGTCGGGAAAACGGGGCCACGGCACCGCGCCCTCGGCCGCGGCAAGCAGATGGTCCTTCGCGCCCAGCGCCGCATCGAGCCGAGCCAACGCGGCCAGTCGGAGGTCGCCGCTCCGTCGCACCGCACGCCAGCCGAGAGCAGTCACCGCTGCGACTCCCGCGAGCCCAACCGCGGGCAACGCGACAACGGGCAGCACACCGGCCCGCACGAGCAACCCGGTGCACGCGCCTGCCGCCGCCGCGACGCCCAGCGGCGTCGCTGTGGCGTCGAGTGCGTGGCCGAGGGCGAGCCGGGCGGCGAGTCGCCGCACTGCGCGCCGCCAGGGTATGTCCCCCGCGTGAGGTTGCACGGCAGCGACGCTGGGTGCCTCTCCGGATACTGGCAAAACGTTTCTGGAAACGCGCCCGGGCGCCCCCGCTGCGCGCATTAATCATTCGGCGCGGTGGTGCCGTTCACCTCCTTGTGGCTCGCCCGCCGCCGCCGGCCGGCCGATCCTCCCCGACCCGCTCCATGCAACGTTTCCTCGAGACCGCCCGCACGATCTTCCGCAACCGCAGCTTCCTCGCGCTGCTGTGCTGCAACATCCTCCTCGGGCTCGCCTACTCGTTCGTCGGGCCGTTCATGTCGCTCTTCGGCACGCAGGAGGTGGGGATGAGCAACTTCGTCTTCGGCGTCTTCATGACGATCACCTCCGCGGTCTCCATCGTGTTGAGCACGCTGCTCGCGCATTGGTCGGACACGCGTTTCTCGCGGCGCTCCATGCTGGTGCTCGGCGCAGTCTGCGGCACGGCGGGTTATGTGGGCTACGCGTTCGTGCGCGATGTCGTGGGGCTGACGCTCATCGGCTCGTTCCTGCTCGGCGTCTCTTCGATCACATTCTCGCAACTCTTCGCGCACGCTCGCGAGATGTTGAGCCGCTCCGAGGTGCCGCCGGCGGAGACGCCGCTCTACATGAACGTCTTCCGCCTGTTCTTCGCGTTGTCGTGGACCGTGGGGCCGGCGGCGGCCTCGTGGGTGAACCTGAAATTCCACTACCAAGGCACGTTCCTCGTGGCGGCGGCGGTGTTCTTCCTGTTCCTGCTGGCGGTGCTGCGCTTCGTGCCGCACGCACCGCCGTTCGTGCGGACGGCGAGCGCGAAGCCGATGCCGCTCCGCCAGGCGCTCATGCGGCCGGTGGTGCTCGCGCACTTCGTGGCGTTCGTGCTGGTGTTCATGGCCGGCACGATCGCGATGAGCAACCTGCCCAAGCTCGTGACCGAGACGCTCGGCGGCGACCAACGCCACGTGGGCATCGTCTACAGCGTCGCGCCGGTGTTCGAGCTGCCGTTCATGTTCTTCTTCGGTCTGCTCGCAACGAAGGGAAACCACGGCCGCCTCATCCGGCTCTCGTTTGCTCTCTCCGTGATCTACTACGCGGGCCTGTCGGTGGTCGGCGCGCCGTGGCACATCTATCCGTTGCAGGTGATCAGCGCGGCGGTGGTCGCCGTCACCTCGGGCATCGCGATCACGTTCTTCCAGAACTTCCTGCCTGATCAGGTCGGCACGGCCACGAACCTCTACTCGAACGCCATGCGCGTGGGCGGTATCGGCGGTTATCTGGCCTTCGGCGGCCTGGCGCAGGCCTACGGCTACCGCGCGGTGTTCGTGTTCTGCACGGTGATCTGCGCGATCGGCTTGGCGCTGCTGATCCGCTACCGCGAAGCCGGTGCGGCCCGAGTCGGCGACACCGCCGCGCCGTCCGCGGCCTGAACGCCCTGCCCCGCCGCGCGCAGTGCAATAATCGCCTGTCCGCGTCCGCGCCGCCGGGGCGCGACGGCAAATTACGCCGCACTTTCAGCAATCGATGCGGGGGCGCACGTCGGACACGGGGATAGACTCCGCCTCAATCCGCGCGTTCTGCGCACACTCCACCTCTACCCTGCGACCTCCTCCCCTATGCAGCCTCGTCGTGACTTCCTGAAAACCGGCCTCGCGCTCGGCGCCACCGTTTCGTTCCTCGATCTCGGCAACGCGTTCGCCGCGGAGCCCATGGCCGAAGTTTCTTCCGCGCCGGCCTCGCCCGCTAGCACCGGCCCGCGCCCCATCCTCGTCGCCGTGCGCGACGGCGATCGCGTCGCGATGCTCGACAAGGCGCTCGAGTCCCTCGGTGGCATCGGCGCCTTCGTAAAGCCCGGCCAGACCGTGCTCATCAAGCCCAACATCGGCTGGGACGCCCCGCCCGAGCGCGGCGCCAACACCCATCCGGCGCTCGTCGGCCGCCTCGTCGAACTCTGCCTCACGGCCGGCGCGAAATCCGTCAGCATCTTCGACAACACCTGCGACCAGTGGCAGCGCTGCTACGAGAACAGCGGCATCGAGAAAGCCGCGCGCGATGCCGGCGCCAAGATCGTCAACGGCAAGGACGAGACGCTCTACCGCGAGACCGCGATCCCCGGCGGCTTGAAGCTCAAGAGCGCCAAGGTCCATGAACTCGTGCTCGATTCCGACGTCTTCATCAACGTGCCCGTGCTCAAGCACCACGGCGGCGCGCAGATGTCCTCCGCGATGAAGAACCTCATGGGCTGCGTCTGGGACCGCGGCGTCTACCACCGCGTCGACCTCCAGCAGACCATCGCCGATTTCCTCACTTTGCGGAAACCCGACCTCAACATCGTCGACGCATACCACCCGATGGTCCGCAACGGTCCGCGCGGCAAATCCGTCGAGGACTGCGTCGAGATGAAACGTCTTCTCGTCTCCGCCGATCCCGTGCTCATCGACGCCGCGTGCACGAAGCTCCTCGGCTACACGACCGACAAAGTCTCGCACGTGAAACTCGGCGCCGAGCTCAACCTCGGCACGCTCGATCTCTCCGGCGCCGACGTGCGCAGCATCAAGCTCGCCTGAACGCGCCTCGAACCGGTCACCGCCCCGGCGCCGCCACCTCTCCGCGCCGCCCGTAGCTGGACGACGAAGTCGTTCAGCTCGCACCGCGGCATAACCGCTTCCGCGCCTCCGTTCTTCTCCGCCTCATGCGCCGCCACTGGCTGAAATACACCCGCGCCGCTCTCGCGGTCGCGGTCCTCGCGTTCCTCGGCGCGGCGTTTGTCGACTTCCGCGACCTCGTCGACGAGGACCTCTCGCACGCGCTCGCCTCGGTGCAGTTCGTCCCCGCGGCGCTCGCGCTCGCGACCGGCGCCACCACCTCGCTCGCGGCGCTCGCGATCCTCGCCGCCACGTTGGCCTTCGGCCGCGTGTACTGCTCGGTCCTCTGCCCGCTCGGCCTCCTTCAGGACGCCGTCGCGCGCCTCGCCGGCCGGATCCGACGCAAACCGCGCCTGCTGCGCTTCGCGAAACCCGCCACGTGGGTGCGCCAGACGTTTCTCTGGGCCACGGTCGCCGGCATCGTCGCCGGCTGGGGCGGGCTCACGCTGACGTTGCTCGATCCCTACAGCATCTTCGGTCGCTTTGGCTCGATGCTCTTCCGCCCGTTGGTCACGACGGTGAACAACTGGCTCGTCGCTCCCGCGAATGCGCTCGGCCTCGACGCGCTCTACCGCGTCCCGCCGCAATGGGCCGCAGTCGGCGCGCTAGCGTTGCCCGCCGCGATGCTGCTGCTGATCGCCGTGCTCGCCGCCCGCCGCGGCCGGCTCTACTGCAACACCATCTGCCCCGTCGGCACGCTCCTCGGCCTGCTCTCCGCCCGCGGCGCGTGGCGCATCGAGATCGACCCGGCGCGCTGCCGCAAATGCGGCGATTGCCTGCGTGTCTGCAAGGCCCAGTGCATCGACCTGCGTACCGGCACCGTCGACAACTCCCGCTGTGTCGCCTGCTTCAACTGCATCAGCAGCTGCGACGAGCTCGGCATCCGCCACCGGTTCAAATGGAAACCGGAGAGCGGAAACCCGAAACCGGAGACACCGCCCGCGCCGGTAAGCAGCTTCCACCGGCCATCCACCGGCATCGCTCCGATCCCCGAAACCCGAAACCCTGAACCCGAAACTCCGAACCTGTCGCGAAGCGACCGCCGCGCCTTCATCACCGGCACCGCCGCCGCGCTCACCGCCGCGACCGGAATCGCCCCAGTGCTCGCGCAACTCGCCACCGGCGCCGTCGAGGCGTCGCCCACCGACGACTCGCAACCGCCGGAAGGTCCACGTCGCTTCGGCCGCGCGCCGATCAGCCCGCCCGGCTCGGGCGGAGTCGCCCGGTTCCTCGACCGCTGCACCGCCTGCCAACTCTGCGTGAGCGCCTGCCCCACGCACGTGCTTCAGCCCGCGTTTCTCGAATACGGCTTCGCCAGCGTCATGAAGCCGCGCCTCGATTTCGAGCACTCGTTCTGCAACTTCGAATGCAACCGCTGCAGCGAGGTCTGCCCCGACGGCGCGATTCTTCCGCTCGCGCTCGACGACAAGAAGCTCACCCGCGTCGGCGTCGCGCACATCGACTACCGCCTGTGCATTGTGAAGGCCAACGGCACCGACTGCGCCGCCTGCTCCGAACACTGCCCGACGCAAGCCGTCAGCACCGTGCCGTACGGCGAGAACCTGCGCCTGCCCGAAATGCACCCCGAGCTTTGCATCGGCTGCGGCGCCTGTGAATACGCCTGCCCCGTCCGCCCCAAGCGCGCGATCATCGTGAAGGCGCACGCCGAGCACAGCCGCGCTGAAAAGAAGGTCGAAGCCCCCGCCGCCGCCCCCGCCGCCGACAACCTGCCGTTCTGAGCAAGCGTATCCGCCACTCGGTCGTCACAAAAACGTTCTGTCGTTTTTCCATCGGGGAAACCCCGGCTTGGCCCACCGATCTTTTCCCGTTTGGAACAAAAAGAGTTCGCGCAGCCGCAACGCGCCACCTAGCCTCCGCGCGCACTCGAAACGCGGGCCCGCTTCGCTACCAGCCCGCCAGCCACCGACCGCCGTGATGACTCGAACCATCGCAAAATCGCGTCCGAAGACAAAGGCCCGGTCCGCTGCCCCCGCATCGCGCGACGATGCGGCCGAACCTGTTTCCGCACCGCCGCCCTCGCCGCCGACGCCGATCGAAGCGGAAGCGGAGTCCGGCGTCGACGAGGCCCCGCCGCCCGCGCCCGGCACCGGCCGCGTGGCGCCCGCCGCCGAGCGCGAACTCCAGCCCGAGCGCAGCACGATCAAGCAATACCTCGCTGAGATCGGCAAAACGCCGCTGCTCACGCCGGCCGAGGAGGTCGCCCTCGCCAAGAAGATCAAACGCGGCGACCGCGAGGCGCGAAACCACATGATCCAGGCGAACCTTCGCCTGGTCGTGAAGATCGCGCACGACTACAAGGATTTCGGCCTCCCGCTGCTCGACCTGATCAGCGAGGGCAACATCGGCCTCATCAAGGCCGTCGAGCGTTTCGATCCCGCCAAGGGCGGCAAACTCTCCACCTACGCCGCCTGGTGGATCAAACAGTCGATCAAGCGCGCCCTCGCCAACCAGTCGAAGACGATCCGCCTGCCCGTCCACCTCGTCGATAAGATCTCCAAGATGCGCAAGGTCGCCACCGCCCTCACCGAGGAGTTCGGCCGCGAGCCCACCGAGGAGGAGATCGCCATCGAGATGCAGATCCCGGTGAACAAGATTGCGCACATGAAGTCGGTCAGCGTGCGCCCCGCCTCGCTCGACGCGCCGATCAACGACGAGGAAGGCGGCAGCCCGTTCGGCGAGATCGTCGGCGACGAAAACGCAGCCAGCCCCTACGAGACGCTCCGCGAGAAGAACATTCAGGGCGACCTCCGCGACTTGCTCGACTCCCTCGACGAACGCGAGGCGCGCATCATCAAGCTGCGCTTCGGCATCGACGGGAACAACGAGATGACACTCGAGGAGGTCGGCAAGCTCTTCAACGTCACCCGCGAACGCGTCCGCCAGCTCCAGAACCTCGCCATTTCGAAGATGCGCAAAGCCATGCGCCGGATCGAAACCCAGCGCACGAAGGATGACATCGACGAGGAGCGCCGCGTGCGCGAGCGCATGGCCGTGATCCGCGAGTTCATCACGGAGAAGACCAAGCGCACCGACCGCTGAGCCGGCGCGCGCATCGAGGTGGACCGCGTTGCCCTTAACGCGGTCGCGAGCTTGGGCGGTGACGAACGGCGTCGCCCGACGCGAGAACCTGTGACCGCCGCGGGATGAGTCCGCCACGCCCTTGGGCAAGCGCGTCCACCCGCAGACGGCGGACGAACCCCCGAGAAGCGACAACGCTCGCCAGCGTCCGCCGACAGACGTCACTGTCGCGCATCAGACGAACGGTTACCGCCGAGTCGCCGCGCCGCGCTTGCCGGCCTCATCCGGCGCCCTTGTAGTCGTCGTCGTGCATTCGATCACCGACGACCTGCGCATCACCGGCCAACGCGCGCTGCTCGCGCCCGCCATCCTCTTCGAGGAACTCCCCGCAGACGAAGCGGTGCAGCGCTTCGTGGCACAAAGCCGGCGCACCACCGAGGCGATCCTCACCGGAGCCGACGACCGGCTGCTCGTCGTGGTCGGGCCGTGTTCGGTGCACGATCCGGAAGCGGCGCTCGACTATGCGCGACAGCTCCAGCCCGTGGCGGCGCGTTTGGCGCCGGAGTTGTTCGTGGTCATGCGGGTCTATTTCGAAAAACCCCGCACCATCGGTGGATGGAAAGGGCTCATCAACGACCCCGACCTCGACGGCAGCTTCAAGATCAACAAAGGCCTGCGCCTCGCCCGCCGCCTCCTGCTCGACGTGACGCGCACCGGCCTGCCCGCCGGGACCGAGTTTCTCGACACGATCTTCGGTCAGTATTTCGCAGATCTCGTAACTTGGGGCGGCATCGGCGCGCGGACGACCGAAAGTCAGGTGCACCGCGAACTCGCCTCGGGCCTGTCGATGCCGGTCGGCTTCAAGAACCGCACCGATGGCGACGTCCAGGTGGCGATCGACGCCCTCCGCGCCGCGCGCCTGCCGCATTGGTTTCCCTCGCTCACGAAGGAAGGCGCGCCCGCGATCCTTTCCACCAGCGGCAATCCGCACGCGCATCTCGTGTTGCGCGGCGGCGCGCGTTCCGGACCGAATTTCGGCATCGCCGCCGTCACGGCCGCGCTGACCGCGCTCACCTCCGCCGGTTTGCCCCCGGCCGTGATGATCGACTGCAGCCACGGCAACAGCGGCAAGGATCCCGCGAAACAACCGCAGGTCGCCGCCGCGCTCGCCGAGCAGATCGCCGCCGGCCAGCGAGGGATCGTCGGCGCGATGCTGGAAAGTCATCTCGTCGGCGGCCGGCAGGAACTCGGCCCGCTCAGCGCGCTCGCGTACGGCAAAAGCGTCACCGACGGCTGTCTCTCGTTTGCGGACACGCTGCCGGTGCTGGACACCTTGGCCGCCGCGGTGCGGCAACGCCGGCGCGTTTCCTGACTCGCGCCCACGTCCGCCGGGCTCACTTCAGCCCGGCATAGACGTCGGGATAACCGTCGCCGCGATTCTTGAAACGTTTGTGCTGCCAGAGGTACTGCTCCGGCGCGGCGCGCACGAAATGCTCGACCACCGCGTTGATCGCGGTGCCCTCCGCCACCGGCTCCTCCGGCAGCTCCGGCAACGGCGCCCCGATCGTCACGCGATAGTGCCAGCGGCCGTCGCGCCGCTCCCGCACCGCGCCCCACGGAATCACGAGCGCGCGACCGAGCCGCGCCACTTTGCCGGTCGCGACATTCGTCACCGCCGGCTCGCCGAAGAACGGTGCGACCGCCGAGTCCTTGATCCGTTTCCCCTGATCGGGCGCGTACCACATCACATCGCCCTCGCGCAGTGCGCGCACCGCGCCCTTCAGGTCGTCGGCGCGGAACATCCGGTGTAGCTGACGCGTGCGCAGCCGGAGGATCTCGCGCGCAAACACCGGGTGGTTCGGGTTGCGGTAGAAGGCGCTGAGCGGCCGGTGGGCGTTCGCGATGCGGCCGGAGATCTCGATCGTATGGAAATGCGCGCTCAGCAGCAGCACGCCGCGGCCCGCCGCGCGCGCCGCGTCGAGATGTTCGATACCCTCGATCGTGTAACGGCCGTCGAACCGCTTCGGGCCGCCATAGTAGGCGATGATCGCCTCCAGCGCGCCCATGCCGAACGACTCGTAGCACCGCCGCGCGAGTTTCCAGCGCGCAGTCGCGTCGAGCTCGGGGAAACAAAGCTCGAGATTGCGCACCGTCACCGCTCGCCGCACCGGCACGAGGTGGAACATCACGCGCCCGAGCCAGCGCCCGAACCAGAGCAGCAGCTCCCACGGCAGCGGCGCGAGCAGACGCAGGAAACCGACGAGCACCCACGCCGGCCAGTAGTGAGGCAGCCAGAGCCGAGGAGCCGGACGTTCGTTCGCCATGATCCGGTCAACGGCTCGCGTTGCGCGCGGCAAGCGCTCGCAGCAGCACGTACAACATCTCCATCCGCGGCAGCGGCCGACCGGCCGCGGCGGCGCGCCGCACCGGTTCGCCCCAGATGCTCTCGACCTCGAGTTCCCGCCCGGCCTGCCAGTCGAGCAGGCTGGAGGGCTTGTAGGCGCCGAGCGGAGGCGTGCGCGACATCTGGAAATCCGCGTAGCTCTCCGGGATCGAGAAACCCAGCGCCGCCGCGCCTTGCAGCACCTCGGTCATCAGTTCGCGCGAGAGTTTCCGCAGCGCCTCGTCGGCGAGCACGCGGTCGGTCGTGATCCCGCCGGCGGCGATCGTGAGGCCGTTGAAGGGCACGTTCCAGACGAGCTTCCGCCAGCGTTCTTCGGCGAGGTTGTCGGTGGCGCGCGTCTTGATCCCGGCAGCTTTGAACGACTCCACGAGCGCCTGCAGCCGCGCGCCCGCCGGCCGGCCGAATTCGCCGAGCGTCACCGCGCCCTCGACCGGATTCACGATCACGCCCGGCTCGGTGCGGTTGATGCCCACGAAGCACAGGCCGCCGAGCGTGCGTTCCGCGCCGACGATCGCCGCGATCTCCTCCTCGGCGCCGAGGCCGTTCTGCAACGTGAGCACGTGCGTGCGCTCGTGGAGCAGCGGTGGCAGCACGCGGGGCAGCGCGCGGTTCGAAGTCGTTTTCCATGCCACGATCACGAGGTCGACCGGCCCGAGTTCCTCGGTCGTGGCCGCCGCGGTCGGGTGCTCGATCCGGAACTCGCCAAACGGCGCCACCACGCGCAGCCCGTTGGCCCGCACCGCGGCGAGGTCAGAGCGCATGAGGAAGCGCACGTCCAAGCCGGAGCGCGCCAGCATCGCGCCGTAGAAACCACCGATGGCGCCGGAGCCAATGATCGCGATCGATTTCATTGCGGAAACGACGGCGAAACTGCCTGCCGCCCGCCGCCCAAGTCAACGTTTCACAAACGCGCGCTAGTCGTCGCCCCGCCGCCGGTCACACTGTGCCCACGACCGTTCGCCCGCCTCGGTGCGGCCGGTCGCCAGTCCCGACAGCCGTCCATCCGCCCACCTTTGCCGCCGGTCACTCCACGCGAGACGTTCCCCTTGGAATTTGGCAAGCTGCGACCGTTGTGGCAGGAGTCCGCCGCAGATCTTTGATGAACACCGCAACCCGCTTCGCCCCGCCCGCCGCCCGCGCCCAACCGCGCGATCACGTCCCGGCACCGGCGACCGAATGCGGATCTCCACGCCAACACTTTGCTGGCCGCGTCCAACCGACGCGCGCCCGCTCCGGCCTCTGGGAGCAGCGTGGGCCCTGGTGCGAAGAGTAGGTCGCACTGGGAAACTGCTCCCAGCGATGGTACAACCGGCGGCCGGCGTCCCCTGGGGGCGCCGGCCGTTTCCTTTCTGCGGCGGAATTCAAGAACACGAGCACCGCGCGCGAGCGCTCCCGCCTCCGCGAAATCGTCGTCAAGCGAGCTCACGCCGCGCAGCTCCGCAATTCGCGAAAGTCCCGGCTCCCGTCACTCGAGCGCTCAACGCTCGACCGGCACGCCTCAGAGTCCCTGCGCCTCGCGGAATGCCAGCGACTGGCGGCGCGAGAACTCGACCTCGAGTCCGCCCTTCAGCTTCGCCCGCAGCGACCGGCTGAACCATGGCTCGATGCTCTCGATGCACTTGAGGTTCACGATCTGCGAGCGGTTGATCCGGAAGAAACGGTCCGCCGGCAGCCGCGCCTCGAGCGCCGTGAGCGCGCGCGGCAACACCGGTTTGTGCCCGCCGAAAAACACGCGCGTCGAGCTGCCGTCGGCCTCGAAGAGCACGATGTCGCCGAGCGCCACGAACCAGCAGCGGTCGCCCTCGCGCACGAACACCTGCGACTCCGCCGTGAGCGCGCCGCTCGGCGCCGCCGGGGCGAAGCCCGTCGCCGCCTCGACCTTGTGGAGACGGCCGATCGCGCGCGCGAGCCGCTCCGGCTCCACCGGTTTCACGAGGTAGTCGAGCGCGCTGTTCTCGAAGGCCTGCAGCGCGTACTTGTCGTACGCCGTGACGAAGATCACCTCCGGCACCGGCGGCTCGAGCGATTGCAGCAGCTCGAAGCCGTTCTGCTCGGGCATCTGGATGTCGAGGAAGAGGAGATCGGGCTGGAGCTCGGCGATGCGTTTCTGCGCCTCCGGGCCGTTGGCCGCCTCGCCCACGATTTCGATCTCGGGGTGCGCGGCGAGCAGTTCGCGCAGTTCTTCGCGGGCCAGCCGTTCGTCGTCGATGATGAGCGCTTTCATGGGGTGGAAACTGAGCCAGACGGCGCGGCGGGGCTCGTCAAGCCCGGCCCCGGCCACTCGGCGGGCACGCGCAACTCGGCCACGACGAGCTCGCCGGGCAACGCGCGCAGCTCGAGCGTCGCGCGTTCGCCGTAGAGCAGGCGGAGCCGTTCACGGAGGTTCTGCATGCCCACGCGGCCGGTGCGCGGGTCGGCAGGCAGCGTGCCCGAGTTCGTGACACGCAGGAGCGTCGCGTCGGGCTTGAGCTCGGCGCCCACGACGAGGCGCCCGCCAGCGATGCGGCTGGCGATGCCGTGTTTCACGGCGTTCTCGACGAGCGTGAGCACCGCGAACGGCGGCACCGGGCGGCCCATCGCGTCCTCGGGCACTTCCCAAGCGAGCTCGAGCCGCTCCTCGAAACGCAGTTTCTCGAGTTGCAGGTAGGCGTCGACCTGGCGGAGTTCGGCGGAGAGCTTGATCGCGGCCTGCTCGCCGCCGTTGAGCGTGTCGCGCAGCAGCCCGGCGAGTTGCGTGATCGCCTGCCGCGTGCGCGAGGGATCGGTCGCGGCGAGCCGGCGGAGGACATTGAGGGCGTTGAAGAGGAAATGCGGGTTCAACTGGCCGCGCAGCGCGCGCAGCTCGGCGTCCTTGAGCGCCGTCTCGTAACGAGCCCGCTCGGTGAGCGCCGATTGGTAGCTGCGCACCGATTCGTAGCCGAGATAGAGCAGCAACCAGCCCGCGCAGAGCGAGGCGCTGAGAAACAACCGCGCCACAAACGCCATCGCGGACCGGTCCGTCCAGATCTCAGCAGCGAGCCCCGGCACGAGCAGCGGCAGCGCCGAGATGCCGGCGGCCATCAGCAGCCCCGCGCCCACGACGCCCACACCGCCGTATCCGGCCAGGCGCGGCCACGGCCCGATCACGGCCGCCACAGAGCGCAACCAACCGCGCAGCAGATGCGTGCTCGCGATTCCGCAACACGCGAAGCAGCCGAGCGCCACCAGCCGCAGCGGGAGGCTCGCGCGCGGCTCGGCATTGAGCTGCGCGTGCACGAGCAGAAACAGATTCACCGCCAGCCAGCCGACGACTTGCGCTCGCCAGTAGAACCGGTAGCCGCGCCAGTCGGGCGGGAAAGGTTTTGCAGTGGGGGGGAGCGGTGCGGGCACGGCGACAGGATGTGGGCGCAAGCGCGCAGCGGAAGCACGGATGCACGAACGGTCCGCCGGCGGCGCCTGCGGCGCGCATTGGAGGTTGTCCGGGCCGCCACGGCAAGCCACGGCGCCCGATCGAGGTCAGCACATTCAAGCCAGCCCCAAGCAGACCGATATTCCCGGTCGCGTGTCGTCGCCTCCAGCCGTTTCCTTCCGGTATCTGTCGCGACTGCAACGCACCCTCGCCGCGGCGGGCATGCGTGCCCTCGTCGCGATCGGGAGTTGCGCGGCAGCCGGTATGGCGCGGGCGCAGGTGGTCCCTTTCGAAGGAGCGGCGCCGGGTATGATCGAAGCCGGCATTCCGGCATTCGTCGTGCTCGGCCCCGAATCGATCGGATTGAGCGGCCCGCCGACCGACCTGCGCCAGATGCCCGACGGCCGCATGCTTGTCGTCGCACGCACCGAACTCGCGCTGGGCGACGGCGTGCGCTGGGAAGTCTATCGCCAGGCAGACTCCGAGCGCGGCCACGACACGGTGAACGTGGCCATTGGCACCGACGGGGTGATCTACGCCGGCGTCGACGGCGGCTTCGGACGCGTGGATTTCGGGCCCGACGGCAAATGGCGGCTCACCGCCGTCGCAGCCCTGCCGGCCGGCGACGCGAAGACCGTTCGTCACGTCCCGACCAACGTCATCGTGACCGACGGCGGCTGGTATTGGCATTCCGGAAGCGGCGCGGTGATCTCGTGGCAACCCGGCGCCACCCCGCGGATCGTCGGCGACGCCAACACCGTCGGCGCCGTCTTCACGCTCGGCTCCGACCGCTTCATCAGCAACCGCTCCGACGGCTCCCTGCTGCGCGCCACCGGCGACCGCGTCGAGATCGTCATCCCCGCCGCGCACACCACGCCCAACGACACCATCACCTGCGGCACCGTGTTCGATGCGACGCATCTGCTCGTCGGCACGAACGCCGAGGGCCTGAAGCTCTTCGACGGCGCGCAGTTGAGCCCGTTCCCCGCGCCCGGACTGCCCGCCAACCGCCGGATCAACGACCTGTGCGGCACCGGCGGCGGGTATTTCGCCGCGGCGCTCGACAACACCGGTATCGTATTTTTGGACGACGCGGGCCACATCGTCCAGACGCTCGACCGCAACCTCGACAACCGGCTCGGCCGCGTGCAACGGCTGTTCTACGCCTCCGGCTCGCTCTGGGCTCTGCTCAACGAGGGCATCGCCCGCATACGTTTCCCGTCTCGCCTCTCCGGCTTCGAATCGCTCGTCGCCACCGGCCTCTCCTCCGCCCAGCCGATCCGCCACGAGGGCCGCCTCTGGCTGCGCGCCGACGGCCGCGCCCAGCGCGGCATCTACAGCCCCGAGGGCCGTCTCCTGCGCTTCGTCGACGACTCGCCCACCGGCTCTTTCGTCCACTCGCTTTCCACCCAACTCGGCCCACTGACTGCCACCAACGAGACCGGCATCTACCGCCTGCGCGAGGGTGACTGGCAACTCGTCGCGCCTGGTATCCCCTACGCCCGCATCGATGTGCCGTCCGTCGATGGACGCCGCTGGCTCTACGTCGCCCGCGACGAGCTCGGCTGGATCACCGGCCCGGATGACGGTTTCGCCGTCACGCGTTTCCCCCATCCTGGCCTGGGCGATGTCTACGGCGTTTTCGCCGATGCGACCGGCGCCGTCTGGCTCGAGCTCGGTTACGCGCGCATCGGCCGGATCCGCTGCGACCGGGACGAACCGCGCCTCGAAATCTTCACCTCGGCCGATGGCGTCACCGACGGCTGGGTGAACATCTTCATCATCGATGGTCGTGCGTACTTCAACATCGCCGCCCACCTTTTCCACTTCGACGAGACGCAGCGTCGCCTGACCGATGATACCGAGCTCGTCCGCCGCTATCCTGCGATGGCCGGCATTGTCGGCCGGCCCGTGCGCGATTCCCGTGGGCGCCTCTGGGTCACCGCCAACGGCAGCGTCCACATCGTCACCGACGCCCCGTCCACCGGCGACGAAGAGCTGCATGTCGGTGGCATGCCGTTTCACTTCACGGTCGAGAAAGACGGCGTCATGTGGTTGCACGAAACGCGCCGCCTCCTCCGCTACGATCCTGCGATCCCCGAGCCGCCGCCACCGCCGCCGCTGCGTGCGATCCTCAGCCAAGTGCACCTCTCCACGAGCGACCGGCACCTTTTCGCCGTCGGCAGCGAGCTGGCGCCGCTGCCGTATTCCGACAACTCGCTCGTGGTGCACTATCTCGCGCCCGGCGCGCCGTTCGGCCAATCGGTCACGTTCGAGGTCAGGCTCGACGGCACCGGCAGCGATTGGCTCCCCTCGGGCAGCACGGGCTCGACCGCCTTCAATCGCCTCAAGGAAGGCCGCTACACCCTGCGCGTGCGCCCCCGTCTGGGCTCCACGCTCGGCGAGGAAACGACGCTCGCGTTCAGCATCCGCCCGCCGTGGTTCCGCACGCCGCTGGCGTACGTGCTCTATTTCCTCTCCGCCGCCGCGCTCGTGCTCGGCTGCGCATGGTGGCTCTCCTATCTCGACCGCCGCGAGAAGGCCCGCCTCGAGTACCTCGTGGGCGAGCGCACCTCCGCGCTGAACGACGCCAACACCCGTCTCGAGCGCCAGGTGCACGAGACCCTCGACAAGGCCGCCGCCCTTTCCGCCAGCGAAGAACGTTTCCGCAAACTCAACGAGGACCTCGAGCGGCGCGTGCAGGACCGCACCGCCGAGCTCACCGCCAGCAACCGCGAGCTCGAGGCGTTCTCCTACTCCATCTCGCACGACCTCCGCGCGCCGCTGCGCAACATCTCCGGCTTCGCCGATCTCCTCCGCCGTCGCCTCCACGAACCCGCCGACACCGAGACCGCGCGCTTCCTCAATATCGTCTCCTCCGAATCCGTCCGATTGGGACAACTCATCGACGCGCTCCTGGTGTTTTCCCGCCTCGGCCGCTCCGAGCTGAAGCTCCAACCCGTCATGCTCCTCGACTTGGTGGAACAGTCCCGCACCGACCTCGCCGCCGATATCGGCCAACGCCCGGTCGAGTTCCGTGTCGGGTCGCTGCCGACCGTGCTCGCCGACCCCACTTTGCTCCGCCAAGTCTTCGCCAACCTGCTCTCGAACGCGCTCAAGTTCACCCGCGGCCGGACGCCCGCTGTGATCGAGATCGGCGCCACGCCCGGCGAAAAACCGGACGAGCAGATCATCTTCGTCCGCGACAACGGCGTCGGCTTCGACCCGAAGTATACCGAGAAGCTCTTCGGCGTTTTCCAGCGCCTCCACCACGCGCGCGAATTCGAGGGCACCGGCATCGGCCTGGCCAACGTCCGCCGCATCATCGTGCGCCACGGCGGCCGCGTATGGGCCGAGGGACATCCGGGCGAGGGAGCGACGATCTACTTCACGCTGCCCGGTGCCGCGGCCGGTCCGGCCTGACTAGTCGTCACCGGCGCCGGCAGCGGGGAATGGCGGAGTTCTTCACAATTCCACCGTCACCGGGTCGTCACCGAGGGAAAATCCGCGCTCCCCCGCGTTCGTCTGTCGACGCACAACGCAGCGGCTTTTCCCTCGTGGAAGCGCTCCGCTCCGCCCGTCCCGAGGCAGCGAAATCCGACCCAGCGGTGGCCCGAATACGAAACGCCGCTTCATGCTGATCCTCCGTGAGAAGCGCAAGAAATAGACACGCGACGCCCGCTGCGCTTCACTCGGAGGGATCGGCAGCGTTTCGCGCGGAACGCTCCTTCCGGCGCTGTCTCTGCCCCGACGCCGTCCCCTCCCTTGTCCGCCCGGAGGCGCCCCGCGGTCAAACTTCAGCTCCATTTCGCTCAGGAGAAGCCCACTGGCTCACAAGTTATTCACATCCTATCCCCGCGGACACCCCACCGCCCACCGTTCTCCGCCGAACCCGGCGCCAACGTTGACGGCCCGGCCCTCACGGCGTCTTGTGGCCCAGTGAACTCCCCTGCCCAAAGCAACGTCGTGCGCCGGGTGAAATGCGAACCGATCGCGGCGTTCATCCAGATGCCGGAGCGCCCGCAACGTGTCGTTTCCCTCGTCTCCGGATTCACCGAGGCGATTCACGCGATGGGGCTCGGCAACCGGCTGGCGGGCGTCTCGCACTATTGCACGCGCTACGCGCCGGTCGGCCACCTGCCGGTCGCGGGCGACTACTTGAAAATCGACGCCGACAAACTGCGCGAGATCCGGCCCGACCTGATCCTGATGACCAGCGGCGTGCAGCTCGGCCTCGCCCGCAAGCTCGCGCAGTCCGGCCTGCCCGTCTTCGTGCTCCACCTGCCCGACAGCCTCGGCGGCATCCTCGAAAACATCCGCAAACTCGGCGCGTTGCTTGGCGAGATGGACGCCGCCCACGAGCTCGCCGAACGCATGATCGCCGACGCTGCCGCTTTGCGAGCACTCCGTCCCGCCGTGCGTCCGCGCATCTACGCCGAGCTGTGGTTCGGTCGCCACCCGCGCATGGCCGGCGGTCTCAGTTTCGTGCACGACATTCTCGAGCTGGCCGGCGGGGTGAACGTGCTCCGCAGCGCCGCGGCCGGTTATCTCGCGCTCAACCTGCCCGCAATCGCCACGACCAAACCCGAGGCGATCGTCGTGTTTTCCGAGGAAGACGACCACCCGGTCGATGTCGCTCGTTTGATGAACGAGCGCGGCTGGACCGGCGCTTGGCCGCACGTCGTGATCGAAAGCGGTATCCCCCGCGGCCGGAATCTCATCCACGACGGCCCGTCGCTGCTCGAGACCGCCCGCTGGCTCCGCGGCGAACTCCTCGCCAAAGGCGTGCTCGCGCCGGCCTGAGCCGCGCTCACCAGCGGCGGAACGTCGGCCGCGGCTCAGCGCAGTGTGAAGTCCTTCACCCGCGGCGCGGCGCCCGCCGGTGCGTAGACCACCGCCTCGAAACGCCGGCTCTCTTTCTGGTACGTGCCCCAGCCGTAGGAACGATACTGGGTGAACGACGCCTCGCCGCTGACGCGCCATTGGTCCATCCAGCCGGACATCTCCTGCGGGTCCTCGGTTTCGACCATCACGCGCAAGGTCACCGAGTCGTTTGCGCCACTCTGGTATTTGTTGCGAAAATAACTCCGCGCGTAGTCCTCCGCCGTCTCACGAATCGCATCGGCCGAGGCCGCCACCGGCTGCGGCGCCGGCTGCGCCGTGCGCGCCGCCATCTTGAACTCCTCCGCCGCGCGCTCGTCCTTCACCGCCTTGCGCTCCGCGTCCGAGACGCGTTTCGCATCCTCCGCCGCGACCGCCTCCGGATCGGCCGGAAACCGCTCCGCCAGCTCCGGCGGCAACAACCCGCGCTCGACCTGCACGAGCCCTCCCGCGTGCCGGATGCACACGCGTCCCGGCGATGCGGAGATCACTCGCGCCGATTCGAAGGTGCGGCCGTCGGTCAGCCGAATCGTCTCGGCGCCCGCGCCGGCGACGAGCGCACAACCCAACCCGAGGAGGAATAGGACCCGTTTCATGGCGCCGTAAGCTGAGCGCCCTGTCCTGCGCTGGCAACTCCGCGCGCGCCACGGCAAGCGGGCACAAAAAAACCCGCGGCGTTTCGGCCGCGGGTTTCAAATGGTCGGGGTGGTGAGATTCGAACTCACGACCTCTACGTCCCGAACGTAGCGCTCTACCAGGCTAAGCTACACCCCGATTTGCAGATCTCGTTGTCCAACCACGTGTTCTCCAGTCGACGAGGTCTCTGCACCCTCACGCGACGCGCCCTTGAATCGGGCCGGCGAACCGTTGGCGATGCGCCCCGAGGGACGCGTCTTCGAAAGAACAACTCCATCCTCGGTGAGGAGGAAGTGCGAAGCTCAGGTATTGCCGCGGGCGAATCAAGGAGAATTTCCGCAACGTCGCGCTCTCCTCGTTTTTCGCGACCGCAGCGATGCCCGGCACGTCGCCACGTCGGTGTTTGACGCCTCCCCGGCGCGCTTGGTTAAGAAGGAACCTGTCCATGAGCACCGCCGAATCGCGAGCACCGGGGAGCGCGATCTCCGCAGCCACCTCGCCCCAGCCGCACGCCGCCGCGTCCGCGGCGGCATCGTCGCCCGTTTGGCCGCCCGCGCGCGGATGGCTGCTGTTTCTCCTCTTCGCGGCCGCGTTGGCGGCGCACGTGTTCGCGCTCTCGCGCAATTGGGATTCGGGGTTCCTCGTCGGCCACGAGTTCCGCCAGGCGCAGACGGCGCTCATCTCGGACCACATCGATCGCCAGAACAATTTCTCACTGCAGTACGATACGCCGCTCTTCGGCAAACCCTGGGGCGCACCGCTCGAGTGGCCGCTCTACGAATGGATGGTCGTGCTCGTGCGACGCCAGATGAGCTGGCCCGACTTCGTCGCCGCGCGTGCGGTATCGGCGACGTTCTTCTATCTCATGCTGCCGGCCGTGTATTTGCTTCTCGGCGAAGCCGGCCTGACGCGCTCCCGGCGCTGGCCGGCGCTGGCGCTGATCCTGAGCTGCCCGGTGTACGTGTTCTACACCCGCGCGTTCCTCATGGAGTCCACCGTTCTGTGCCTCTCGGTGTGGTTTCTCTTCGCCTTCGTGAAAACGCTGCGGAAACGGCGTCTGCACTGGGCCGCGGTCACCAGCCTGCTTGGCGCCGCCGCGGGCATGATGAAGAGCCTCACCTTCGGCGCGTGGGTCGCGCCGGCGGCGTTGTTCGGCGCGTGGACGTTGGTGCGCGAGTGGCGCCGGACCCGCAGCTTGCGCACATCGCTCGCCACGATCGGTTGGGGCTGCGGCACGATGATGGTGCCGCTCGGGCTGACGGTGTGGTGGACGCATTTCGCCGACTCGATCAAGGCGCAGAATCCGGCGACCACGTTTCTCACTTCGCAGGCGCTCGGAGTGGCCAACTACGGCACATTCTCCCTCGGCGCGCGGCTCTCGGCGCAGACGTGGCACGGGCTCTTCGATGGCTGGCGCCAGGCGATCATGGCGCCGTGGCTCCTGGCTGCGTGCTCGCTTCTCGGATTCACCGTCGCAGGCCGTCATCGGGCCCCGCTGGCGATCGCCCTCGCGTTGTTCTTCGTCCCGCAACTCGCGATCCCGTACGCCTACGCGCTACAGGATTACTACTTCTACGCCGCGACGGTTTTTCTCCTGGTCGCGCTCGGCTTCGGCCTGGTCGGCATGCTGGAGCGGCCGTGGCCCGCCTGGATTCGCGCCCTGCTGCTCGCCGCGCCCTTCGCTGCGCTCTGGACCACCTACCTCCAGCCCGGCGGCTACTGGAGCATGCAGCGCATCTGGACGAACGGCCGCACCGGTCTCACCGAGGCGCTGCGCGATCTCACACCCGAGGACAGCGTGCTGGTCGTCGTCGGCGCCGACTGGAACGCCTCGATCGCCTACCAGTCCAAACGCCGCGCGTTGATGATCACCGCCAGCCACGAGCAGGATCCCGATTTCATCGAGGAGCGCATCGCCGTGCTCGACGGTGAACAGATCGGCGCCGTGCTCTTCGCCGGCCGCGCTCGCAGCAACCGCGGTCTCGCGCGCTTCGTCACCGGCCTGGCCGGACTTTCAGAACAACCGACGTTTTCGCACGGCATCGGCGACGTCTACTTCTCGCGAGAACTCGACGCACAAGTGCGCCGCGACATCGCGCAATGGGGCAACGACTACTCGAACCTCGCCTTGGTCGCCTCATCCGCCGAAGCCGACCAAGCCGCACCCGCCGTCATCGAACTCACGCCAGAGCAAGCCGCCGCCGAGTTTCCCAACGTCCATCCGGCGCCCGTCCGCTACGCCGCACAATTCGGTCTGCCGCTCCGGCCCGCCGCCTCCGGCGTCCTCCTCGCCGCTCATCCCGATGCGCGGCTCTGGGTCCCCTGCCCGGCCAACGCGCGCATGATCGTCTGGGAATACGGCCTCGACATCACCGGCAGCCCGCACCCCGACGGCGTGACCGATGGCGTCGTTTTCCGCGTCACCGGCCGCGCGGCCGACGGCACCGAGCGTCAGCTGTTCCGGGAAACACTTCGCCCGGTGAAACACCCCGAGGATCGCGGACTCCAGCACCGCGAGATCGCGTTCGTTCCCGTCGCCGGTGAGACGTTGTGCTTCGAGACGCTGCCACGCGCCGACCACGCCTACGACTGGGCCTACTGGACACGCATCGAGGTGCGTTGAACATAGCGATCCCGCGACGCGGACTGGCCAAGCGCCGCCGGTTCCCCACACTGCCGGCCAGCATGGGCGTAAACAACGTCATCCCCGCACGCATCGCCGAAGCGCTGCGCCGTTTCCCGCCGTTCTCGATGTTGCCCGAGCCGGCCGTCGCCGCACTCGCGGCCGATACCGTCGTGCGCGTGCTCGCCGCCGGCGAAAAGGTCTGGGCCCAAGGCGACCGCCCGGGCGACGAGTTGCTCTTCCTCGCGCGCGGCCGAGTCGAATACATCTGGAAGGTCGAGGAACGCAGCCAACTCGTCGACGTGCGCGACGTGGGCGACGTGCTCGGCCTCACCGCCCTGCTCAAAGGCGAGCCCTTCCGCGTGACCGCGCAGGTCGTCGAGGACAGCCTCTTCTACGCGCTGCCGTGGCCGGCGATGCGTACGCTGCTCGACACGCACGACGACGCCCGCGATTACGCGCGCCGCCACCTCTTCTGGGCCACGCGGGTGGGCGACTCCATCTCATTGCCGGAACCGACCGAATCCCGCGTCACCGGCCGCGCGAAGAACATCCTCCAGGCCCACCTCGATGGCGCGCGCACCATCGAACCCCGGCCCGCCGGCCGCCTGCTCACCTGCGGCCCAGACGCGACGATCCAATCCGCCGCCGAGCGCATGACCGCGCAACGCGTGCCCTCCATCCTCGTCGTCGATGCCGAGCGGCGCCCGGTCGGCATCGTCACGGCGAACATGTTCATGAAGACCGTCGTCGTCGAAGGCGTGCCGAAGACCGAGCCGGTCTCGCGCATCATGACCACGCCGGTCGTCACGGTCGCGCCGCATTCGAGCGCCACCGCCGCGATGCTCGTGATGCTCCGCCAACGCATCGGCCAGGTCTGTATCACGGAAGACGGCACGGGGAACACCGCCGCGCTCGACGTCTGCTCGCACAAGGATCTGCTCGCCCAGAGCGGCCACCACCCCGCCGGCCTCCTCCGCGAGATCCGCGCCGCGCGCACCCCGGCGCGTTTCCGCGAGCTCTGCGACGAGATCGAGGAGATCGCGCGCAGCTACCTCGGCGCTGGCGTCTCCGCCGCCTTCGTCGGCCAGATCTGCGCCGAGCTCAACGACGAACTCGTCCACCGCCTGCTCGACCTTGCCGCCACCGAGCTGGCCGATGCCGGCACCCCGCTCCCCGACTTGGCGTGGGCGTGGCTCTCAGTCGGCAGCGACGGCCGCCGCGAGCAGATCCTGCGCACCGACATGGACAACGCCCTCGTCTTCGCGTCGAGCGGCTCGGCCGAGGCCGACGAGGCCGCGCGCAAGCGTTTCCTCGAGTTCACCGGCCGCGTCGTCGAGCGCCTCGTCGCCTGCGGCTACGCCCGCTGCCAGGGCGGCGTGATGGCGGCCAACCGCACTTGGTGCAAAACCGCCGCCGAGTGGCTCGCCGAGATCGACCGCGTACCGGAGAGCCACGACAGCCAGGCGCTGCTCCGCGCAGTCGTCCTCTATGACCTCCGCTTCGTCGCCGGCGACAAGGCGATCTGCGAACCGCTCCGCGACCGCATCTTCGCCTCCGTGTCCGCCAGCGAATCCCTCCAGAGCCGGCTCGCCGAGCAAGTCGTGGACACGCCGCCGCCGCTGAACTTCTTCGGTAAATTCGTCGTCGAGACGCAAGGCAGCGGCGCGGGCGAGTTCGATATCAAGAACCGCGCCATGGCCCCGCTGCGCGACGCCGCCCGCCTCCTCACCCTGCGGCACCGCCTCAACCGCCGCTATTCCACCTTCGGCCGCTGGGACGAGATTCGCCGTAATGTGGCGCAACACCAGGAACTGGCGACACTCGCCCGCGACGGCTACGATGTCCTCCTCCGCCTGCGCAACCTCAACGGCCTGCGCCGCGGCGATTCCGGCCGCTACATCGATCCCGCCGACCTCACGAAACTCGAGCGCGCCCAGCTCGCCAACGTCTTCGACGTCGTCCGCATGGTGCAGGACGCAGTGCGCGGCGACTTCAACATCCCCTCCCGCCTGTGAAGCTCTGGCCGTTCCGCCGCCGGCTCGATCCGCTCGCCGCCGCCTACCGCGACGCCACCCCGCGCCGCGTGCCCAGCCGCCGTGCCTGGAGCGAGCTCCGTTTCCTCGTGCTCGATGCCGAGACGACCGGTTTCAACATCGCCCAGGACCGCCTGCTCTCGCTCGCCACGATGCCGATCCGCCGCGGCGACCTGCGGGTCGGAGAAGCCGCGACGTGGGTCGTGCAGCAGCCCACCGCCCGCGTGAACGCCGCCACCACCGTGCACGGTCTGCTCCCGGCCGATCTCGCGCACGGCGCCGCCGAGCGCGATGTGCTCGCCGCCCTGTTGCCGCAACTGCACGGCACGATCATCGTCGGCCATCACATCGGCTTCGACTGCGCGATGATCGACGAAGCGCTTCGCCGCCATTTCAACATCGCCCTGCGCAACCCGCGCCTCGACACCGCCGCGCTCGCAATGCGCACGATCGACGCGTTCGGCCGCACGGCATACCCGGGCCAACGTCCGCCCACACTCGAGGAGCTCTGCGCCCATTGCGACATCCCGCCGATGGACCGGCACACCGCCGCGGGCGACACGTTCACCACCGCCGAGTTGTTTCTGTTCCTCTGCGCCCGCCTCCGCCGCCGGCTCGACCGACCGCTGGCCGCACGAGATCTCCCGATCGCCGCCGCCTGAGGCCGCACGGCCCCTCGATTGCCGTGAAACTGGTGGGAGCGCGCCGGTCCGCGAAACGAGGCTCGCCCCACATAACGAGCAACCTGCGGCTGCCGGCACGCCCCCAGAAAATAGTTACCAGTAGAAGAAGTCCGCCTCCGGCTCGAGGTAGTCGAGCGTCGGCAATTGCACGCAGCACCGCCACACCGTGGCCCAACGCGCCCACGGACCCGGGATCTCGCCATCGAAGAACGGCAGAAACGCGCGCGCGGGTTTCGATTGGTGGGTGAGCAGTCGCCGTCCGAAGAGCTCCGCTCCTTCCTCGCTGGCAAAGAAAAGCGCGCGGCGTTCGAGGAAGTTCGCCGGGGCCGCCAGGGCGCCCTTCGCGCGATGCGCGGTGAGCACGTGCTCCGCCCGCGCCAGCACGACCACGGCTTTTCGCAGCGCCTGCTGCAAGTTGCCGCCATAGGCGTGCCCGTAGGCGTAGCCGGCGCGCGTCCGCCGGAAGACGATCACCACTTCGCCCGGTCCGGCGCTGTGATGGATCCGCACCGCCTCGACTCCGGGAAACGGCGACGTCGTGCGCTCGGCCGGCAGGCGCCCATCCCACCAGGAGACCAGCGTGTGCCGTGCAACGGCATCGCCGCGGGCGAAGACCTGCGCCTGCCGCCGGAAAAGCCCAGGGAATGCCGCCATCCCGTTCGAGCTGCGATCCACGTCGAACCCGTAGGTCGACGCTGCAGCGTCGTCCTGCACGGCCAGAAACGCCCAGCGTTGGAGCGCTTCCGAGATCGCCATGTAGTTGGAGGCGCCGATCGAGGTGGCCACACCCGTGCCGTCAGCCTCGCCAAAGATTGCCGCCGCCTGTTTGCCGACGGAGAGCTCCTCGCGCAGGTAGGCGTTCGCGAGCGAATGCGTTTCACCGAGCACGGAGAGTTCGCCCGTGTCGACTCGTTCGATCGGGCCGCCGTGCTCGGCCAACACGTCGGAGTACTTCAGGGCTGCGAGGGAAACCATGGTGCGGATCTCGTGCTGCACTCAGGCGACAACTGTCGCCGCGCGTGCGGTGGCTTTCTGGGTCTTGTCGTCGCCGGGCAACGGGGTCGGATAAGGCGGTTGCTCCCACGCCAACAACAACTGGACCTCCGATTCGTCGGCAGCTTTCTGCGTCTTGTCGTCGCCGGGCAGCGGCGGCGGATAGGGCGGTTGCTCCCAGGCGATGCCGGGCGCGGACACGGAAGCGGAGTTGCCGGTAAACAAAGCAAACGCGGCGGCGAAGGCGCCTGCGGCGACGAGGAAGGTGGTAGTCTTTGTCATGGCGTTCCGAGAAATCGATTGCCGGTGCCCAGCCGCCGACTGATGTTTCTCCCCCATTCACGATGCGCTGCCCCACATGGATCTGGGTGGTTTTGTGGCTGGCTTGTCTGGGCACTCCCGGGGTTGCTGGGCTGCAATTTGCGCCGCTCGCGGTGCCGATAGCCTTGCCCGAGACGCTGCGCGGCAAAGCGATCTGGGCCCTCGGGCGCCTGCCAGATGGCCGGCTCGCCGCCGGTTTCGAGGGGGGGATCGCACTCGGCGTGCCCGGCGGGAGCTGGACCATCGTCCCCTCGCCGAACGGAAGCCCGATTCAGCTGGTTGTCGCCGCGCACGGGCGGATTCTGGCCGCCGGCGGTAGCTGCGCGGGCTTCGTCGAAAACGCCATGTTCGCCTCGCTGCCCGGGATCGAGGGGCAGATCCTCACCGCGCGCGCCGTACCCGAGGGCTGGCTGCTCGCCGGTCCGGCGGGCCTCTGGCTCGCGACGCCCGCAGGCGACACCCAAAAACTGGCCGCCGCGCCCGTGAATCAAATCGTCGCCGGCGATGATCCCACCCGGCCCTTCGTCCTGTTCGGCCGGTTACCGGCGCAGCGCTGGACTCGGAACCGCCTCGAACCCGCCCCCGAGGGCGCGCTCCCGCGCGGGCTCCGCCTCCAGTGCGACGGCCTGTGGCTCACCCGCG
>DATGXO010000030.1:0-2061 GCA_035298965.1 Opitutaceae bacterium | reverse complement strand
AGACACTATAGCTGCGTGAAGCGGCCGTTGGAAAAGGAATGTGCTGGTCTCCGGGAACGCGGGTTAGTCGCGGAAAGCGACCAGAGCCGCATGGTGGAGGTGTTAACCCAAACCACCAGGAAAGGAGACCAGCACATGAGCACACACCGTAAGTTCATCGGACTCGATGTCCACAAGGATACCACCGTCGTCGCCGTGGCCGAAGAAGGCCGCGAGGGCGATGTCCGCCCGTACGGCACGATCAGCTCCGACCTCCACGCCCTCGAGCGGCTGCTGACCAAACTGCGCGCCGACGGCAGCACGCTCCACGTCGCCTACGAGGCCGGGCCGACCGGCTTCGGGATCCACCGCCACCTCCAGACCATGGGCATCGAGTGCCTGGTCGTCGCGCCCTCCAAGATGCCCGTGCCCGGCGGCAAGCGCCAGAAGACCGACCGGCGCGACGCCGAACTGCTCGCCCGGCTCCTGCGCGCCGGGGAACTCACCTCCATCGCCGTGCCCGAACCCGTCGACGAATCCATCCGTGATCTCTGTCGCACCCGCTCCGACGCCATCGACGACCTGCGCCGCGCGAAGCTGCGGCTGAAGAGTTTCCTCCTGCGCCAAGGTTATCACTACAAAGGCACCGCCGACTGGAACGACAAGCACCTGCGCTACCTGCGCGCGCTCACCTTGCCGCTGCCCGCGCACAAGGCCGTCCTCGAGGAGTATCTGCTCGCCTTCGCCCATTGCGTGCAACGCGTCGCCCGGCTCGACGACCTGCTCGCCGCCCAGGTGCCCCAGTGGCGCATGTATCCGGCCGTCAAGGCGCTCATGAGCTTCCGCGGCTTCCAGCTCGTCGCCGCCGCCGTGCTCGTGGCCGAGATCGGCGACATCCGTCGCTTCAGCCACCCGCGCCACCTGATGGCCTACCTCGGCCTCGTCCCCCACGAACGCACCACCGGCGACAACCGCCGGCTGGGCGCGATCACCAAGGCGGGCAACGTCCACGCACGCTGGATGCTCATCGAGACCGTGCAATGCGCGCTCAACAAACCGAAGATCTCCCCGCAACTGACCACCCGGCAGGAGGGCCAGCCCGCCGAACGGCGCGACCTGGCCTGGAAAGCCCAAGGGCGCCTCCACAAACGCGGCTGGCACCTGCTCAACCGCGGGTTGCTCAAACCCAAGATCACCGTGGCGCTGGCCCGGGAGATGGCCGCCTTCGTGTGGGCCATGCTCCACCTCGTGCCCGCGCCCGCCGCCGGCGGCGCGGGCCTGCGACGAACGTGACGGTCCATTCTCGGCCCGCCCCGCCGGAGCCCGTCTCCGGTGTTTGACCACCCCGCTCCAATCTCCACCCGTTCTTTCCCAGAGCCGCCGCGCTTCCGGCGGCAGCATTCAGCGCCCGGGCCCCCCGGCCCATGCACGTAAGCGTTGGCCCACAGGCGCCGCCCAAGCGGCCGCTCATGTACGAGCCTAGAAAGTGCGGGCACGACGGTATCTGTTCCTGTGGTTGTGATCCACGTATTATCAGCAAGCTCACGGGCGCCTCGGCTCCCGAGGCACGCTCTCCAGATGACGTCGCCTTCGTCAGTTCGGCCCGGACGCTGTCTGCTGCCGCCACCCCGGCGGAGTCCCTTCACCCTCTGCGCCTCACCTCGACGCGGACCAGTTTTCTTTTGTCCCCGGTTGACTCCACGCAGCTATATCAACGCCTCAGGTCTGCCACGCCGGGAATCGGGCGTCGCTTGGAAAACGGGCGCTTCTACCGGCGTTGCGCAGTGGTGACTTGTTCGGCCGGGTCTTCATCCTTTGTCGGTACCGCGCTTCGCAGCCACTCGACGTACAATCGTCCCGCAGATGATTCCCACCGCGAGCCAAAAGGCGAACACCGTAGGTAGCAGAACGAAGAACCTCGCTTCTGGTGGCCCTCCGATGGTGTGGGACTGAATCAGGTCCGTGATCTTCTCGGGAATCCAGTCGAGGACCTTCATCGCTCGATTTATCGGGGAATCCCAAGGTAGGACGAATAGTGCTATTCCTGGAAGCACACCAATCGCGGCGCCAACGGCACCAAGC
>DATGXO010000029.1:0-29424 GCA_035298965.1 Opitutaceae bacterium | reverse complement strand
CAGGACCTCAACAAGGGTGAATCCCGCTGAGACTCGTTTTGGGAAGCGCCTCATGATCATGCCCTCCGTGGTTTGGCTGCGGCGGCAATAACCGTCGTCGCCGCGACACGGCAACTTCGGCGCGCTCCCCCCGCAATCTCGGAGACTTGCACGGTCACTTCTTTCAAGCCGGAGCGCACCTCGGATACCTTCGTTTCAACTCGATAGGAGTGCGTCCCAACCTGAACGCCGGAAACACCATCCTTGATATCGCCCCAGTTCGCGGAGTCGCTCGCGAAACCACGCATACGCTCCATCTCGGAGGTAAGGACATTGGTCGCATTTGTGTAAGACCGAGCAGCGACAAACTCGCGGCCGGCAAAAACAACCGAACTCAAAATCGCCGAGATCAGAAACACAGCGATGAAAAGAGAGAGCACGGTCTCCACCATCGTCATGCCTGAGTCTTTGCGGAATGGTGGCGCCAGCTTGCGCGTAATCAGCATTTTATGAGGCATAGTTATCGGTACGGACTGATCTGCGTCTGTAGTAGGCTGCAAACCGTTTTCCGACGAATAGCCGCAACAAGCCTTTCTTGTCCAGACTCGCGAGCCCGCCGTGGTTTGCTCCGTGATACCGCTGACGTTTCGTCAACATGTCCATCCTGTTTTTTAGTACTCAGCTGAATCAGGCTTTATTCGCGATGCCTAGAGTCGTATGACTCTACCTGTTCTGATACTTGGACTCCACTGTCTACCGCGCTTGAGTGAGCTGGTGCGAACTGGAGGAGCCCGCCCCTCGCGTTCCCGCCTTGCCGCGGCGGCCGGTGGGCTCACGTAATCGTCGGCCTCGATGCCGACCGCCGCTCCCACGCCCGCCGTCCCGAATCGTCCGCCGCCGACACTGCTTCGTCGTCTGCGCGGCAGCTGGCGGCTGTTCGCCCTCGGGGCGGCTTTCGCGCTTTCGGGGCTGCTGTTCCTCGTCACCGTCGGGCCGTGGGCGGGCTTCCGCCGCCGGTCGCTCTGGCTGCATCGCGCCGCTAGGATCGTGCTCCGGTCAATCAACGTCTCCTACTCCGTCGCAGGCGTGCCGCCGCGCACTGGCGTCGTCGCCTCCAACCACGTGAGCTACGTGGATATCCTCGTGCTGGCCGCCGCCACGCCGCAGGTGTTCCTGGCGAAATCCGAGGTGCGCCAGTGGCCGATCTTCAACTGGTTCGCGCGCATGGCCGGTACCCAGTTCATCGATCGCAACCGCCGCGCCGATGTCGCCCGCCAGAACGCCGACTTCGTCCACATCGTGGAAAACGACGCCGTGCTCACCATCTTCCTCGAAGGCACCAGCACCGACGGCTCCCTCGTGCGCCCCTTCCGCTCCTCGCTGCTCGAGCCCGCTATCGAGCACCGCTGGCCCGTCACGCCCGCGGCGATCTACTACACCTGCACCGGCGGCGATGTCGCCCAGGATGTGTGCTGGTGGGGCGAGATGGGATTCTTCGAACACCTCTTCCGACTCGTCCGCGTCGACACCGTCACCGCGCACGTGCGTTTCGGCGAAACCGTTGCCGCCGCCGCAGAGCGCAAAACGCTCGCCGCGCACCTGCACCGTGAAGTCGTCGCGTTGAGAAACCAGCTCCCCGGCGTCGCACCAGTCGTGCTCGCCTGAACGTCGCGCCATGGCCGTCACGCCCGCCACCCGGCCGCTCCGCGTCCTGCTCCCGCCGAATCTGGCGAGCTGCGCGCCGCGCGACGCCATTCCGCTGAAGATCGAAGGCTCCCCGTCGAATCTCCCCGAGGTCCTCCTCGCCGCCTGCACCGGCGCCGGCCCTTGGTTGTTGCAGATGAAACGCGCCGAGCTGCGCGCGATCGTTTTCCTGCTCCGCGGCCAACCCGTATTCCGCTGGGCCAACTATCCCTTCGAGCCCATCCCGTGGCGCGGTGATACACTCTTCGAGGTGAGCGAGCATCTTGCCGAAACCGGAGAGCGGAAACCCGAGACCGGAAATCCCGCGCCCTACCCGCAGCCCGCCAGCCCCGCGATCCGCTCGCCCCAGGCCGCAACCGGCGCCTCCGCTTCGCCCGATCGCGCCGCGCTGATCAAACAGCTCGCCTCCGCCCGCAAACCGCTCGGCGCGCCGCGTCCCTCGCTCCCGCCCAGCCCGCGCCTCGGCCGCAGCCCCAACGTCCCGCCGCTTCGTCCCGGCCAAAGTGTCCGCCCGACCGAGCCGGTCGCCACCGGCCTCGTGGTCGACGGCTCCGAGCACTACCTGGCGCTGACGCTGCCCTCGCGCGAGAACATCGCGTACCCGGCGATCCTTGACGCCGTGAAAACCGCCGGTTTCCAGCTCGAGGCCGCTTCCCGCAAATGGTGGCTGCGCGACCGCCACCGCACGCTCTCGTTCCTCGCCGCCCACTGGGAACGCCTGGAGAAGGGCTGGAACGCGCAGTTCACCGACAACTTCCGCCGCAACACCGCCAAGCTCCGCCTCGCCTCCATCGCCACGAACGTCACCGCGCTGGGCGACGAGTTCGAGGTCTCCGTCGCACTCGAGGCCGGCGGCGCCTCGCTCGACACGCTGAAGACGCAGCTCTCCCAGGGCCGCGGCTACGTCGAGCACGGCGGCGCGATCTACCTCGTGCCGACTGCCGCCATCGAGCAACTGCACCACGCGCAGCAGGTCCTCGCCGGCTCGCTCGAGGCGCCGTTGCTCCCGAGCTCGCGCCAGCGCGTCGCCCGCCACCGCGCCGCCGAGCTGCAGGAAACGCTCGAGGCGCTCTCGCCCAACTTCCGCCCGCCCGAGGAGTGGCGCTCGCAGAGCGAAGCGCTCCGCCAGCTCACCCAGCTCCCACCCGTGCCAATTCCCGCCGCGCTCGCCGGCACCCTCCGTTCATACCAGAATCTCGGAGTCGCCTGGCTCTGGCACCTGGCGCGCCACGGACTCGGCGGCGTGCTCGCCGACGAGATGGGCCTCGGCAAGACCGCCCAAGCCGCCGCGCTGCTCTCGGCGCTGCATTCCGGGACCGCCACTCCCGAAACACGCGCGGCCGCACCGCGCGCCACCTCCCTCGTCGTCTGCCCCGCTTCTCTCACCGAAAACTGGCGACGCGAACTCGCCCGCTTCGCGCCCGAGCTACGCGTCTTCGTGCACCACGGCGCCAGCCGCCTCGCCGCCTCTCCCGACGGACGTACGCACGATGTCGTCGTCACCTCGTACGGCACGCTGGTGCGCGATCAGGAGCTCTTCGCCGAGGCTGACCTGTGCTGCCTCATCGCCGACGAAGCCCAGCACGCCAAGAACCGCCGCACGCAGGCCGCCGCCGCGCTCCGGGCGCTCTCCGCCGGCGCGCGTTTCTGCCTCACCGGCACGCCGGTCGAGAACTCGCTCGACGATCTCCGCTCGCTCTTCGACATCGTGCTCCCCGGTGCCGTGGGGCAGATCCCGGCCGACGCCCGCGGCGAGGAGCGCAAGTGGCACGAGCAACGCCTCCACCGCCAGACCGCGCCCTACATTCTCCGCCGCACCAAGGCCCAGGTTGCCACCGAGCTGCCGCCCAAGCTCGAGCAGGTCCTGTGGTGCGAACTCTCCGACAAACAACGCGCCTGCTACGACGAGGTCCGCGCCGCCACCGACCGCGAGATCGACGCGCTCGCCTACGACCGCCGCCCGGAGTCGCAGGTCCGCCTCGCCGTGCTCACGCAACTCCTGCGCCTGCGGCAGGTCTGTTGCGATCCGCGGCTGATCGAGAAACCCGAGGCCACGTCGCGCTTCGCCGCCGCCGATTCCGCCAAGCTCGCTGTCTTCCGCGAGCTGCTCTCTGAGGCGCTCGACGACGGCCACCGCCTCCTCGTGTTCTCGCAGTTCACCCGGCTGCTTGGCCTCCTGCGCGAGGAACTCGCCGCGCAGGAAATCCCCTGCTGTTATCTCGACGGTTCGATGACCGCAAAAGCGCGACAGGCGGAAGTCGACCGCTTCCAAGCCGACGCCGCCGTGCCCGTTTTCCTGATCTCCCTCAAAGCCGGCGGCACCGGCCTCAACCTCACCGGAGCCGACACCGTCGTGCACCTCGACCCGTGGTGGAACCCCGCCACCGAGGCGCAGGCGACGGACCGCGCGCACCGTATCGGCCAGACCCGCGTCGTCACCAGCTACAAGCTCGTCGCCACCGGCACCGTCGAAGAAAAGGTGCTGCAGCTGCAGGAAACGAAGCGCCAACTCCTCGCCGAGGTCTTCGAAGCCAGCGATGCCCTGAACTCCCGCCTCGAACTCGCCGACCTCCGCGCTCTCGCCGGCTGACGTCCTCCGGTGGCGCCGCTCGCGAGAGCGGCGATGCCCGGTCAGCCGCCCGCTGTAGGCCACCGCGTCGAGGTGACCCCGCCGAGGATCGCCGGGTCAGCGACTTGGCCTGCAAAAACCGGCGCCAGCCGGAAAACGCACGCCATGCGCGAACGCTCCTCGCCGCGCGGAAAATTCCCATTGACGCATCCAGAGCCCGCCACCTTCATTCGCCCCCTCACCGACGTGGCCCGGTAGCTCAGTTGGTAGAGCAGAGGACTGAAAATCCTCGTGTCCCCGGTTCGATTCCGGGCTGGGCCACCACTTTCGACCCGCCTTCCGCAACGGAGGCGGGTCGTTTGTTTTCGCGCACGTCGGATCCGGGCAGAAAAAACCCCCGCCGATCCAGTGTGGGGGGCCAGGCGGGGGTCCGGCCGAGGCCGCAACTGCGGGTTAAGGTCTCAGCCGACGACGAGTACGGAAGCGGCGGCGACAGCTGGCGAGCGGAAATTTCGCCACGTACCCGGTCCGGTTTGTCGTCAAATAACGACAACAGGTGGTCAGCCCTCCTGCAGTTTGCGGCGCAGCCCCTCGGGCACAGGGAGCGTGTGCTTGAACGGCACCTCGAACGAGGTCGGGTATCCGTCCTCCATGAAGCTGTAGGGCATCGCGCCCTGCGGCGCCTGGAAGCAGATGTAGTCGAGAGGCTCATCCTCGGCGGCCGCCAACGTCCGCTCCACCTCCGGCGCCACGCGCACCACGCTGCCCTCCCGCAGCGGGATTTCGCGGCCGTCGGCGAGAAACACCCCCCGCCCGCCAATGACGATGAACACCTCCTCGTTACGCCGGTGCTTGTGTTTGAAAGGGTAGCCATGGCCGGCCGGCACGCGGTTGAGGCTGATCTCACAGCTCGTGAGGCCGAGCGGCTTCGAGAGGAAAACCTTCCCGGCGAGGACCGAGTCACGGCGGCTCCCGAGTGCGGCGAGCGGTCCGAATTCGGCGACGGAAGTGGGGACGGAGGAATCTTGGGATTTCATGGTGTTACTTGCGTTTCGCAAGTCGCATGAAGGCGCGTCGCTTGTTTTCTGCAAGTCGCGAATCCCGCCCCGGGTTGGCCTTGTCGCCCGCCGCCGTCCGCGCCACGCTGGCCGGGTTGAAGAAATCCCGCCCGAAACGCCCCGCCGCCCTCGTCCGCTCCGACTGCCCGCTCGCCTGCACCCTCGATCTGCTCGGCGACAAATGGACGTTGCTCGTCGTGCGCGATCTTCTGCTCGGGCGGCGCCGGTACGGCGATTTCGTCGCCTCGCCCGAAGGGATCCCGACCAACATCCTCGCCGAGCGCCTCAAACGTCTCGAGCAGGCCGGCCTCCTCGAGAAGACCGCCTATCAGGAGAACCCGGTTCGGCACGAATACGTGCCCACCGCCGCCTGCCTCGATCTCAAGCCGGTGCTTTTCGCCGCTGCCGAGTGGGGCAACAAGCACATCCCGGGCACGCGCACCGATTGGCCGCGCGCCAAGGCCTGATCGGCGCCCGCGCGTCGCGCGAAGGTCAGACCGTACTCCCCCGCTGCCCGATCGCGCGCCGCAACGCCGCCTCCAGCTCCGCGGCCTGCACAGGTTTCGCCACGTAGTCGTGCATGCCCGCCGCCAGGCACTCGTCGCGGTCGCCCACCATCGCGTTCGCAGTCATCGCGATCAACCGCGGCAGCTCCGCCTGCGGCAGGCGCCGATTGATCTCCTTCGCCGCGGTGAGTCCATCCATCTCCGGCATCTGCACGTCCAGAAACACCACGTCGTAGCGTTGTCGTTGGAGAGCCGCGAGCGCCTCGATCCCGTTGTTGGCGATTTCGGCACGGTAGCCGAGGCGGTTGAGGATGAGCTGCGCCACGCGCTGGTTCGTGACGTTGTCCTCCGCGAGCAGGATCGCGAGCGGGTGATCCTCGGCGAGTTTGTGCGGCGACACCGGCCGCACCGGCACCACGGCGGCCGGGCGCCCACGCCCGCCGAGCGCGTGCACGATCGCCTCGCGAAAAACCCCGCGCTTCAGCGGTTTCGCGAGCTGGGCGACCGAACCGAAATCCGCCGGCACCTGTCCAAACGCATCCAAGCTCGAGACCAGCAGCGCCGGCAGGCCAATGCCGTTCGGCAATTCGCGCAGCCGGCGCAGCAACTCGCTTCCCTCGTAGCCCGGTAGTTGTTGATCGACCACAACCAAGTCCGCCGCCTCGCGCCGCAGCCATTCCAGCGCCTCCTTGCCCGATGCCGCCGTACGCGGGGTCAAACCCCAGTTGCCCAGATGCCGCGCCATCACTTCGCGCGCCGCCGCGTTGTCCTCCACGACCAACACCCGTCGTCCCGCCAACGCCTCGATCGGGCGCGAGAAATTCAGCGATTCCGTCCCACCGCCCACTCCGAGCCGGATTTCGAAGATGAAACGGCTGCCGCGGCCCGCTTCGCTCTCGACCCAGATCCTACCATCCATCAACTCCACGAGCCGACGGCAGATCGCCAATCCCAACCCGGTGCCGCCGAACTTCCGCGTCGTCGACGCATCGACCTGGCTGAAGCTCTTGAAGAGCCGATCCATCCGCTCCTGCGGTATCCCGATCCCGGTGTCACGCACCGTGAAACGCAACCGCACCGCGCCGTCCTCCAGCCCGATCCGCTCGACGCCGACATACACCTCGCCCTCGCGGGTGAATTTCACGGCGTTGCCCACGAGGTTCACGAGCACCTGGCGCACGCGGGTCACGTCGCCCACCACCGCGGCCGGCGCCGCGGGTTCGATCCAGTAGACGAGATCGAGCCGCTTCTCGCCCGCACGGGCTCCTAGGAAGTCGAGAGCCGCTTCCACGCAGTCGTGCAGCTCGAACGGCACCGCCTCGAGCTCGAGACTGCCCGACTCGATCTTCGAGAAATCGAGGATGTCGTTGATCAACGAGAGCAACGTGTCGCCCGAGACTCGGATCGTCTCGACGAACTCCCGCTGCTGCTCCGTGAGCTCGGTGCCGAGGATCAGCCCGCCCATGCCGATGATCGCGTTGAGCGGCGTGCGGATCTCGTGGCTCATGTTCGCGAGAAACTCGGATTTCGCCACCGTCGCCGCCGCGGCCTCGCGCGCGAGGGTGTTCGCCCGCTGCACGGATTCCTGGAGCCGCGCGTTCGCTGCCTCGGCCGCCTCCCGCGCCGCGCGCATCGCGTCGCGCACCGCGCGCTGCTCGGTCACGTCCATCATGCCGCCCACCACGCGGAGCGCCCGCCCGCCCGAGCCGCGCAGGATCAGGGCACGATCGAAAACGTAGAGGCAGCGTCCGTCCGCGTGCAGGAATCGGTACTCGCACTCCCACCGCTCCGCGACGGACTCCAACGCGGCGGTGAACCCGTCCTCGACGAGCGCCCGGTCCTCCTGGTGCACCCGCGCGAACCACCACCGCAGTCCGGCCATCGCGCCTGGCTGGTCGTAACCGAAGAGTCGTGTCACGCCGTCGCTCCACCAGAGCGTACCGGCCGCCGGGTCGTAGTCCCACACCGCGTCGCTCGTGGCCCGCGCTATCAAGAAGAAACGTTCCTCGCTCTCGCGCAACCGCTGCTCCATCTCCATGCGCTCGGTGATTTCGATCGCGGAACCGATCAGGCGCGTGATCCGGCCGTCCTCGTCGCGCACCGGCTTGAGTTGCGTGAGCCACCAGCGTTCGCGTCCGCCGACCGCGATCGACTCCTCGTAGTTGATCGTGGTTCCGGCGAGCACGCAGTCGTGGAAATGTTCCTCCATCTGCCGTCCCATCTCGACCGGCAGCAACGGTGTGAGTTCGCACGGGCCGCGGCCGATGATCGTCGCCGCGGCGAGCCCGGCGTTGCGCTCGAACGACGGGTTCACTCCCGCGAAGCGGTACCGGCCGCCCTCGAGCACATCGATGACCCAGAGCGGCAGGTCGATCCCGCTGAAGAGCTCCTTGAGAAAGGCCTCCTGTTCGCGCAGGCGCGCCTCGACCCGCTTGCGGGCGGTCACCTCGGTGATGAACCCGTGCCACAGCACTCCGCCGTCGCCGAGCTTCTCCGGCTGGGCGTTACCGAACAACCAGCGCACCGCGCCGTCCGGCTGGCGGATCCGGAATTCGGACACCCACGTGGTCAGCTGCGCCGCCGAGTCGCGGATCGAGGCACGCACCATCTCGATGTCCGCCGGTTCGATCGCGTCGAGCACCGGCCGGGCGTCGCTCACGAGCTGCTCCGGCGCGAGGCCCAGGAGCGCGGTCGTGCCGGCGCTCGCGTAGGGCATCGTCACCGCGCCATCCGGCCGGAGCACAAACTGGAAAACCATGCCGGGGACCTGCGAAGCGATCTTCTCGAGGCGTTGTGCCGCCTCGAGCTGCCGCGCCTCCGCCTCGTGTAGCGCGGAGATGTCCTGCACGGTGCCGAAGACGCGCACCACCCGGCCGTCCTGCGACTCGGTGCGGATCGTCACGCGCACCCACAGCGAGCGCCGGCGCGGCCCGCCCATCGCCACATCGAACTGCGTGCTTTCGCCGCGGGCGAGCGCCAGACCGAGCGCCGCGCGCAAGGCCGAGCGCGCGGGCGCCGGGCACAACCGGAGCGCGACGCCGAGCCGCGCCTTGCGGAAGGGCAGCCCGAAGATCCGGCCCGTCTCCTCCGACCACACGAGCACGCGGGTCTGCGCTTCGAGCGACCAGTTGCCGATGTGCGCCACGGCCTGCGCTTCGAGGAGCCGCGCTTCGCTCTCGCGGAGGCGGTCCTGCAGCTGACGGCTGGCCGTCACATCGGTGTGGGTGCCGAGCATGCGCTGCGGCCGCCCCGCGGCGTCGAACACCGCCTTGCCACGCGTCAGCACCCAGCGCCATTTGCCGCCGGCCTGCCGCACCCGATAGATGAACTCGTAGACCGGTGTCTCTCCCGCGAAATACTGCCGCACCGCCTCGCGCGTGCCTTCGGCATCCTCGGGATGCATCAACCCGACCCACTGCGACCGCGAGATCGTTTCCTCGAGTTCGGAGAGCCCGAGGATCTCCCGGTCGCGCGGCGAGACCCACATGCGATCCGTGCGGATGTCCCACTCCCACGCACCATCGTTGCTGCCGGAGATCGCGAGCTGCCAGCGCTCCTCGCTGCGCCGCAGTTGCTCGATCGACTCGCGTTGGGCGGTGATGTCGCTTGCGAGCATCAGGAAACCGGTCACGAGTCCCGCGCGGTCGCGCATCGCGGTCGTCACGAGCCGCACCGGCACGCGACTGCCGTCCCGGCGGACAAAGGTCGCCTCGCTTTCATCCGCGCACCGCGGCGCCGCCGCGCGCGCGAAAACGGCCTCGGAATTGCGCAGCACCGGCCGGCCGAGCTCGCTCGCGAGTTGATCGGCGCGTTGGGCGAGTTCGTCGGGATCCAGAAACCGCACCGGCGTCGTGCACCCCACGAGCTCCGCCGAAGCGTAGCCGAGCAACTGCTCCGCGCCGCGATTGAACACTTCGATCGTCCCCCGTTGATCCGTGGCGATCAGCGCGTAGGCCGCCGTCTCGAGAATCCCAGCGACCAGCCCTTCGCTGCGCCGCCGCGCAGTGATGTCGGTCACCGCCACCACGAAACGTTGCGCGCGTCCATCCGGCCCGAGCACCGGATCGGTCTTCACGTGCACCCAATAGGACGTCGCGTCTTTGCGGTAGTTGACGAGTTCGACATCGAAACCGCGGCTATTCGCCAACCCCGCCTCCATCTGCGCAACCGTCGCCGGATCGGTCTCGGGACCGTGCAGCAGCACGGCAGGTGTGCGACCGAGGAGGGCCGGAAGTTCGTAGCCGGTCAGGCGCTCAAAGGCAGGATTCGCCCATTCGATCCGGCCGACCGGATCGACGATCAGCATCGCGACGGTCGTCTTCTGCACGAGCAACGCCATCCGCTCCAGCTCGAGCGCGAGGCGCTTCCGCTCGGTCACATCGTGGCGGAGCGCGATGAACTGCGCGGGGCGTCCGTCGGGGCCGGCGATCGGCACGATCATCGTGTCGAAAAACGTCTCTTCGCCTCCCTTGGTGAGATTGCAGATTTCCCCACTCCAGATCCGCCCGGCGGCGATCGTCTCCCACAGCGTGCGAAAAAACTCCGGCGGGTGGTGCGCCGATTTGATCAGCCGGTGTGTGTGCCCGATCACCTCTTCGCGTCGGTAGCCGGTCGAAGTGCAGAACCGGTCGTTCACCTCGACGATCACCCCGTCGCGATCGGTGACCGCGACGATCGCGCTCAGGTCCAGCGCGTGGCGAAACTGGGCCAACGAGTGGCGGGCATCCTCGAGTGCACGCTGCGCGCGTCTGCATTCCTGCAGCTCCTGCCGCAGTCGCCGGATTTTCCACGCTGCCGCGCCCCCGCCCACGACCGCGGCCGCCGTCAACCCGACGAGCAGCCACGGAGCCGCCCTCCACGGCACTACTTCCCGTGCCGCCGCGTTGTCGGATCGGGCAGTCTCTGCGCTGGGCACAGCCATTTGCGCCCCGAGCCGGGCGCCCACGAGGAGCACCAGAGCGAGGGCGACGAGAGCGACCCGGGGCAATCCGGGCGCAGAAGTGGCTCGGCCGTCGGCGAACGACATGCGGCTGGCCGGGACGCGGAAAATCGCCCCGGGGCTGCACCCTAGATCGGTCTTCGCACGGCTTCCTTAACCGTCAAACTTGGCCACCCATCGCGCGGCCGCAGGGCTGATCGGCTTCGAGGTAGGAGCCTGCTTGCAGGCGATCTGCGCTCGGCGCGATCCTGGGCTCGAAATCGCCTGCAAGCAGGCTCCTACACTCGGAAAGGCGCACTGCTCACTCCAGCGGGCCGGCGAGGAAATCGCGCACGAGATCGTAGAGCTGCGGCGAATCGAGCAGGAACGAATCGTGCCCGAGGTCCGTGGCCAGTTCGGCGTAGCTCGCCGCCTTCCCGGCGCGGAGCAATGCGAGCACGATCTCGCGGTTCTGCGCCGTCGGGAAAAGCCAGTCGCTGGTGAACGCCACGCAGAGCGTGCGCGCGCGCACCTCGCGGAACGCCTGCTCGAGCGAGCCGTACGCGCCGGCGAGATCGAAGTCGTCGATCGCGCGGGTGATGTAGAGGTACGTGTTGGCGTCGAAACGGTTGATGAACGACTGGCCCTGGTGCTGAAGATAGCGCTCGACCTCGTACTGCGGGTCGAAACTCGCCGCGGCCTCGGGCGCGGTCGTGCCGCCGCGTTTCCGTCGACCGAATTTCTGCTCCATCGACGCGTCGGAAAGGTACGTGATGTGCGCCATCATGCGCGCGATCGCGAGGCCCACGCGCGGCCCGCCGCCCTTCGGGTACTCGCCGCGGTGCCAGTCCGGATCCTGCACGATCGCCTCGCGGCCGACGGCGTTGAACGCGATCGCCTGGGCGTTCTCGCGCGCGGTCGTCGCCATCGGCAGCAACCGCCGCACGAAACCGGGAAACTCGATGCCGAACTGCAGCACGCGCATGCCGCCCATCGAGCCGCCCACGGCCGCGTGCAGCGCCGTCACGCCGAGGTGGTCGAACAGGCGTTTGTCGGCACGCACCATGTCGCGCACGGTCAGTTGCGGAAACGCCGTGCCCCACGGCCGGCCGGTCGCGGGGTTGAGCGAGCTGGGCCCGGTGGAGCCCACGCAACCGCCGAGGCAGTTGCTGCAAACGACGAAGTACTTGTTCGTGTCGAGCGCCTTGCCGGGCCCGATGATGTTGTTCCACCAACCCGGCTTGCGATCCGCCAGCGAGTGCACGCCGGCCGCGTGGTGATCGCCGCTGAGCGCGTGGGCGACGAAGATGGCGTTGTCGCGCGCGGCGTTGAGCCGGCCGTACGTCTCGTAACGCAGCGTGAAGCCCGGGATCGTCTGGCCGTTGTCGAAGATGAACGGTTCTTCGGACACGAAATCGCGCGCCTCGACCAAGCCCACTTCGCCCGGCTCGGAGCGCGCCAATTCAAGTTCCTCGGATGAGTCGTTCACGGCGCGCATCGTGGCGCGCGCCGGGCCGGCGTCAACGGAAGCGGTGGCGGCGCCCCCGATCCTCACGACGAAAACGGCCTTGATTGAGGTAGGGCGAGGCGTCCCCGCCGAGCCGTGGCTCACCCGGAGGGTTCGCCCTACCCATGGACAGTTCCACCTTCTTCGTGCCTCCGCCGGCGCGGGCTCTGTTGGCAGGCCGAACCACCGCCCCATCGGACCCATGCGCCATTCCTGGTCGGATCGCGACGCACGGGCCCTCGACACTCGACGCTCGTCGCTCGACCGAATCGTCGGCTCAGCTTTCCACGGGCGACGTCAGCGCTTCGCAATCCTGCAACAGGCGGGCCTGCCAAGGGAGCAGCAACTCGGCGAGTTTCTCCGGCTCGCGCGCGAGTTGCGAGAGCTGGGAGCGGCTGGCGATGAGCGTGGGATCGAGGTTAAGACGCTTCGCCTCGCGGTCGCGCGTCTCGCGGATCTTGTCCTGCCGCTCGAGTTCGCGCGCGGAGAGCGGTTGGCGATCGCCGCCGTTGCTGCGGCGGCGCGGCAGCGAGGAAGGGTCGCGCGACAGGCCGGCCTCGAGCGCGCGGGCGAAGCTTTCGCGCAGGCGTTCGCGTTTGCCGAGGTGCAGCTGCTCGAAGGCGGCGCGGGCATCGCCGGCATCCGCGGCGGCGGCGAGGTGAAGGATCATGTCGTTGCCGACGACCTTGAACGGCGGCGTGTCGATCCGCTCGGCCTGCCGTTCGCGCCAGTGCCAGAGATCGTGCAACACGCAGAGGCCGCGCCCGCGCAGGTGTTCGGAGCGGCCGATGCGCCAGGAGTTTTCGTCGTTCTTCGGGAAACCGGAGAGCGCGGTGCGGATCTGCCAATCGCACTTCTGGCGCAGCCAGTCGACACGGCCGCGTTGCTCGAGTTCGGCGAGCAGCAGGTCGCGCAGGGCCGGCAGGAAGATCACGTCCTTGGCGGCGTAGTTGAGCAGTTTCTCGGTGATCGGCCGCTTCGACCAGTTGGCTTTCTGGCCCTCCTTCGCGAGGGTCACGTTGAAGTGGTCCTGCAGCAGCGACGCCAGGCCGAAGCGCGGGCGGTTCAACAGCTGCGCGGCGAGCATCGTGTCGAAGAGCGACGTGGCTACGAATCCGTACTCCTCGTACAGGAGCCGCAGATCGTAGTCGCTGCCGTGCATGATCAGGTGCTTCCGCCGGAGGCGTTCCCAGAGCGGGTCGAGCGGCACGCCGGTGAGCAGGTCGAGGAGGAACGTCTCCCCCGCCGCGTGGATCTGCATGAGGCACACGCGCGTGCGGTAGCGGAAGAGGTTGTCGGCCTCGGTGTCGATCGAGACCTCCGTCGCGCGGTCGAGCGCGGCGAGCAGCGGCGCGAGTTCGCCAGGCAACGAGATGAGGGTGAAATTTTCGTCGTGGGAAGACACAGGAAAAGGCGTTCAGCGGGGCGCGGCGGCGTCCCAGGAAGTCAGAAAGGCATCCACGAGCGACGGCAAGTCGCCGCTGTAGCCGCCCTCGAGGATCACGGCGGTGGGAAGGTTCGCCTCGCGCACCCAGCGGCCGAGGCTGCCGTAGTCGGCGACGTTCGCCGTGAGCTGCGCGACCGGGTCGCGTTCGTAGGCATCGAAGCCGGCGGACACGAGCACGAGGTCGGGATGGAAGGCGAGCAGCGCATTCCACGAACGGCGCATGATCTCGAGCAACTCCTCGCGCGGCAGCCGCGGCGCGACGGGGAAGTTCAAGCAGTTCGCCTCGGAGCCGAGTCCGGTGCCGGGATAACACGGCGCCTGGTGCACCGACACGTACAACGCGCCCGCCACGCCGGCCAGGATGTCCTCGGTGCCGTTGCCGTGGTGTGCGTCGAAATCCCACACCGCCACGCGCGCGATCCCGCGCCGCCGCGCCTCGAGCGCCGCGACCGCGACCTGGTTGAGATAACAAAAACCCATCGCCCGGCTGCGCGTCGCGTGATGCCCGGGCGGACGCAGCAACGAAAACGCCTGCCGCCCCGCAAGCGCGTGCTCCAACGCCGTGAGCGCACCGGCCACCGAGCGCAACGCGTGGTCCGCGATGCGGTCGAAATACGGCGTGTCGGCATCGAACTCCTCGGGCTTGCGCAGGCGCGCGAGCAGCGCGGCGTCGTGCGCGAGCAGGATCGTCTCCTCGGCGACCGCGCCGGGCCGCTGCCATTCCCAATCGGGATGGTTGGCGCGCAGCAGCTCGGCGGTCTTGATCACCCGGGCGGGTTGTTCCGGCCGCTCAGGGCTGCCGAACTCCGCGCACGCGGGATCGTGGATGACGATCATGTCGCTTCGAAAATCGGCGCAACGCCTCAAAGGTAAACTGCGAAAATCAGCACCCGCCCCGGCGTCGGCCCGCCGGACACCCACACCGCCGGCCCTACCGCCGCGCACCGCGAAAACCCGTGAAACGGCGCGTGCGCGCGACCGATACGTTGTCTTCGCGTCTTCCACGCGTTTCTGTGCCGGCACGCCATGAAACGCATCCTCGCCGCCCTTCTCGCCTCGATCCTCCTCGCCGCCGGCCTCGAAGCCGAATCGGCCGTCTGGAAAGTCACCCGCAACGGCCGTGTCCTCTACCTCGGCGGCACGTGCCATTATCTCCGCGCCGCGGATCTGCCGCTGCCGCCCGAGTTCGACGCCGCGTTCGCGCAAGCGGCGGTCGTCTGCTTCGAGACCGATCTCGCGCAACTCCAATCTCCGGAGACACAGCAGAAGCTCCTCGCGCAGGCGCTCCTCACCGACGGCTCCAAACTCTCCGACACGCTCACGCCCGAGGCTTGGCAAGCCGTGCAAACATGGGCCGCGAAAGCCGGGCTGCCCGCCGCGCAGCTCCAGTCGTTCAAGCCGTGGATGGTCATGATGACGATCATGGGCGTGGAGCTCCAGCGCCTCGGGTTCACGCCGGAAGGCGTCGACCAGCAGTTTCAGAAAAAAGCCATCGCCGCCCGCAAACGCCTCGCGCAGCTCGAGACCGTCGAGGAGCAGATCGGTTTCGTGACGAGCCTGGGCGCGGGTCAGGAGAGCGAGCTCCTCGTCGCGACACTCGACGATCTTGCGCGCCTGCCCGCCGTGCTCGGCGACACCGTCGCCGCGTGGCGCATCGGCGATCTCGACAAGCTCGACGCCACGCTCTCCGCCGAGATGCGCCGCGATTACCCGCGGATCTACGCCACGCTGATTTCGAACCGCAACAAAGCATGGCTCCCGAAACTGGAGACAATGCTCGCCAGCGAGCCGAAGGAGTTCGTGCTCGTCGGCGCCGCGCACCTCGCCGGCAACGACGGCCTCATCGCGCTGCTCCGCAAAAAAGGCTGCACGATCGAGCAAGTGCCCGCGCCGTGACCTCCGGTGCAGTTCACCTGTGGAGCTGCTCGCGAGAGCAGCTCCCGGCCTCGCAAAGCGGGCACTCCGGGTCGCCGTTCTCGCGAACGGCGCCACACCGCCCCGGCCTGATGAAGCGACAACCGATCCACGTGGCGCGGTTCGCGAGAGCCGCGAATCCGAAAGCCAGTCGCGTGCGCAGATAGCCCCGCACGACTTGTCGTTATCCTCCTTACAGCCGGCGGTCCGGGTGCGCAGCACGGCTTCTACTCGCTGGTGAAGGCGCCGCCCTGATTGAGACCGGGCGGAAGCCGGCTTCGTTGCGCGCACCCCACGCGCAGCAAGCTGCTACCCATGATTACATCCCGAACCGTCTCCATGTTCCTCGCAGGCACCACCCTGCTCGTCAGCTCGCGGCTGCTCGCCGCCGAAACCGCACCGCCCACCGGGGAGCTCCTCGTCGAAGGCCGCCGCCTCGTCGAGAACGTCGGCCTGTGCAGCGACTGCCACACCGCCCGGCTTCCCACCGGCGAGTTCGATCGCACGCGTTGGCTGCAAGGCTCGCACCTGCCCTTCGAGCCCACGGTCGAGATGCCGTGGTCGTCCGTCGCGCCCGGGATCGCCGGACTGCGCAACTACACGGACGCCGAGGCGCTGGCGTTCCTGACCACCGGCGCGCGCACCGCCGGGCCGCTCCGCCCGCCGATGCCGCAGTACCGTTTCAACGAAGCCGAGGCACGCGCCATCGTCGCCTACCTGCGATCCCTTCCCACAAACCAGTAGACAACCACCTCGCCTGCGCGCCTAGCGCCCCGCGACAAGAAGACCCGGAGCCCCGCGGCTCCGGGTTTTTCGTGCGTAGAGCCCCCGCATCGCCGTTCTCGCGAACGGCGCCACACCGAGTTCACTCCGCTCCCGGAGCGCGACGTTCTTTCATGCGCTGTTTCATCTCGGCGCGAGCGGCGGCGCGGAGTTCGTCGTACTTGGGTTGCTGTTCGGGCGTGAGCAGCGCGCGGATCTGCTCGCTGGCCTTCTGGTTGATTTCCCGGAAACGCCGGAGCCGCTGCATCCGACGCTGGCTCGTGTCCTCCTTGAGTGCGCGCAGGTCAGCGGCTTCCTGTTTCAGGATGGGCGCGATCTTCGCCTTCTGGTCTTCGGTGAGGTTGAGCTGCGCGGTGATGTCCTGCAGCCGCGAGGCGAGTTCGCCCGGGACAGGCGCGGTCGCCGTGGGCGTGGGGACCGGCTCGACGGCGCGGGCCGAGACGGTGGAGGCGAGAATGGCGAGCGACAGAAGAGAGGTCGTGACTTTCATCGTGAGCCTTGAACGTGGGAGCCCGCCGAAGGTTTCGGCGGACGCCGAAGAAAGCGGGAAAGGATTCATGAGCATCAAACCCGAATCAAACGTCGCTCACGGCTTTCGTCTTCTCGCTCCCGCCAGCTAGCCTCTAGATTTCCGTTTCCCAGATGATCCACTTCGCCGCAACGACCCTCATGACGGAGCACACCGAAGACGGCGTGCTCGTTTTCCACCTCTCCTGCGACGACCACTACCTCGCGATCCAGCGGCGCGCCGACCTGAAGCCCGGCCGCTTCGGCGACATCCGCTTCGAGTGCGACGGCCAGCTCTGGAGCGGCTACGACGTGATCCGCGAACTGCGTTGGAGCACATCGGTGCTGCGCGTGTCGCTCGATCCGGCGAAGGCCGCACGTTTCGAGGGCCACCACGAGTTCGTCGTCGAACTCGGGATCGATCCCGCCGACAAACCCGCCGCGCTTCGTTTCCTCCGAAAACTCTTCGCGGGCACGACGCTGTTGCACGACGAGACGGCGAACAACTAGCGGCGGCCGCGCGGAGAGTCGGTCGCCCGAGCTCAAAACGAAGACGGCCAAGTCCGAAGACTTGGCCGCGCGAAGGCTGAGTGAGGCGTGCTACTCGGCCGCCTTGAACTCGAACGATTGTTTCACGACGTACCGCACGGGAACCCGACCATCGCGCAGGGATGGAAAACGCCATTGGCGAAACGCAGCCAGCGCCATGCCGTCGAGTTTCTTGTCGCCGGAGCTGGTGACGACCGTCGCATCGACGACCTGCCCGGAGGCACCGATCAAAGCCGCGGCGATGACCGTGCCGACAACTCCCTTCTGTTTGAGCGCCGCACCGTAATCCGGTGCGACAGTCTTGAGCGGAGTCACCTGATACTCGGGCATTGGGCCCCAGTTGGTCGCGCGGCGGCCGATCGCGACAGCCTCGGGGGAGGCCGGATCGAAGGCCGGAACCGCCGCGGCGGTCATGGCGCCAAATGCAAGGAGAACGAAGGTAAGGGGGAGTTTCTTCATGAGGATACTGATGCCATGAATGCGCTTCCCGCGCAACCGGGTGAACACACCTCGCGCAGTTCAGTCTGCGGTAGCGGGACACACGGACTCTCTCCGTTGAATGGTCCGCGCTAAACGGAAAACCAAGGTCGCTCCGCCTGAGGAGGCGGCGCAATCTGGTCCTACCTAGCTCCCCCTCCGCGCTACCGGCGGAGCAGCAGGAAGCGCTCGCGGTCGGTGAGGTCTCGCTTGGACTCGATCGAGGCGTATCCGAACGGCTGGGCGAACTCGATCAACGCGGCGTGCTGAGCGATGCCAGTCTCGAGCGCGAGCAGGCCGCCGGGAGCGAGAAATGCGGGCGCGTCGCGGATGATCGTCTCGAGATCGGCGCGGCCGTCGCGCTCGGCGACGAGCGCGCTGTGCGGATCGTGGTCGCGCACCTCGGGCTCGGCGGCGGCGACCTCGGCGGCCGTGAGGTACGGCGGATTCGAGACGATCAACCCGAACGGCGCTCCGCTGGCGAGCGCGGCGAACCAGTCGGACTCGAGGAAGCGCACGCGGTCGGCGAGGGAGAGTTTTTGGGCGTTCTCGCGAGCGAGCGCGAGGGCGTCGGCGCTGCGGTCGACGGCGACGATGGCGGATTCGGGCCAGAATTTCGCGAGCGCGAGCGCGATGGCGCCGGTTCCGGTGCCGAGGTCGAGGATACGGGCGGGCGCGGACTCGAAGCTCTTCGTGGCGAATTCGAGGAGGAGCTCGGTCTCGGGGCGCGGGATGAGGCCGCGGCGGTCGGTCTTGAGCTTGAGATCGAAGAAGTCGGTCTCGCCGAGGATGTGCTGGAGCGGTTCCCGTTGGCCGCGGCGTTTGACGAGCGGGCGGACGGCGTCGAGTTCGGCGTCGGTAAGCATCCGCTCGAATTGGAGGTAGAGGTCCATGCGCTTAAGCCCGAGCGCGTGAGCGACGAGCACCTCGGCCTCCAGCCGCGCGCTCTCCACGCCTTTTGAGCGAAGGAAATCGGTGGTTTTGCGGATGATCTCGAGGAGCGGCTGCACAGGATGAGGAGGAAGCTAGAAGTTAGAAGCTAGAATGCGGAGGTAGGAGAATGTGGAACTCAGGCTATCTCCTAGCTCCAAAATTCCTCCGCTCAATCCTCCTCGTCGGCGCGGCGGCGGGGACTGACGGGCTGGCCGGTGAGGGCGGCGAAACGCTCCTCGAAATCGACCCGCTGAAGCTCGGCGACGAGCGGGTCGATATTGCCCTCCATGATCTGCGGGAGGCTGTGGAGCGTGAAGCCGATGCGATGATCGGTGCAGCGGCTCTGCGGGAAGTTGTAGGTGCGGATGCGCTCGGAGCGATCGCCGGTGCCGATCTGGCTGCGGCGTTGCGCGGCGTATTTCGCGCGCTCCTTCTCCTGCTCAGCCTGAAGCAGGCGCGAGCGCAGGACGGACATGGCGCTGGCCTTGTTCTTGAGCTGCGAGCGGCCGTCGGCGCAGTAGACCATCAGGCCGGTGGGCTTGTGGATGATGCGGACGGCGGAGTCGGTGGTGTTCACGCCCTGGCCGCCGGGTCCGCTGGCGCGTTGCACGGTGATCTCGAGATCCTGCGGGTCGATCTTCACATCGACCTCCTCGGCCTCGGGCAGCACGGCGACGGTGACGGTGGAGGTGTGGATACGGCCGCTGCCCTCGGTGACGGGGACGCGTTGCACGCGGTGGACGCCGCTCTCGAACTTGAGCTGCTTGTAGACCTCGGAGCCGGAGACGAGGAAGATGGCTTCGCGGCAGCCGCCGCGCTCGCTGGGGCTGGTGGAGAGCGGGTCGACCTTCCAGCCGCGGCTCTCGGCGTATTTCTGGTACATGCGCGCGAGTTCCGCGGCAAAGAGCGCGGCTTCCTCGCCGCCGGTGCCGGCGCGGATCTCGAAGACGGTGTTGCGCGAGTCCGTGGGCTCGGGCGGGATCATCGACACGAGCACTTCGCGCTCGAGCGCGTCGCGGCGGGCGGTGAGCGCGGGCAGCTCGGCGGCGGCGAGTTCGCGCAGGTCGGCATCGGCCGTCTGGTCCTTGGCGAGGGCGGTGTTTTCGGCGAGGTCGCGGCCAAGACGTTGCCATTCGGCGTGTTTCTCGAGGAGCGCGGCGAGGCGCTGGTTCTCGCGGGTGACCTCGGCGGCGAGGCGCGGGTTGGCGTAGAAACCCGGATCGGCCATCTGGGCGTCGAGCTCCTCTTTGCGTCGGCGGAAAGGCGCGATATCGGGCAGTGCGGGCATTGGGCGGCGGGCCGGGAAAATGTACGTTGCGGAGCGGAGGGCATGGGGTTTTTCTGCGGCGGACGCAAGGCCGCGACCCGTTCGCGGCGACTGCGGCGCCCTTCCCTCGCCCATGGCCACCACGTTGTTCACGCAAAACATCATCGCCTGCATCTGGGACTTCGACAAGACGCTCATCCCCGAGTACATGCAGGCGCCGCTGTTCCGGCGGTACGGGGTCGTGGACCAGGACTTCTGGGCCGAGACCAACGCGATGATCGAGGAGTACCGGCGGCGTGGTTACCACGTTTCCGGCGAAAACGGCTACCTCAATCACCTGCTCACGTACGTGAAGCACGGGCGTCTGCGGGGGTTGAACAACAAGATCCTGCGCGAGTGCGGCGGCGAGATCCGGCTGTACCCGGGTTTGCCGGAGTTTTTCCCGGCAGCGCGCGAGTGGGTGCGCGAGAAGCCGGAGTTTCAAAAGCACGAGATCAAGCTCGAGCACTACGTGGTGAGCACGGGGTTGGCGGAGATGATCCACGGCAGCGCGATGGCGCCGCATGTGGACGGGATCTGGGCGTGCGAGTTCATCGAGAATCCATTGCCGCCGGGCTTCGTGGGCCAGAAGGAATTTGAAATCGAAGCCGAGGCGGAGATCGCGCAGATCGGCGCGCTGATCGACAACACGACGAAGACCCGCGCGCTCTTCGAGATCAACAAGGGCACGAACAAGAATCCCGAGATCGACGTGAACGCGAACATCGCGCCGGAGGACCGGCGGATCCCGTTCCAGAACATGATCTACATCGCCGATGGCCCGAGCGATGTGCCGTGTTTCTCGGTCGTGAAGAAGAACGGCGGCAAAGCCTACGCCGTCTACAATCCGGACAACATGGCGGAGTTCGAGCAGAACGACCGCCTGCGCCAGGTCGGCCGCATCGATCACTACGGTCCGGCCGACTACACGCCGGCGAGCCCGACCGCGCGTTGGCTGAAGATGCACGTGCAGGCGATGTGCACGCGGATCGTCGCGGATCGCGAGAGCGCGATGTCGGCCAAAGTCTCGCGGCCGCCGCGGCACCTCAATTCGAAGCCGGAGAAGAAAAGCCCCGCACCACCAAAGGCGGTGCAGGGCGAGTTGTTGGCAGAGTGAGCGGCGCGCGGCCGCAGCACTCACGGCGTGAGGATGATCGGTTTCATCGGCGCCCGCGAGGTGATCGAGGACGCGATGGTCGCGCGGCGGAGTTCGTCGGCGACGTTCACTACGCGCTGGGCGTACTGATGGCTGGTGCGCGGAGCGCGGCCGGAGACGACAGCGCCGATACCAGCGTTCCAAGCGAGGGCGATGTTGTAGGCGGAGGGACGCACGCCATTGCGCCGGAGTTGCTGGACGAGCCAGTCGTAATGGGCGACGGCGACCTCATCCGCGTGGCTGCGGACCAAGGCGTTGCGGAACGGTGCGCGGGAGTGCATCCGCCATGTGGACTGGCGGAATTGGTAGGCTCCCAACTCACCATGGGCTCCCGGGCGCGTGGTGTTCTGCGGGTTTTCGATCAGGTGGATGGCCTGAAGCGTCTCCCATTGCTCGCCGGCGCGGAGGCTGGCGGCGAAGCACACGAGCATCACAGCCATCAGGAGTCGGATTGTTTGTCGGATCATACGGTGTCTTTCTGGTTCGGTGTTTCGTGGCCACTGGCTGGGGTGGCCCCTGGCACTGGACTTGACCGCCCTTTTACGGGCGGGGCGCGGACAAGTAGCCGCGACCTCGACTCCGACAAGCCGCGATTTTGCTAGCGCCCCCTAGGGTGGTATCGGGCGTGTTGCTCAGTGAGCCGCGATGTCTCGACCGCCGTATAGATCTGGGTGGTGCCGATATCGGCGTGCCCCAGCATCTCCTGAATGGCCCTTAAATCAGCGCCGCCGGACAGCAGGTGGGTAGCGAATGAATGCCTAAGCGAATGAGGCTTAACGTTCTGAGAAAGGCCAGCCTTCTTGGCGTAGCCCTTAATCAGCGCCCAAATCGTCTTTCGCGAAATCGCCTGACCTCGCTCCGACAGGAACAGGGCACTGCCGGTGCGTGGTTTCACCAACCCGGGACGGCCCGCCGCGAGGTAGGTTGCGACGGCCTCGGCAGCCTGCCCGCCGACCGGCACGACCCGCTCTTTCGATCCTTTGCCGAAAACACGTACAAATCCTTGTTGGAGGTCGATTTGTTGCAGGTTCAGGCCCGCTAGTTCGGAGACTCGCAGACCGCTTGAGTAGAACAGCTCAAGGATTGCCCGATCACGCAGCCCCTGCGGGTTGCCCGCGGTGGGGGCGGCGAGCAGCTTTTTCATGTCGGCGACGCTCAATGTCGCGGGTAGTTTCCGGACGACCTTCGGACCCTCGACCAGCTCCGTAAAATCGGTCCGGCAAACGGCTTCCTTCACGAGGAAGCGGGCCAACATCCGTACGGCGGAGAGTTTCCGGGCCATGCTCGAGACTGCTGTTTCTGCCTCGGAAAGCCGGTAGAGCCAGTCCGACACATGGCTGCCCGTTATCCCCGTCCAGTTTGTAATCCCCCCCGCTTTCAGCGCCTGCGCGAACTGCAACAGGTCGGTCTCGTAGGCTCCGAGGGTGTTGGCGGCCAGACCTCGCTCGAGTTGGAGGAACGCCAGAAAGGCGTCGATTCGGTCCTGCAACTCCGGGGGGAGCGGAGCCGGAGGTTGGGGCGTTGGCCTGCGTTTCTCGCCGGGCATGGGCGTCGCGCCCGGCAGCGGATCACCGGCGCCGTTGCGGCGGCGGCATGCCCGCGGGAGCCTGAGTGCGCACGCGATAGGTGATACGCGCCTTCTCCAGATCGTACGGGCTCATCTCCATGCGAACCATGTCGCCCGCCATGATCTTGATGAAATGCTTCCGCAATTTCCCCGAGATATGGGCCAGCACCACGTGCCCATTGGTCAGCTCCACCCGGAACATCGTGCCCGGCAGCACCGCGACGATCTTACCTTCAACTTCGATCGATTTGTCGTCAGCCATGGGTGGAAACGGGAGAATGGAAATGCATGCGTGTCGTGTGCAAGAGCTTGCGTTAAGCCATTGAATGCCCGCGCGCGCCCCGGTAAGTCAAGGCTCCATTCCGCCGCGCCACCAATGACCGACCGCTCCACCGATCGCCTCGCGTGCCCGTTTCCCAAACTGCATCTCTCGCAGCTGTATCGGGACGAGCGGTTCTTCATGAGCCTCGCTTACAACCAGGCGATCGATGCCTGGCGCGGCGACGAGGTGCCGATCGGGGCGATCATCGAGCGCGGCGGCGAGATCATCGGCGCGGCGCACAACCAGGTCGAACACTCCGACGATCCCACCGCGCACGCCGAGATTCTCGCGATCACCCAGGCGGCCCGCGCGATCGGCGACTGGCGCCTCGAGGAGGCGACGCTCTACGTCACCAAAGAACCCTGTCCGATGTGCTCCGGCGCAACGATCATGTCGCGGATCAAGCGCGTGGTCTTCGCCGTGCCTGATCCGAAGATGGGCTGCCTCGGCGGCGCGACCGATCTGGCCGCCCTGCCCCGCGTGAACCATCGCCCGCTCCGCGAGTCGGGTGTGTTGGAGAGCGAATGCCGGGAGTTGTTGCGCGCCTATTTCCGGCTGAAACGTGCAGCTCCCGCGGGCGACGCCGCCGCGGAATCGGTCGAGGAGCCACAGTAGCTGTTTCCCAGAAACGGCTTATCCTGCCGCGCGTTGTCATAAGCGACGCCGTCAAATTCCCGCCGCCGGTTGACGTCGCCGCGGCCCGGCGACACGTTCCGCGCCATCCATCAACCCTGAATCAGAAAACTACCATGCCATTCGAACTGCCGAAGCTGCCCTACGCCTTCAACGCCCTCGAGCCCCACATCGATGCGCGCACGATGGAGATCCATTGGGGCAAGCACCATCAGGCCTACATCACCAACGCGAACAACGCGCTCAAGGACCAGCCCGCGCTCGCCTCACTCGACGTGCTCACGTTGATCGCCGATCTCTCGAAAGTGCCCGAAGCGATCCGCGGCCCGGTGCGCAATAACGCCGGCGGCCACGCCAACCACTCGTTCTTCTGGCAGATCCTCGGCCCGGGCGCCGGTGGCGCGCCGAAAGGCCAGCTCGCCGCGGCCATCGACAGCACCTTCGGAAGCTTCGATAAGCTGAAGGAGGAGTTCGCCAAGGCGGCGACCACTCGCTTCGGCTCCGGCTGGGCGTGGCTCGTCGTCGGCTCGGACAAGAAGCTCGCCGTCGGTTCCTCCGCCAACCAGGACAGCCCGCTCATGGGCAAGGCCGTCGCCGGCTTCGAAGGAAAACCCGTCATCGGCCTCGATGTCTGGGAGCACGCCTACTACCTCAATTACCAGAACCGCCGCCCCGATTACGTCGCGGCATTCTGGAACGTCGTGAACTGGGACGCCGCCGAGGCCAACTACCTCGCCGCGCTCAAGTGATCGATTTCTCGGGCGACTGACGCCCCGCCATACGACAAAGCCGCGCGAGCACTTCGCGCGGCTTTTCGTTTCCAACTCCACACCCGCTACAACCGGGCGGGCGGCCGACTGGGGCGACGCTCAGCGTTTCAGGTAGTTAGCCTGAGAAACCTGCCCGATCGACGCCGGGCTGATGACGGCGGCGCGGAAATTCCGCGCCTCGCTCTCGGAGTCGACGATCACGAGTTGCCGCGAGCTGCCCGCGCGCTTCGTGCAAAGAATGTGGCGACCGTCGGCGAGCCAGACCGGCTCGAGGTAATCGGTGCCCGCGCCGCCGCTGGTAATGATCCGCGACTGGCGCGAGTTCATGTCGTACACGGCGACCTGGAAACCGCCGCCCACGCTGCAGGTGAACGCGATCAGGTTCGGCTTCGCGCGGCTCCAGTCCGGCTCCGCGCAGTAGCCGCTCACATTCGTCGGTATCGGGGTCATCGCGCCGCCCGCGGCGGACATCGTGTAGAGCGCGGGACGACCTCCGCGATCGGACGTGAAGACGAGGCGCGAGCCGTCCGGCGACCAGCACGGGCTGGCCTCGACGCCGGGGGAATTGGTCACGCGGCGGAAACCTTGTCCGCTCGCACTGGCGATGAAGATCTCCTGGTTTCCACCCGCCGAAAGAACCGCGGCCACGCGCGAGCCATCGGGGCTGAAACGGCCGCCGGAGTTGGTTCCCTTGAAGCTGGCAAACGGTGTCCGCTGACCCGAACCGGGCGCCATGATGTAGATATCGGGCGAGCCGGAGCGGAAGAAGCTCGTGTAGATGATGCGCGAGCCGTCCGGCGACCAACGCGGCGAGAGCGCGTGCGCGCGGTCGTGCGTGATCTGTGTCGCTTCGCCGAAGAAAAGATCCGAAGTATAAACTTCGCGGTTACCCGTGCGCTCGCTGATGAAGGCGATCTTGCCGGCGAAGTAGCCGGGGAGATTTGTGATCTGCTGCACCGCGACATCGGCGGCGCGGAACAGCGCGTTGCGCGAGCTGGTGCCGCTCACAGTCTGGCTGAGGACGCTGCGCGCAGGAGTGCCCGAGGTGATCTCGAGTCGCACCTGATTGCCACCGGCGGGCGTGAAGTTGAGCGTGTAGGCTGCATCGCTCGCGACGACACGGAAAGCGCCGTGCGTCTTGAACGCCGCCTGCGCCAATCCGGTAAGCTCAGGCGCGCCGGTGATCCGGATCGCCTTCGATTTGAGATCCGCCCGAATCACGACCGGGCCGAGCTCCGTCTGCGCCGCGGCCGAGACCGCCAGCACACCTGCCAACACGAGGGAGAAGAGAGTGCGAAACATGGTTGAGAAAGGGTCTGCGATGCGCCGGCAAATTTGGTTTACAGGACCTCCGGCGACACCAAGGTGCACTCCGCACATTTCACCGGCGCTTGGCAAGGCAGTTGACGCCGGCAAACCACCGTTGTTCCCGCCGTGTCTCCCGACGAACTCAAGGATCTTCTCAAGCAGGTGAAATATCCCGGTTTCAGCCGCGACATCGTGTCGTTCGGGCTGGTCCGGGGCGCGGCGTTGATCGACGGAGTCGCGAAGATCTCGTTACAGATAACCACCGCCGACGCGCAGGTGCCGCAGCAGCTCCGACGCGACATCGAGACGTTGTTGCGCGGCCGATCGGGAGTGCGCGAGATCGTCGTCGACATCGCCGTCGCGGCGCCGAAGACGCCGCCGCGCCCCGTGCAGTCCGCAGCCGCCACGCCCGGCGCCGGCGCGCCGATGGCCGGTGTGCGCAAGATCATCGCGGTCGCGAGCGGCAAGGGCGGCGTGGGCAAGAGCACGCTCGCCGTGAACCTCGCCTGCGCGCTAGCCCAGGAGCTCGCCGCGCGCGGCGGCAAAGGCGTGGGGTTGATGGACTGCGACATCCACGGCCCCTCGGTGCCGCTGATGATGGGGCTCGCCGGTCAGCGCCCGGGGTTGCTCGAAGAGCAGAAGATGCTCGTGCCGTTGACGGCCCACGGCGTGAAGGTGATGTCGATGGGGTTGTTGATCACCGAGGACACGCCGGTCGTCTGGCGCGGCCCGATGATCACCTCCGCGATCCGCAATTTCATCCAGAACGTCCTCTGGGGTGAGCTCGATGTGCTCGTCGTCGACCTGCCGCCCGGCACCGGCGACGCCCAGCTCACGCTCGCGCAGACGATCCCGCTCGACGGCGCCGTTATCGTCACCACCCCGCAGGTCGCCGCGACCCAGGTCGCCGCGCGAGGTGGTTCGATGTTCAACCAGGTGAACGTCCCGATTCTCGGTGTAGCGGAAAACATGAGTTGGTTCGAGGATCCCACCGGCAACCGCGTCGCGCTCTTCGGCGAAGGCGGCGGCGCGCGCACCGCCGAGCAGCTCGGCACGACGCTCCTCGGGCAGATCCCGCTCTACGCCGAGATCCGCGCGGCCGGCGACGCCGGCACGCCGCTCGTCGTCGCGCAGCCGCAGCATCCGGGAGCGGCCGCGTACCGGCACCTTGCGACGCAGTTGCTCGCGAAACTCGGCTGACGCGACGTTTTGGGGAAAGCCAAGCTTTGACACTCCCCGGAGTTACCCTAGCGTCCCACACGTAATGCAGCCCACCACTGAAGAGATCTTCGCGGCGTTGCGGACCTGTCGCGACCCGGAGATCCCCGTCAACCTCGTCGATTTGGGGTTGGTTTACGGGGTGGAAACGACTGCTGCACCGGAGGGCGGGGCCGAGGTGCAGGTGCGCCTCACGTTGACGTCCGCGGGTTGTCCTATGTCGCACAGCATCGTGGGTGAAGTGCAGCGGAAGCTGCAAACGCTGCCGGGCGTGCGGACAGTACGGGTGGAAATTGTCTGGGAGCCGGCCTGGCACCCGGGTTTGATCAGCGAAGAAGGCCGGCGGCAGCTCCAGCTCGCCTCGTAGACCCACCGAGAATGAACCCCGCTCCCCGATCATCCGAGAACCGCGACTTCGTGAAGCAGTCGAGCCTCTATCAGGAGTTCCTCGCCGAGCGGGAGGAGATTCTGAAGCACAAGTGGCTCGAGTCGGAGCGTTTGGGGTACGACATCGGTTTCGAACGCGCACTGCTCGACTGGATCCGCAAACATCGCGACAACTGGCGCGCGAGTCGTCGCGCTCAGACCAGCGCCGATTCCGAACGCCGCGCGGGCTGACGGCTCATGGTTGGCGCCGCCATACTGCGCCGCCCGAGCCTGAGCTTCGGTCGTGTTTGCTGGGGTCTCGACACGGGAGCATCGCGCGAATTGTCGAAGTCAGTGCTGACTGCGTCGCACGGCGGGCACGGGTGCGGCAAACGCCCGACTTGCCCGATGCTATGGCCGTTTTTGAAGAAGCTGCGAAAACCAACCCAGGGGGATTTCCGCATTTTTGTTCAAATGGAATTTACCGATAGGGGATTGCACGAGCTTCCCGCGCCCGGCTAATTCGACCCAAACCAACCCCGCCTCCTCGTACCATGGCATTTCTGACCTCGGCCTCACCCGCTTCCGTGGCCTCGTCCCGCACCTCCGCCGGTGCGCCGAAGCTGAGCTTCATGGCGTCGCAGTCGCTCGCCAAACAAAAGGCGTACGAGAAGAAGGCAAAAAACTACAAGATCCCGCTCGAATCGCTCGCGATCTTCACGGCCCAACTCGCCGCCCTGCTTGCCGCCGGCCTGCCGCTGGTGGCTTCGCTCGAGGCGTTGCAGGAGCAGATGGAGAACCCCGTCTTCCGTGTCATCATACGTGAGGTACGCTTGGAAATTTCCGCCGGCAGTTCGTTTTCCGCCGCCGTGAAGAAATTTCCGAAGGGCTTCAACTCGCTCTTCATTTCGATGGTTGAAGCCGGCGAAGCGTCGGGCAATTTGGCCGAAATCCTGCAAAAGGTCGCCGCGTATTTCGAAGCGAGCGTGAAGCTCTCGAAGAAGGTCAAATCAGCGATGGCCTACCCGATTGCCGTCATCAGCTTGGCGGTGGTGTTGGTGAACGTGCTGCTGGTCTTCGTGATCCCGATTTTCGCAGAGATGTTTTCGAGTTTTGGGTCTGAACTTCCCCTACCGACTCAGCTACTCATCGATATCAGTAATTTTCTTAAACCCGATTTTTCGAGCGTTGCAGGCTTTTTCACGAAGATCAGTATCGTACACATCGGTGTCGTGCTCTTCGGCCTGTGGAAGATTTGGCAGAAATTCTCTGCCACCCCCAAAGGTCGAGAGTTCAAGGACAGTCTCGTCCATCGCGCGCCAATCTTCGGCCCGCTTTCGCACAAGATTGCGCTCTCCCGTTTCTGCCGTACCTATGCGACGCTAATGCGCTCCGGCGTCCAAATCCTTCGCACACTCGAGATCGTCGCAGCCTCAAGCGGCCGCACGCAGATCGAGAAAGCCTGCGCTGATATTGCCAAACACATCAGCCAAGGCGGACAGATCTCCGATATCCTCGCCACCAACGCCTATTTCCCGCCGATGATGAAACACATGGTCCGGGCGGGCGAATCCACCGGCAATGTTGACGGAATGATGAGCAAAGTTGCTGATTTTTTCGATACGGAGGTCGATGCGACCGTCGCCGCGCTCACCTCACTAATCGAACCGTTGCTGATCTGCTTTCTTGGTGTTTTCGTTGGCGGCATTGTGATGGCGATGTTCCTCCCAATCTTCAATTTGGCCAACGTCGTCGGCAATAACAGCTGATCCACTCCGGCGCTCCGTCACAACTGCCGCGCCGGGCTTGCACCGGTCCGCCCTCTTCCGTTACCTCGCGCCATGCCCTCGGTTCTCATCGTCGACGATCTCACCTCCATCCACGAGATGCTGGAGGCCGTCATCCAGCCCATCGGCTTCACCGCTGC
>DATGXO010000028.1:0-30953 GCA_035298965.1 Opitutaceae bacterium | reverse complement strand
GCGTGATCTCAAGAACTACGAGGAGGCCTCCGCGATCGCCGTGTCGAAAGTCCGCACGCTCACCGCGATGTCGTACCGCCTGAGCAAGGGCCTCGCGCTCGTGCATCCGAAACGCAACCTCACCTACTGCGAGAACTTCCTGCACATGATGTTCTCCGAGCCGTACCACGATTTCATCCCCGAGCCCGAGGTCGTGCGCGCGCTCAACCTGATCCTGCTCCTCCACGCCGACCACGAGCAGAACTGCAGCACCTCCACCGTGCGCATGGTCGCCTCCTCGGGCGCCAATCTCTTCGCCTCCATCTCCGCCGGCATCTCCGCCCTCTGGGGCCCGCTCCACGGCGGCGCCAACATGGCCGTGATCGAGATGCTCGAGCAGATCCACGCCACCGGCGACGACGGCTCGCGCTTCATCGAGGCCGCCAAGAACGGCAAGGCCCGCCTCATGGGCTTCGGCCACCGCGTGTACAAGAACTACGACCCGCGCGCCAAGATCATCGGCCGCGCGTGCGACAACGTGCTCACCAAGCTCGGCCGCAAGGACCCGCTGCTCGACATCGCCCGCCACCTCGAGCAGGCCGCGTTGAAGGATCCGTACTTCGTCGAACGCAAGCTGTATCCGAACGTCGATTTCTACAGCGGCATCATCATGCGCGCGATCGGCATCCCGCTGAACATGTTCACCGTCATGTTCGCCATCGGCCGCATGCCCGGCTGGATCGCCAACTGGCGCGAGGTCGCCTCCACCTCGAAGGCCCGCATCTACCGCCCGCGGCAGATCTACACCGGCGCCGTCAAACGCGACTACGTGCTGCCCAACCAGCGCTGAGCGCATCCGCATTTCAGCGACTTCCGACGGCGGCCCCTCCGGGGCCGCCGTTTTTGCTGTCTGGTGCGCGACGGGGAGGGCAGGGCAACACGTCCGCTGGCGCGTGGTCCTGCGCCGAATCGCCTCGCGCCTTCCTTAGCGGAGCGCGTGGGCGCATCGCGGCATTCGCCGTCGCCTCTCGTGGCCTTCGCAGTCGTGACGAAACCGTCAAAGTGGGCTCGAAAAACGGCCGTTTCTGGGACTTCCGACGGACGAAAACGGCCACCACCGTCGAGGGAGCGCACCGGGGCCGCGCGGATGAGCAGAAATCATGTTTTCCTTTCCAGAAACCAGTTGACGGGTTTTTCCGCCAAACCCATATGTTGTGCCCTCGAATTTGGCCACCCACAACCCGTAGTGGTTAGCAACCGGTAAATAACTCGAAATAACTTTGTGTGGCCAAACCTCCCGGTCTGCCGTTTTACGGCCCTGATCGCCCGCCTTTTTCCCGCTCCAAGCCGCATTTTCCCGCCATGAATTGCCACCAAGCCATCGCCTCCCGCGCGAACCTTCACGGTTCGGCCTCGGCAGTGGCTTGTGCGCAGGCGGATAACGTGACTTGGCACGCCCCCGCCGCCACGCTTCCGGGCGGCGTCCGAACCTGAATTTTCGCGCGAGCACCCGACGCCCGCGCGGCGTCGGGTGCTCGCATTTTCCAAACCCCGACACAGCACTGCCGACTGCTCATTCCTGGGATGACACCGCACTCCAGTCTCGAGCATGACCTCGCGCTTAAGCGCTTCGCCACCGCCCCCAAGGACCGGAAGCCGAACTACCCGTGGCGCGACGCGGTGCGCGATAAGAGGTCGGCGTTGCCGGAGGTGCAGGTTCTCTGTCCCCAAGGTCCGGAGCCGTTCGACCTCGGCGAGATCGCCGACACGGTCGGCAAGTCCCTCACCACGCTGCTTCTCGCCCGCGGCGAGACCTCCATCTTCACCGAGGCGCACAAACAGTTCGTCGCGCGTATCGCCGAAGAGGTGGCAACCAACCTCACCGCGCTCGCCCTGCGCCAGCGCCCGCTGCGCGTCGACCTCAACGAGCTCTACGTCCTCATCGAGAAGACGCTCGTCGACAACAGTGCATACGATGTCGCCAAGAGCCTCCTCTACACCCGCGGCGCAAAACTCGGCACCGACCGCGTCTCCTGCAGCACCCCCGTCAGGCTGATCCGCCGCAACGGCCACGTTGTGCCTTGGAACGAGGCCAAAATCGAGATCGCGATCCGCAAATCGTTCCTCGCGCTCCAACAGAATCCCGCGCCCGCCGCCGAGATCGCGCGCGCCGTCACCGCCCGCGCACTCGCGACCCGCGAGCCGTTCCTCCACATCGAGGAGGTTCAGGACGTTGTCCAGGAGGAGTTGATGCGCGCGGGCCACTTCAAGGTCGCCGAGGCGTTCATCATCTACCGCTCGATGCGCACCGCCGTGCGCGGCCACGAGGCGACCCCGGCGCCCGCCGTCGCGCAGCCGTCGATGATCGTCGTCGTCCGCCCGGGCGGCGAGACGTTCCTCTGGGATGGCCACGATCTGCGTCTGCGCATCGAATACGCCGCCGCCGGTTTGGCGCTGCCTCTTTCGGCCGACGAACTCGAGCACGAGCTGCGCCGCTCCGTCTACGACAACATCTCGCAGGCCGATCTCGCCGCCACCGTCGCGCGCAACGCCCGCGCGCTCATTGAGCGCGACAGCGAGTTCGCCCGTTTCGCCGGCCGCCTCCAGCTCACCTACCTCTACGAGGAGGCGCTCGGCTGGGATATCGTGCGCGACGGCATCAACCGCTTGCGCGAGTTCCACTGCCGCGTCTTCAGCGAGTACATCTTTGAAGCGGTCGGGCTCGGGCTGCTCCAGCCGCGCCTGATCGAGGCGTTCCAGCTCGAAAAACTTGCCGCCGCGCTCGACCCCGCCGCCGACCTCGCGCTCGACCTCGCCGCGGTCCAGACGCTCGCCGAGCGCTTCCTCGTCACCGCCCGCCGCGACGGCGCGAAGGTCCGCCACCTCGAGGTGCCGCAGTTCCTCTGGATGCGCGTCGCCATGGGCCTCAATTCCGAGGAACGCCGCGGGCGCGACGCGCGCTGCCTCGAACTCTTCGAGCTGCTCAAGTCGCGCCGTTTCCTGCCCGCCGCTCCGGTCCTCGCCCACGCCGGCACGCCGAAACGCCAGCTCGTCGCGCACTACGCCTACCACGTCGATAATCACCTCGAGGGCGTGATGCAGCGCGCCATCGCCGACAACGCCTACCTTGCCGTCCGCGGCGGTTCGCTCGCCGGCGCGTGGACCGCGGTGCAGGCCATCGATCCGGAAGCCTCCGAGTTCGAGGCGCGCGGCCTCGACACTTACCTGGACCTGCACCGCGCGATGCTTGGCGCCGTCGGTCCGGTCGAAGGCGCGGCGTTTGTCGAATCGTGGCACGCGGACCTCCCGGGCCTGCTCGTCGCGCGCGCGGGCGAATCCGCTCGGCCCGCGCTCGTGCTGGCGCAGTGGATGCCCGATCTCTTCGTCCAGCGCGTTGTCGCCGGCGCCGAGTGGTCGTTGTTCCGGCCGGCCGATGTCGCCGATCTGCCCGCGCTCTCCGGCGCCGCCTTCGCCCGTCGCTACGCGGAGTACGAGGCGCTCGCCGCGCAGGGCTCGCTCTGGAGCCGCCGTCTGCCCGCCGCCGAGCTCTGGCGCGACCTCGTCCAGGCGCTGCTCGACGGCCGCGCCTCGGTCGCGTTCAAAGACGCCTTCGCGCTCCGTGCGGCGCAGGACCAGGTCGGTCCGCTGCGTTCGCCGACTTTCGCGACCGAGTTCGCACTCAACACCGCCGACGGCGAAACGGCCTCAGCGGCGCTCGGCGCGGTCGCTCTCGACGCGCACCTCGATGCCGCGGGCGCGCTCGATCTCGCCGCGCTGCGTCACACTGTGCGCGTCGCCGTGCGCGCGCTCGACAACGTCCTCGATCTGCACCGTTTTCCGACCGAGTCCGCACGCCGCGCCGCGCAGCGCCACCGCCCGCTCGGGCTCGGCGTGATGGGCCTCGCGCGGGCGTTGCACCTGAAGGGCCTCGCGTTCGGTTCCGCCGCGGCGGAGGATTTCAACGACGCATGCCTCGAGGCGCTCGCGCATGCCGCCACCGCCGCCTCGGCGGAGCTCGCGGCCGAGCGCGGCTGCTATTCCACGTTCAAGGGTTCGAAGTGGGACCGCGGCCTGTTCCCGATCGACACCGCCGCCGCGGCCGCAGCCGAGCGCGGTCTCGCTTCCGATCTCCCGCGTGACGGTCGTATCGACTGGCAACCAGTGCGCGCCGCCGTCGCGACGCACGGCCTGCGCAACGCCTCGCTGCTCGCCCTCGCGCCCACGCCGTGGATCGACCAGATCGCCGGCACCTCCGCCTCCGTCGAGCCGGCCTCGCGCAACGTGCAGGTCGAATCGACGCTTTCCGGCGAGTTTGTCGTCTTTTCCGCGGAGCTCGTGCGCGACCTGAAGGCGCGCGGCCTGTGGTCGGCCGAGATGGTGGATACGCTCAAATACTTCGACGGGGAGGTGCAGGAGATCGCCGCGATTCCCGCCGACCTGAAGGAGAAGCATCTCACCGCCGGCGACATCGATCCGAGCTGCCTGCTGCGCGCCGCGGCACGCCGGCAGAAGTGGCTCGATCAGGCGCAGGCGCTCCACCTCGAGCTGCCGCCGCTCCACGCCGACATCGGCGCTGTTTCCGCGCTCCTGCTCACCGCGTGGCGCCTCGGCCTGAAATCCCTCTGGCGCCTCTCGGCCGCCCGCGCCGCCAAGACCCGCGCGAGCTGAGCGCGGGCTGTTTCCTTTCCCGTCCCTCCGCCTTTCTTCCTCTTCAAAGCCATCGTCCCCGAACCGACCATGCCTGCTGACACCTCTTCTCGTACCTTCGAACGCACCACTTCCATGCCCGAGTCGGAAATCCTTCTCACCGTCAAGAAGCGCGACGGCAAAGCCGCCCCCTTCAAACTTGAACGTATCGTCCGCGCAATCGCGCTCGCCGCCTATGGCGCCAAGCACGACGAGGCCAAGAACCCGCACCGCGACAGCTCCGACCATCGCTACGGTCTGGACGACGCGGAGTTCAAAAACGTGTTCAACCTCTCCGCCGAGGTGCGCGACATGGTCATCGAGAAATTCGGCACTGCCGGCGCCCCGGGCGTCGAGGATGTGCAGGACCTCATCGAGCTCACGCTGCTCAAGCACGGCCAATACGAGATCGCGCGCCACTACATCTTCTACCGCATCCAGCATTCCGAGCTCCGCCCGGTCGTGCACGGCGACTGCGGTCTGCAGGACTACATCGCGATCAGCCGCTACTGCCGCTACGACGAGGCGCTTGGCCGGCGCGAGATCTGGGCCGAGGCAGTGGAGCGCGTCGCGCAGATGCACTTGCGCCGCGTGGCGAAACTCGCCGACAAGGACCTCAACGCCACTCTGCGCGAGCTCGTCGCCAAGGGCGTCGTCACCCCCGAAGCCGCGCGTGACACCGGTCCGCTCGGCTCGCTCGCCGACGAGATCGTCCGCGCCTACAACCTCGTGAAGGCGAAGAAGGTGCTGCCCTCGATGCGTTCGCTGCAGTTCGGCGGCCGCGCGATCGAGGTCTCCAACGCCCGCATCTACAACTGCACCGCCTCGCCGGTGAACCGCGTCGAGTTTTTCCGCGAGTATTTCTTCCTGCTCCTCAGCGGCTGCGGCTGCGGCTTCTCCGTGCAGAAGCAGCATGTCGCCATGCTGCCGGCCCTCGCCGCCCGCGCCGACGAGCTCGAGCTGCCGGTCAAACACTACCCGGTTCCGGACACCGTCGAGGGCTGGTCCGACTCGCTCCACGAGCTCCTCGAGTCGTTCATCCACGGTTACAAGATCGAGTTCTCGTTCCATCAAATCCGCCCGCGTGGCGCGCTCCTCAAGACCAGCGGCGGCAAGGCCCCCGGCCACCTCCCGCTCAAGCGCGCGCTCACCCGCGTCGAGGAGATCCTCATCGGCGCCGCCGGCCGCCAGCTCCGCCCGATCGAGGTCTACGACATCTGCATGCACGTCGCGCAGTCCGTGCTCTCCGGCGGTATCCGCCGCTCGGCCACGATCTGCCTCTTCAGCCCCGAGGACGAGGAGATGATGGCCGCCAAGACCGGCGACTGGTTCAAGTCCCACCCGCAGCGTTCCGCCTCCAACAACTCGGCCGTGCTCGTCCGCGACCAGACGCCGCGCGATGTCTACCAGCGTCTCTTCGAGTGCCAGAAACAGTTCGGCGAGCCCGGCTTCTACTTTGTCAACGGCTCCGATCCCGACGTGCTCCCGAACCCCTGTGTCGAGATCGCGCTCAACCCGAAGCTCGTCGTCACCTCGCGCGAGATCGAGAAGCTCCGCGCCTACGGCTACACCGGTCACCTCGAGGAGGGCATGGAGCTCTGGGGTTGGCAGATGTGCAACCTCTCGACCATCTCCGGCGCTGCCGCCGACACCGCCGACCAGTTCTTCGCGCTCGCCCGCGCCGCCGCGCTCATCGGCACCGTGCAGGCGACGTACACCGACATCCCGTACCTCGGGCCGGTCACCCGCGTCATCAACGAGCGCGAGGCCCTCATCGGCGTCTCGATCTGCGGCGTGCTCGACAACCCCGAGATCCTCCTCGATCCCGCCACGCTTCGCCGCGGCGCCGAGGTCGTGAAGGCCATCAACGCCACCGGTGCCGCCGCGCTCGGCATCAACCGCGCCGCCCGCACCACCTGCGTGAAGCCCGAGGGCACCTCGTCCCTCGTGCTCAACGCCGGCTCCGGCATCCACCCGCACCACGCCCGCCGCTACTTCCGCCGCGTGCAGGCCAGCTCCGGCGACCCGATCTACCGCTGGTTCAAGAAGCACAACCCGCACATGACCGAGAAGTCGGTCTACAACGAAGGCACCGACGTCATCACGTTCCCCGTCGAGGCCCCGCCGCACGCGCTCCTCAAGGACGACGTGCCCGCCCTCCGCCTCCTCGAGTACGTCCGCCTCGTCCAGGAAAACTGGGTGCAGGGCGGCCGCGCGGTCACCACCTACACCGACGCCCACCACAACGTCTCCAACACCATCACCGTGCAGGCCGACGAATGGCCCGCCGTCGCCGACTTCATCTGGGAGAACCAACACGCGTTCACCGGCGTCGCGCTCCTCGGCGCCAGCGGCGACAAGGACTACCGCCAGGCCCCCCGCGAGGCCATCGCCGGCCGTGAGGACGTGCGCAAGTGGAACAGCCTGCACTACACCCAGGTCGACTACGCGAAGGTTCCCGAGAAGGAGGACCACACCGCCGGCCACGAATCCCGCGGCGCCGCCACGGCCTGTGCGGGCGGCAAGTGCGAGTTGATCTGACCCGTTTCACCTTCGGGAGCGGCCGATCCCGCGCCCCTGAAACCAGCCCGCAAACCCCGCACATTCCGACTCCGAGGGCGGACGCTTCCCCAAGCGCCCGCCCTTTTTCTTTGGCCGGAGGAACGGGACGGTAGGACTCCGCTGTGCTGCGGCTGGAGGCCGACTCCGTGCGTTCTCGTTGTGCCTCCAGGCGAGGCAGTGCGAAACAGGGCGCGGCCGGATAGAAATTGCCGCCCATGGGGCTACCCTCGCGTGTGGCGTTATCCTCTCCGCTGTCTCGTTCCGTCTTCTACTGCGGATCGGCATCGCGCCCGCAAACATTCTGCGCTTCCCGGTCTCTGCGGATTCCCCGCACCGCCTCGAGGCGGCTTTGAAAGGCTCCCTATGAAAACATGGAATTCGGGCATCGTGATTGCTTGTTTGATGCTGGTCCCGGCCCTCGCACGTGGCGCGGCGTCGACAAACGAAGACGTTGCGGAGATCAGCCAGACGATCCGGATTCTGGAAGGGCGGGAGGTTCAGGCGGTCCTCGCTCGCGATGGCGCGACGCTCGAGCAGCTCTGGGACCGGAACTTCGTGGTCCACAACCCCGAGGGCAAAATCGTGCCGGCGGGTGCCACGGTGCTGGATCGCCCGGTCTTTCAGAACGCGCGAGCCTCGTTTGTCCGAAACGTCGAGAGCATCGTCGTGCAAGGCGACATCGTCTTCTCGATGGGAAGCGAGACCGTGGTGCCGCTCGTCGAGGGACGCCTCGGGCCGGAGGTCAAGCGGCGCTACACGAACGTATGGATGCGCAAGGATGGCTCGTGGAAACTCGTCGCGCGGCACGCGAACATCGTTTGCGACAAGGAGTAGTCGCGGCGTGAGCCGCCTCGAGATCGTCGTCCGCTCCGGCGCCACCGAGTTGCGCGACGGGTGCGAGTGGGCGTTGCAGTCCGCACGCGGCGCTGTCCCGAGTTTTCATCGGTCTTTCCGCTGGATCGGTCTGCCGGCGCTCGCAAAGTCGGGTGCGATGTTCACCTCTGCCCCTCGTCTCCTCTCCCAGCTGTTGCTTGGCGCGCTTGTGTTGGCGTCCTTGAACAGCGCGAACGCTCAAACCGCTGTCGCGCCCGTCCTGGCCCCGAGCGCGGTCGCCGATCCCGCTGCGGATTTCCGCGGCCTCGAGCTCTGGTACAAGCAACCGGCGAAGGAGTGGACCGAGGCTTTACCGCTCGGCAACGGCCGGCTCGGCGCGATGGTCTTCGGCGGTGTCCCCACGGAGACGATCCAGCTCAATGAGGACACGATCTGGTGCGGTCGCCCCGAGGCGCGTAACCGCACCGCCGCGGGCAAACAGCTCCCGAAGATCCGCGAGTTGCTCTTCGCGGAGAAATTCGCCGAAGCGGAAAAGCTCGTGCAGGACGAGGTGATCGGGCCGCAGCCGCAGGTCGGCAGCAGTCACCAAACTTTGGGTGACCTGAAACTTGCCTTCACGTTGCCCGACGGCGAGCCGGCCAACTACCGTCGCGCGCTGGATCTCGACGCTGCAACCGCCACGACCGAGTTCACGCAGGGCGGCGTGACGTTTCGCCGCGAGGTGCTCGCGAGCGCGCCCGACCAGTTGCTCGTCATTCGGCTCACCGCCGACAAACCCGGGCAGATCACTTTTTCCGCCGCGCTCCAGCGCGACGATGTAACCGTCACCGCGCGGCCCGACGGCTCGCTCGAGATGGCCGGTCAGGCGCTCGCCGGACACTATGGCGACGGCGTGAAATTCGCCGGCGTGCTCCGGGTTCTGCCCGAGGGCGGCTCGCTCGCCGTCGAGAGCGACAAACTCGTTCTCCGCGGCGCCGATGCGGCCACCCTGCTCTTCGCCGCCCGCACCGACTACAATGCTCCGATGCCCGCCGTGCCGCTCGCGCGCAGCAACCTCGCCGCGGCGCAGAGCGATCTCGCCGCCGTCGCCGGCCAATCGTTCGCCACGCTCGGCGCCCGCGCCCGCGCCGATCACCGCCGGCTCTTCCGCCGCGCGGCGCTGTCGTTCGGTGGCGACCCACTTGCTGTGTTGCCGACCGACGAGCGCCTGCGCCGCGTGCAGGGTGGGGCGGAGGACCTCGGTCTGCTGGCGCTACATTTTCAATACGGCCGCTATCTGCTGATCGGCTCGTCGCGCCCCGGCGATCTCGCCGCCAATCTCCAGGGCCTCTGGAACGGCGCGATGTACGCGCCGTGGAGCGCCGACTACCACATCAACATCAACATCCAGATGAACTATTGGCCGGCCGAGGTCACCGGCCTCGGCGAATGCCACGAGCCGTTCTTTGCGTTGATCGAGAATCTCGCCGCCAACGGCGCCCGCCACGCGGCGAAGGAAATCTACGGCGCGCGCGGCGCGGTGGCGCATTACACGACCGACGCCTGGCTCGGCGCATCGACCGATGGCCAGCCCGTGTGGGCGATGTGGCCGATGGGCTTCGGCTGGAGCACGCGCCATTTCTGGGAACACTATCTCTACACCGGCGACCGCGACTTCCTCGCGCGCCGCGCCTACCCCGTGCTGCGCGAGGCGACGCTGTTCTACCTCGACTGGCTCGTCGTCGATCCGAAGTCCGGCCGACTCGTCTCCGGCCCGAGCGCGTCGCCGGAAAACGAGTTCATCGCGCCCGACGGCTCGCACCACAGCGTCTCGATGGGTGGCTCGATGGACCAGCAGATCATCTGGGAAACGTTCACGAACTTCCTCGCCGCCGCCCGCGACCTCGGCGTCGCCGACGAGACCGTTGCCGCCGTCGAGACCGCCCGTGCGAAGCTCGCGTTGCCGCAGATTGCCTCCGATGGCCGCGTCATGGAATGGGCGAAGGAGTATGGCGAGTTCTACCCCGGCCACCGCCACATCTCGCATCTCTACGGGTTGCATCCGAGCGCGCAGTTCACCCGTTCGAGTTCCGCCGCGAGCGGCCGGGATTTCTTCGCCGCGGCGCGCAAGACGCTCGAGTTCCGCCTCGCGCACGGCGGCGGTCACACCGGCTGGAGCCGTGCCTGGATCGTGAACATGTGGGCGCGTTTGGGCGAAGCCGAGAAGGCTCGCGCCGATCTGCAGGCGCTGCTCGCGCACTCGACGTTGCCGAACCTCTTCGACAACCACCCGCCGTTCCAGATCGACGGCAACTTCGGCGCCACCGCCGGCATCGCGGAGATGCTGCTCCAGAGCCACGACGCCGGCATCGTCGACATCCTGCCCGCGTTGCCGGCCGAGTGGCGCACCGGTCAAGTCTCCGGCCTGCGCGCGCGCGGCGGTTTCGAAGTCTCGATCGCGTGGCGCGACGGCAAGCTCGCGCGTTGCGAAGTCGTTTCGATCCTCGGCCAGTCGCTCACCGCGCGCTACGGCGAGAAGATGATCTGCGACCTGCCGACGACGCGCGGCCAGACGATCGACCTGGTGCAGGCGCTCGGGTTGTAGGCGGGCGCTGTAGCCGGCCGCGCTGAGGCCGGCCCGCCGCGCTTGTGGAGCTGCTCGCGAGAGCAGCGCTCTGCCCCGGCTACGCTTTCATCGATCCCGCTCATGTGACGCCTCGGTGCCGCGCGACTTTGCCGTTGCGCGACCGGGGCGGCTGGCGACTCTAGCCGGCTCCCATGGAAACCGCGCAGTTGATCGAGTCCTTCAACCAAGCCGGCCAAGGCCACGTCTTCCGGTTCTGGAACGAACTTTCCTCCGCCGAACAGGCGCAACTCGCCGCGCAGGCGGCCGAGATCGATCTCGCTGAGATCGCTCGTCTCACCGACACGCTCGTCCGCAGCTCCAGCGGCGCGGCGGTCGATCTCACCGATCTCGAGCCGGCCCCCTACGTGCCGCTGCCGGAGAACGGCGGCAATCCCGGCGACTGGGCCGAGGCCCGCCGTATCGGCGAAGAGGCGTTGCGAGCCGGCCGCGTGGCGGCGTTCGTCGTCGCGGGCGGGCAGGGGACGCGTCTCGGTTACGACGGGCCGAAGGGCACGTTCAAGGTCACTCCCGTTCTCCAGAAATCGCTCTTCCAAGTCTTCGCCGAGAAGATCCTCGCCGCGGGGCTGCGTTACGGAAAGCCGCTGCACTGGTTCATCATGACCAGCCACGCGAACCACGCCGCGACCGAGGCGTTTTTCGTGGAGAACAACTTCTTTGGCCTCGCCGCCGACCGCGTGCACTTCTTCCGCCAAGGCCGCATGCCGGCGGTCGATTTCGATGGGAAGATCATCCTCGAAACGAAATCGTCGATTGCCATGAGCCCGGATGGCCACGGCGGCTCCCTGCGTGCGCTCGATCGCAGCGGCGCGCTCGCGATCATGCGCCGCGAGGGCATCGACGCCCTCAGCTACTTCCAGGTCGACAACCCGCTCGTGCGTTGCGTCGACCCGACGTTCATCGGCTTCCACCTCCGCGCCGGCGCCGAGATGTCGAGCAAGATGATCCCGAAGGCCTATCCGGAGGAGAAAGTCGGCCACTTCTGCCGCCAACGCGGCAAGCTCCTCGTGGTCGAGTACAGCGATCTGCCGATGGAGAAGCAGCGCGAGGTCGACGCCGCGAGCGGTCGCCTGCGGTTCCTCGCCGGCAGCATCGCGATCCACATCTTCAGCCGCAGCTTCATTGAACGCATGGCCACGGGCGCCGAGGCGTTGCCGTTCCACCGCGCCGACAAGAAGATCCCGTGCATCGACGCCGCGGGCACGCCCGTGAAACCCGCGAAGGCCAACGGCGTGAAGTTCGAGATGTTCGTCTTCGACGCGCTGCCGTTCGCCAAGAACGCCGTCACGATCGAGACGCCGCGCGCCGACGATTTCAGCCCGGTCAAGAACGCCGAGGGCGTCGATTCGCCCAAGACCTGCCGCGACGACCAGCTCCGGCAGTTCGTGCGCTGGCTGCGCGCCGTCGGGGTCGAGGTGCCGGCGGACGCGAACGGCCTGCCGCCGTTCGCGCTCGAGGTGTCGCCGCTCTTCGGCGACGACGAGCCGAGCTTCCGCGCCGCATGGATGGCGTTGAGGCGCAAGCCCGCCATTGCCGCCGGCCTCGTACTCGGCGACGCCACCGTTTCCCCCCGCAAAACGAAATCGCAGACCACCATGAGCACGATCGACCAATTCGCCGCGGCCGAGCAGGCCAGTCAAATTCTCGCCAGCACCGCCCAGAATCTCCGCACCTGGCTCGGCGGCAGTTTCCTGCCGGATTGGGCGCGCGCCGCGATCGAGGAGCTCGTCGCGAAAGAGCAGTGGCCGGAACTCAACGACCGGTTCTACCGCACGCTCGAGTTCGGCACCGGCGGCATGCGCGGCCGCACGATTGGCAAGGCCACCGCCGCCGCCGAAATCGGCACGCTCAGCGAAAAGGGTTCTCCGGAACATCCGGCCGTGGGCTGCAACGTGCTCAACGACTTCACCGTCGTGCGCGCGACGATCGGCCTTTTCCGGTACACGAAGAGCCACCTCGCCGCGGCCGGCAGCTACGACCTGCCGCGCCTCGTGATTGCGCACGACGTGCGCCATTTCTCGCGCCACTTTTGCGAGCTCGCCGCCTCCACGTGGACGCAGCTCGGCGGCCAGGCCTTCATCTTCGACGGCCCGCGTTCCACGCCGCAGCTGAGCTTCTCGGTGCGTTACCTGAAAGCCTCGGCGGGCATCGTCATCACCGCCAGCCACAACCCGCCGCACGACAACGGCTACAAGGTCTATTTCTCCGACGGCGGCCAGGTCGTGCCGCCGCACGACAAGGGCATCATCGCGCAGGTCGATCAGGTCGCTTGGGACGAGGTGGCGAAGTTCTTCGCCAAGAAACTCGACGCCGTGACCACGCTCGGCGCTACCGCGGACAAGGCCTATCTCGAGGCCGCCGCCGCCGCGGTGATCGACCCGGAGGTCTTCGAAGGCTCGAAGCTCAAGGTCGTGTTCACCAACGTCCACGGTACCGGAGCCGTGGCGACGCTACCGCTGTTGAAACGATTCGGTGTGAAGGCGACCGCGGTGAAGGAGCAGCTCGAATTCGACGGGCGTTTCCCGACCGTGAAGTCGCCGAATCCGGAAAACGCGCCCACGCTCGCGATGGCCGTCGAACTCGCGAAGAAGACCAAGGCCGACGTCGTGCTCGCGACCGATCCGGATTGCGACCGCATGGGCGTCGCCGTGCGCGATGCGAAGGGCGAGATGGTGCTGCTCACCGGCAACCAGATCGGCGCGCTGCTCGCCGAGTACCGCATCTCCGCGATGAAGAAGCTCGGCATCATCCCGAAGAAGGGCACTAAACGCGCCGCGCTCATCAAGACGTTCGTCACCTCGCAGCTGCAGGACGCGATCGGCCACGCCCACGGCCTGAAGGTCATCAACACGCTCACCGGCTTCAAGTGGATCGGCGCCAAGATCGCCGGTTACGAAGCCGAGATGAAGTCGAAGCTGTTCGAGGTGGAGGGCGTCGCGCTCGACTACGATGCCACGGCACCCGAGATCCGCGCGGAACTGCTCCTTGAATACAGCACGTTCTATGTGTTCGGCGGCGAGGAGAGCTACGGCTATCTCCCGACCGACACCGTGCGCGACAAGGACGGCAACGCCGCCTGCCTCATCTTCTGCGAGCTCGCCGCCGCAGCGAAGAAGGCCGGCAAAAGCGTGACCGAGTACCTCGACGGCATCTACCTGAAGTTCGGTTTCTACACCGAGACCGTCGGCAACATCTACTACGAGGGTGCCGCCGGCGCGGCGAAGATCGCGAAGATCCTCGCCTCGTATCGCAAGTCGCCGCCGAAGGCCTTCGGCAAGGTGAAGGTCACGAAGTTCCGCGATTTCGGCCGCGAGAAGATCAAGGACGCCGACGGCGAACTGATCCCCGCGCAGGACCTCTACATCGTGACGCTCGCCAACGGCTTCAACTACGCCGTGCGCGGCTCCGGCACCGAGCCGAAGATCAAGTTCTACCTCTTCGGCCAGGCGAAGGTGAAGAACGCGAAGGTCCTCGCCGAGGTGAAGGAGGCGACGAAGGCCGCCCTCGAGGAGCTCCGCCAGCAGGTCGAAGCCGACGCCGCCGCCCGCGCGGACGGTTGATCGCTTCGCCACGATCCGGCCCTGCGCCGGCCATCTCCCCTCCACACCCCGCGGAAGAACTCCGCGGGGTGTTTTTTTTCCGGGCGCGTTGTGCGAGAATCGCGGAAACGGAGGTTGTCGGGAACAAAACGCCTCTGTTACGAATCGGTGACAGACACCGATGGCCGAACCGAACCCCAGCTTTTTCCGCCGGTTTCGCCACCTGCTCATCCTGCTGATCTACCCGCTGTATTTCTGGGGATTCCAGTATGTGGAGCAGGCTGTGCCGGTCGCGAAGTACATCATGTACCTGCCGGTGGATGATCACATCCCGTTCGTGCCGGTCGCCATCTACCCGTACCTGTTCTGGTACCTGCAGATCGCGGGGGCCATCGTCTATCTCGGCTTCGCCAATCCCAAGGGGTTCGTGCAATTGATGCTGTTCCTCTACATCGGTATGGGGGTGAGCTACGGGATCTACCTCGTCTTCCCGAACGGCCAGAACTTGCGGCCGGCGCTGGCGAGTTTGGGCGAAGGGTGGCACCACGACTTAATCCGCTGGCTGTATCGCGTGGACACGCCGACGAACTCGAACCCGAGCATGCATGTGATCGACTCGATGGCGGTGTACCTCGCGTTGAAACGCGACCGGTGGCTCTCCGGTCGGCGCGGGTTCCAAGTCGCGAACCTCGCGCTCAACATCGTGATCATCGCGTCGACGGTGCTGGTGAAACAACACTCGATCATCGATGTGGTCTGTGCGCTGGCGTTCTCCTGGGTGCTCTATCTCGCCATCATGCGGCACGATCTGCTCAACCGCGCCGTGCAGTATTTCCGCGATCGGCGCGCGGAGGCGGCTGCGCCCGAAGCCGGCGTCGTCTTCGCGAAGGTCGTGGTCGACGACAAGGAGTAGGGCGCCGCGCCTTCGCACGACGCAGGTTCATTCCGCGTCCTGTCCGGACGGACGGGGGGGGCGGGCTTCACGCCGGCCAGTTCGGTTCGCGGCGCGAGGGCAACGCGCTGGCGCCCGCCCGCCGTCACACACGCGGTGCGTTGGACTCCGCGAGCAGTTGCAGGAGATAGGCGGCGGTGTCGCGACCGGCGACTCGCGTGGCGTACGCGCGCTGGCGTTCGGCGATCTCGAGCCAACGGCGCGAGTTGTTCGCGAGCAGATCGGCGATCGCTCCCGGCAGCGCGGGAATCTTGCGGCAGGTGATGCCGAGCCCGCGGCGTTCGATCCAGCCGGGGTTGCCCGCTTCCTGTCCGGGCACGTGGCCCGTGATGATGAGCGGCAGGCCGCAGCTCACCGACTCGAGCAACGTGTTCGGGCCGGCTCGCGTGATGAGCAGATCGTTCTCCGCCATGTGGCGCTCCATGTCGGTCACGTAGCCCGGCAGGCGGACACGCGTGGCGAGCAGTTCGGGGAACGCGCTGGCGAGCGAGTCCTTCAGCCGATCGTCGCGGCCGGTGATGACCGTGATGCGGGTTCCTTCGATGCCGAGCAGCGTGCGGACGAGGGCGCGCGTGCGGTTTTTCGGAAAGGCATTGGCGAAAACGAGGATGCCCAGCGGGGCGCCGGCATTCCGGCGCTCGATCCGCTGCGTGAACACTTCCGCCGGCGTCTCGAACCGGCGGCGAATCGGGAACCCGAGCTCCGGCGCCGCCTCCGCAGGGAGGCCGAGCGCGAGAAGTTTTTGCGTGGCTTCTTCCGTCGGGCTGATCGTGCGGCAACTGCGTTTGTCGACCCAGAGCGAGGAGAATGTGACCAGATCCGCGATCAACGAGACGAACGGGATCCGCAGCCCGTGCTTATCGAGCAGGTCGATCACGCAGCCCACGAAGCCGGGGTGGACGCTCACGATCAGATCCGGCCGATAGTCGCGCACGAGCGCGATGAAGCGCGCCTCCATGCTCTGTTTCGAAAACCAGTTGAGCACTCGCGGAAAACGATGGCTCCACGCGAAGAACAGACCCCAGAGACACGGCGCGTGCGTGATCAGCGGGATGTAGGACTTTTCCACCATCGAGCCGACGAGCGGGAAGAACTCGAACGCGTTGGCCGTGCGCACATCCACCGTGGCGTCGAGCTCGTTGAGGTAGCTCGTGAGCGACTGGGCGATGCTCTTATGACCGTGGCCCGTGTGCTCGGACGAGAGGAGCAGGATACGTCGGTTCACTGGCCCGATCTCGGCGGTGCCCTCGTGTATTGTCGATGCGGAAGAGCGCGAACCGGAAATTTCCCGAAACGTCACAAAGCACCCGCTGCCTCGAGCGGCTGTTGGCCACGGTGCCGCGTCGGCCCGCGGCTTGCCCGCCGGAGATTGCGCGCCATGGCTCGCCAGCGTTCGCCTCGCGCACACCTTCGCCCCTGCCATGAAACTTCTCTTCGTCGGCGGCACCGGCAACATCAGCACCGCCTGCAGTCGGCTCGCGCTCGAAATGGGTCACGAACTCTGGCTGCTCCATCGCCCCGAGCGGCCCGGCGTCGCAGGTGCCCGGGACCTGCCCTGCGACATCCACGATGCCTCGGCCGCCGCGGCGGCGCTCGCTCCGCACTATTTCGATGCGGTGGTGCAGTTCATCGCGTACGAGCCGGCGCAGATCGAACGCGACCTCCGCCTCTTCGGCGGACGCTGCGGCCAATATGTGTTCATCAGCTCCGCCTCCGCGTACGCGAAACCGCGGGTGTTCGCCCCCACGACCGAGCGCACGCCGCTGGAGAATCCGCGTTGGCTGTATTCGCGCAACAAGATCGCCTGCGAACAGGTGTTGCGCCGCGCTGGCGCGGCGAGCGTGCCATACACCATCGTGCGCCCCTCGCTCACCTACGACACCGTGATCCCGCTGCCGATCGGCGGCTGGCTCGATTTCACCACCGTCGACCGCATGCGCCGCGGCCGGCCGGTCATCGTGCCCGGAGACGGCACGAGCCCGTGGACGATTACGCACTCGGAGGATTTCGCGCGCGGCCTGCTCGGGTTGTTGGGAAACCCCGCCGCGCTCGGGGAAGATGTCCAGATCACTTCCGACGAAGCGCTCACCTGGGACGAGCTCCACACCCAGGCTGCCGCCGCGGCCGGTGCGCCGGCGCCACAGCTCGTGCACATCGCGTCCGACTTGCTCGTGGCGTGGAAACCAGAACTCGAAGGCACGTTGCTCGGCGACAAGTCGCACACTGCCGTCTTCGACAACGCGAAGCTTCGCCGCGCCGTTCCGGATTTCCGACCACGCATCGCGTACCGCGACGGCATCCGGCGCACGTTGGACTGGTTCGACGCCGATCCTGCGCGGCGCCATCTGCCGCCGGAGAGCGATGGGTTCATCGAACGCGTCTTGGCGGCTTACGCGAGCGCGTGGCCGGAGGGGCGGATCTGTTGACCGTTGGCCGGAGCTGACGTGACCGTGCGCTGCGCATGGCGGTACAGACGCGGCTTCACGTCGCGAAAAGATGCTCTTGTCGCCGCCAGCGGGGCTGAGCGGCGGCCGCGGCGGAGATTGTCGGCCGTGAGCGACAATGGTTTGGAGCAACGGCGAACTTCGCGCGCCGCAGCATCGGCCTTTCTCTCCGGCGGAGAACGACCGTATGATCGGGAACGCGCTCGCGTACCTCCTTGTCCGGCGGCACACGGCGACGCAAAAAAGCCATGTCAACCATTGGTTGACATGGCCCAAGGGACGCGCGTTCGTGCGCGCGGGCGGCGGCGGGCTTAGCCCTTATGGTCGCGATGGTGGATGCAGATGCTGTTGCCGTCGGGGTCGTTGACGACGGCCATGTGGCACACGGAGCTGTCCATCGGCTCGACGCAGAACTTCACTCCGGCCTTGCGGAGCGCGGCCACGGCGGCGTCGAAATCGGCGACCTCGAGCGCGACGCTCGGGCCGGCGGAGGAGGGTTTCCATTCGGGCGCCATGTTGGTCACGCCGAGCGTGGCGCCGGCGATGTCGTACTCGACCCACTGCTTGCCTTCGTGCTCGAACACGTTGGCGGGTTTCAGTCCGAGCACGCCCTCGTAGAAGGCGCGGGCGCGGGGCATATCGGTGACGGGGTAGCCGGTGAAGGCGATCTCGGTGACGTTGATCATGGTCATTGATTTCAGGGTTCCGGTTGGTGAGGTCGGGTGGCACTTTAGCGCCGGCTGCTGACAACGTCGTGTCAGGAGCCGGGGGCACGGAGCGTAGCCGACCTCCGCCGGACGTCAGCCATGATTCCGCAACGCCTCGCGGGCGAGCGCACGCACCTGTTCCCGCAGCTCGGCTGGGGCGAGCGCCTCGGCGGCTGCCCCGAACGAGAGCACCCAACGTGCGCACCACTCGAGCGAGTAGGTGTGCAGCCGCACGGCGATCCGGTCGGCGTCGGGTTTCTCGTCGGAGACTTCGCAGTAACTCTCCGCGCGTACGCGCTCGAGCGCCGGCGGCGTGACGCGCAGGCGCACCTCGATGCGCGGCGAGGAGGCTTCGATCTCGGCGAGGTGGCGTTGCAGGTCGAACTCGCCGCGGGCGGCGAAACGCTCCGCGCCGAGCTCCAGTTTCCGGATGCGATCGAGGCGGAAATGTCGCACCGCGCCGCGGAGGCGGCACCAGGCGACGAGGTACCAGGCGCCGCCCCCGAAAACGACGCCCATGGGCTCCACCTCGCGGGCGGTGTCCTCGCTGCGGTCTCGCGCGCGGTAGTCCATGCGCAGCACCCGCCGCGCGACAAGCGCCTGCTGGATCGGGCGGAGCACGTCGCCGTGCAACCCCGGAGCCGGGCGGCCCGGGCCGGCGATGACGGTGGCGCGTTCGAGGCGGGTGATCTCCTCCTGCCGATCCGCGGGCAACACCGAGCGGATCTTGAGCAGCGCCGAGCCGGCCGGACCGCGCAGGGAGGCATCGGCGAAACGTTTCACCAACTCTCCACCGACAAAGAGCGCCGCCGCCTCCTCGCCCGTGAACGACACCGGCGGCAGATGATAGCCCTTCACGAGGCTGTAGCCCACGCCGGCCTCGGCGCAGATCGGCACACCGGCTTCGCCGAGCGCGGCGATGTCGCGGTAGATCGTGCGCAGGCTCACAGCGAAGTTTTCCGCGAGGTCCTCGGCGCGCACGAGCCGACGGCTTTGCAGATAGAGCACGATCGCCACGAGTCGGTCGGTCCGGTTCATCGGGCGAGTTGTACCGGCTGCCGCGGCGTTGACGAGCCTCGCGGGTGATTGGGGTGCGCCCGCGCCAGCCTCGGTGCTTGCGTGCCCGGAATGTTGGCGGCACGACTTCTCGCTCACTCTCGAAAACATGTCGCAAAACTCCGCTCCCATTCCCACCGGCACGAAAGGCTGGGTCTCGTTCCGCCCCGAGCTCAAGGTGCTCGACTGCACCGTGCGCGACGGCGGCCTGATGAACGACCACAACTTCCCGCTCGAGTTCGTGCAGGCCATCTACCAGGCCGACGTCGCCGCCGGCATCGACTACTTCGAGATCGGCTACAAGGGCATGGCGAGCATGTACCCGAAGGACAAATTCGGTGTGTGGAAATGCTGCTCGGAGGACGATATCCGCCGCGTCGTCGGCGACCAGAAGACCGGCACGAAGATCTCGGTCATGGCCGATGCCGAGCGCACCGACTACAAGAACGACATCCTCCCGCGCGAGAAGAGCATGGTCGACATGTACCGAGTTGCCACCTACATCCACCAGATCCCGGCCGCGCTCGAAATCGTGAAGGACGCCACCGACAAGGGCTACGAGACCTGCCTGAACATCATGGCGGTCTCGACCGTGCCGGAGAGCGAGCTCGACAGCGCGCTCGAGGTGATCGTGCAGTCGCCGGTGAAGGCGCTCTACGTGGTCGACAGCTTCGGCACGCTCTACAGCGAGCAGATCCGCGACCTCTACAACCGCTTCGCGAAGTTCACGAAACCCGCGGGCAAGGAGATCGGCATCCACACGCACAACAATCTCCAGCTCGCGTTCGCCAACACCATCGAGGCGATCGTGCTCGGCGCGAACTACGTCGACGCCAGCATCGGCGGGCTCGGCCGCGGCGCGGGCAACTGCCCGATGGAGCTCGCGCTGAGTTTCCTGCACAACCCGAAGTTCAAGATGCGTCCGGTGCTCGATGCGTTGCAGAAGCATGTCGAGCCGATGCGCGAGGAACTGCGCTGGGGCTTTGCGATCCCGTACATGCTCACGGGCTATCTCAACCAACACCCGCGCGCCGCGATGGCCTTCATGGAAGGCGACGGCTACCGCGACATCGTGAAGTTCTACGACCAGTCGGTCAGCGAGCCCTGAGCGGCGGACATCCGCGGATTTCGGGCGCGCCTCACGGCGCGCCTTTTTTTGTGGTGCCCGGAATTATCGGGTCTCGCTCAAGAGGCCGGCGCGTGCGGGTGGACCCGCTTGCCCCCCACGCGACCCGCGGACTTGGCCTGCGGCCGCCTACCAACCAGAGGATGGAAAGCCGCCGGCGGCAGCTCGGATCCAAGATCCGCGTTGGAGACAACACGGTCTACCTCGGTCGGTTCCCTTGATAGGGTTTGGTTGTCGCCAAAAAGTGGAATTAGCCACGGTGGCGGGACGGATTGTGTGGCCGAATCGAGCCGGGCCTTCCACTATGCATCGGTCACACGTTTGCCGTCGGGTTCGACGAACTCGTGATAAGTGAGCGCCGCGCTGCGGCGGACGTGCGGACTGGCCAAGGTCTGTCGATGCGCGGGCGGAGGGACAAGGTCGAGGCGTAGGGGGCAGGGACCATGGCGAGATCGGGAATGTGGCGACGCTTTACAGCTGCGGTCGCTGTGCACTACCATGCGACCATGCTGTTGCCCGAACGCCTCCTGCGACTGAAGCCTTCGTTTGTCTGGAAGAGCTGCATCGGTGGCGGGCTGAGCATCGTTGCCGGCCTCGCGATGGCGGCCGGGGTGATCTGGTGGCAGATCGGCGAGGCGCACCGATTGCTCGAAGAGAAGGCGCTCTGGGCGAGCGGGGTCGCGGCGGAGGCCGTGGGGGTGTCGGGCCAGGAGACGACGAACAAGTTCATCTTCCACAGTTACAAACTCGACGTCACCTTCCGGGACGGTGAGGGGCGGCGTTGCGGCGGCGAGGTGGAATTCGACACGGTGGGCGGATCGGTCGAGGGTGGACGCGAGGCGGAGGTGCGCTACGCGCGCGGAGACTCCGGCCGATTTGTTCTGTCGTGGGCGCTCGAAGTCGAGTCGAGTCGCTGGGGCGCGATAACCATCTTCGTGGCGGTGGGCGGTGGATTCGGGGCGCTGCTGATCGCGGTGGGGATCGGGGCGCTGCGCAAGCTAGCCGATGCCGGTCGTTGTGCGGTACGGGGCGAGGAGGTGGTGGCGCAACTCACGAAGGTCGTGCAACACACGACCCATGGGAAGCATACCAGCACGGCGTACCACTTCAAGGGGACGCTGGCTGATGGCCGGACCGTCGCCGGTAAGGTTGAGTTCCCGGCCAAACACCAGCCGTTGGTGCTCGATCCTCAGGGGGCATCGATTCTTGTGTTGGCGACTTCCGATCTGCCGAGCCGACCGGTGGCGTTGCGCAGCGATTGCCACCCGTATTCCATTACTGAAGCGAAGTTGGCCATCGTCGAGCGCGTGATCGAGGGATTGAGGAATCCGGCATCCGCGCAGCGCTGAGAACGACGGTCGCGCAGTTCTTGGTGCTGCGGGCCGAGCTGGAGCTCGGCGTTCCCTGGTTCGGGCGGGCGCAGGCGGGGCTGGGAATACGTGGGGGCGCGGGGCGGGCGCACCACGCTTGGGGAAATTGGGGCTACAGGTTGGCGCGGGCGGGATGTCGTGCCGTTCACTTTTTGAGAATGACCACCGCCGGCTTTTACCTCTCGCTGTTTTCATTCGCACGCAGCGCCTGCATCGCTCCGTCATCCGCGAGATCCGCAAGGTCACTGAGGCGCCACCGTTCATCTCGTTCGCGGGCGGGGCTGCCGAACCCGCGCACCTTTCCGTCGCGGGCGTGGCGGAGTCGGCGCCAAAGGTCCTGCGCGTGGTAGGCACGGCGGCGCAGAGGACAGCACCTGCAAGAGGGCGGGGAATATCCGCAGAATGGGCGCGTGGGGTCCGTGCGGGCAAGCGTGCGCAGGCCACCGGCTGCCGGGCAGCCTGATCCGCACCGCGCCTCTCCGGGGGAAAACACCGTCCGCTCCGGAGGAGAGTGTAACCTAATACGTTACACTTTCCGGGAGGGGACGGGGCGGGCGGAGATGGCTTTCCGCTTCGTCTTCTGGGCCTGCCGGGGGCGACGGATGGGCAAGCCGAGTGCGGATGGTTGCGGGTGGCCTCGACACGTCCGGTGGCAGGACTTCGGATGCCGCGCGGGTCGAAGACCGTGTGAGGACGGCACAGCGCTGCGGGCGACGGGAGTTGTTCGTGAGTGGCAACTTTCCCGCGCCGAAACCGGCATTGCCGGCGGCCCTGCCGCTTCCACACTCGCGGCACATCCAACCGACTCACAACCGTGCAACTCCGCATCAAGCGCCTCACCCTCACCGCCAAGATCCCCGTCCGCTCGACCGAGCACGCGAGCTGTTTCGACATGTACGCCGACATGGATGGCGTGATCGCGCCCGGCGAGCGGCTGCTGGTGAAGACCGGCCTCTCCGTGGCGGTGCCGCCCGGATACGAGGTGCAGGTGCGCAGCCGCAGCGGCCTCGCTCTCAAACACGGCGTGATGGTGCTCAACTCGCCCGGCACGGTGGATGCCGATTACCGCGGCGAGGTGGGCGTGATCCTTATGAATTTCGGGAAGGAGTCCTTCGGTTTCAAACGGGGTGAACGCATCGCCCAGATGGGCGTGTACCCGGTCGTGATGTGCGCCGCCGAGGAAGTTGAGACGCTCGACGAGACCGCGCGCGGCGCCGGCGGCTTCGGCCACACGGGGCGCTGAGGATCGGCGCGGGCCGTTCGATTCGAGGCGCTGACGAGCGTCGGGCCGAGGGATCGCCGCTCTCGCGAGCGGCGCCACAGCGGAATCGCGCCGCGATGCGGTTACCGCACCGTGTGCGCTGAATGCTCCGCGGAGTTTGCGGCCTGACTACGCGACCACGCTTCAGCGGTAGTCGTGGCCGAAACGCTCGCGGTAGGCGGCGTGCATGCGGTCGATCTCCTGACGGCGGACGCGCGGTTGGTTTTCGAGGCGGCGAATCCAGTCGCGGGCCGTCGCTTCGTCCTGGTTCACGATCGCGTGGAAAGTGCGGATATTGAGCGCGCCGGGATGGTCGGGCTCGGCCCGCAGCGCACCGTCGACACATTCCATCGCTTGGTCGTTGCGGCCGAGCCGCACGAGCACGGTCGCGAGGAGGAGGTAGGCGTCGGCTTCGTTGGGGCGGAGCCGGATCGATTCCTGGAAGAGCGGGACGGATTCTTCGAGCCGTTGCTCGCGCACGAGGCGGCGGGCGTTGAGCAGCAGCATGCCGGGGGAGGCGGGGCAGCGCTTGAGTCCCTCGATCATCGCACGGTCGCCGGCGGCGCGGTCGCCGAGCGTCTCGCAGGCGATGGAGAGCTCGATCCACGCGTCGGGAAAGTCGGGCTTGAGTTCGGCGGCGCGCTCGTAGTTCTGCCGGGCTTTGGAGAATGCCTTGGTGTTCTTGTTCAAATTCCCGAGTTGAAAGTGCAGCGTGGCCTGCTCGGGGGCGAGCGCGAGCGCCTGATCCAGTCGCCGGTAGGCGAGAGCGAAGTTGCTGTTGCGCTGGGCGGCGCCGGAGGCGAGCGAGAGGCGGTAGACGTCGTAGCAATCGTCGGCGAGGTCGTCGACCCACGGGTCGTTGGGGTCGCGATACGCGCCGGATTCGCGGACGCGGGCGCGGATGGCGGTGGCGTCGGCTTGGCGGCCGAGCTGTTCGTACACGGTGACGATGAGGTCGTAGCCGAGGAGGTAATTGGTCTGGGCGACGAGCGGTTCGAGGAGCTGGCGGGCTTTTTCCCAGTTGCCGGCCTCGTACTCGCAGCGGGCGAGCCCGAGCTGGGCGTAGGACTCCTGCGGGTGGTCGGCGACGATCGCGCGGTAGACCTCGGCGGCGGCGGTGCGGTCGCTGAGCTTGAGGTGCACGTCGCCGAGCCGCAGACGGGCGGGCACGTAGTCGGGGGCGAGTTTCACGGCGCGCTGCCAAAGGCGCAGCGCGGGCTCGTTGTCACCGTAGCCGGAGAGTATCGTGGCGTGGAGGTGAGGCCAGCGCGCCTCGTCGGGCTGGAGCTGCTCGAGGCCGGCGTAGCACTGCGCGGCCTCGGCGAAGAAGCCGTTGGCGTGGTAGAGCCGGCTGAGCTCGGCGAGCGCTTCGAGCGGTGTGGTGGCGAGGCGGCGCTCGGTGGCCTCGATGCGGCGGCGGAAGGGATCGGGCCAGTTGGAGATGTCGGGCACGACCGGCACGGCCGAGGCGAAGACGAGCGCTTCCTGCTCCGCGCGATGCCAGTAGTAGCCGCCGGCGCCTCCGCCGAGCAGGAGGAGGGCGAGCGAACCGAGGACGAGCGTGCGGCGCTTCATGGCGTTTTCCTCCAGAGGGTGACGCGGGCGATGTGCTCATACGGCGGGTACACGGGGAAGCCGCCGGTGACGAACACCGGTTCGCCGGTGCCGTCGAAGTCGCCGACGCCGAGGGTGAGCAGATCCTTCGGTTCGCTGGCGAGCACGCGTTTGGTGAAGCGCTGGTTGCCTTCGTTGCGGAACCACACGAGCGAGGCGACGAGCGGGTTGATCTTGTCCCAGTCCGCGTAGGCGGCGACGGCGACGATGTCCAGGCGGCCGTCGTGGTCGACATCGACGCCGACCGGGCTGTACGCGCCGGGTAGGTCGCCGATGCGGTGATACGAGAAGTTGCCCGCGCCGGTGTTCTCGAGCCATTGCACGCCGTGCCAGGGGCGCGGACCGGGCGTGGCGGCGGGGCCGAATCCGTCGCCGTTCGAATAGAGGATGTCGGGGCGGCTGTCGCCGTTGACATCGGCGATGTTGATGCCGCTGCTGCCGTAGTCCTCGTTGGTGGAGCCCCAAATCTTGCGGCGGGTGAAGCGGCCTTTGCCGTCGCCGAGGAAAACGTAGATCTCCTCCCACTGTTGGGAGATGAGCGCGGCGATGTCCTGGTGGCCGTCGCCGTTGAAGTCGGTCACGCACACGTTGATGTCGCCGGAGAGGTCGATGAGGATTTCGCTCTCGAAGGTCCACGGGCCGGTGCGGCGCATCCAGCGCACCTCGCCTTGGTCGTAGCCGAACTGGCCGACGGCGAGATCGAGTTGGCCGTCTTCGTCGAAATCGGCGGCGCGGATGTCGGTCACGCGCGAGGTGTTCGCGAGGATGACGCGGCGGGTGAAGCGTTGGTGGCCTTCGTTCTCCAGGAGCACGACTTCGCCGATCTTGTCGTTGTTCGGGAAAACGTAGCCCATCACCGACACCATGAGGTCGAGATCGCCATCGGCGTCGAGATCGGCGGCCTCGACGTGGACGGGGGCGATGCTCGTGGAGTCGAGCACGGTCTCTTCGAACTTGCCGCGGCTCACCTGGCGGATCCAGACGACCTTGTTGTCCTTCGCTTCGCAGGCGACGACATCGAGCAGGCCGTCGCGGTCGAGATCGACGGGGTTCACGTGGGCCACCCACGGGCCGGTGTGGGGCACCATCGGCGCGCCGATGTGGACCGGTTGATAGTAGTTCAGGAATGCGCGCGGGTCGGCCGCGGGCTGCCGGTTCTTGCGGGCAGCGGCGCTCGGCGGGTCGAGCTTGCGGCAACCGGGCGCGGTGAGGACCAGGCCGGCGGCCGCCAGCGCGGCGGCGAACACGAGGGGAAAGTGGCGAGGGGAGGGGGCCATGGCGGCGAGCGGGTGACGGCGCACTGCACGGACGAGCGCCGCGCGTTCCGGGCGACGGTGATGCCAGCGCGCGGCCCGCGGCGTCAAGAACGCCGGACGGCGCTCGCTGGCGGCGGGTGCGTTGCCCCCGCACTTCGCGGTTGCGCGGGCGAGGGCGCGTGCATGTCCTCGCGCCTTTGCCCATGATCGCTCCCGAAACTTTCTCGCACATCGAAAACATCAAGAAGCGCGCCGGCCATCTGTGGAGGTTTCTTTAACTGCGAACAAAAGCAGCGTGAGATCGAGGCGATGGAGGGGCAGATGGGCGCCCCGACGTTCTGGGACAGCCAGGAACGCGCGCAGGCGCACATCGCCAAACTGAACGGCCTGAAGAAGTCCGTGCTCCCCGTCGTCGCGTTCCAGAAGAAGGTCGACGACATCGGCGTGATGGTGGAGCTGATCGAGGCCGCGTCGGCCGGCGAGCGCGAGTTGTACGAACAGGAGCTGGAGACCACGGTTTCCGCCATGGTGGCCGAGCTCGACGAACTCGAGATCTCGTCGTTCCTCACCGGGCAGTTCGACAAGAACAACGCCATCTTCTCGATCCAGTCCGGCGCCGGCGGCACCGAGTCCAACGACTGGGCCGACATGCTCTTCCGCATGTACAACCGCTGGGCCGAGCGTCGCGGTTTCACCGTGGAACTGCAGGATGTGCAGGCCGGCGACCAAGCCGGTATCACGAAGGCCACGATGCTCATCAAAGGCGAGAACGCCTACGGCTACGCCAAGGCCGAGCGCGGCGTCCACCGTCTCGTGCGCATCAGCCCGTTCGACGCCAACAAGCGCCGCCATACCTCCTTCTGCGCGGTCGACGTGATCGCCGAGATCAACGAGGACATCAACATCGAGGTCCCCGAGAGCGACATCCGGGTCGATGTCTATCGTTCCTCCGGCAAGGGCGGCCAGGGCGTCAATACCACCGACTCCGCCGTGCGCATCACGCACATCCCGACCGGCCTCGTGGTGGTCTGCCAGAACGAGCGTTCGCAGATCAAGAACCGCGCCAGCGCGATGAGCGTCCTCAAGGCCCGACTCTACGAGAAGAAACTCGACGAGCAGCGCAGCGAGATGGAGCGCTTCTACGGCGAGAAGGGCGAGATCGGCTGGGGCAGCCAGATCCGGAGCTACGTCCTTCAGCCGTATCAGATGGTCAAGGACCTTCGCACCGGCGTGGAGACGAGCAACGTCGACGCCGTGCTCGACGGCGACCTCGACCGCTTCATCAACGGCTGGCTCCGCGCCGGCTCCCCCCGCCACCGGAACAAGGACATCAAGGTGGAGGACTGAGCGCGCGTTGCGCTAACGAGGAACGCCGAATGATGAGTGCAGAACGCTCGAGATGCCTGCGCGGTCCGATTCAAGTCGGGGCTTCCGCCGTTCTGCATTCTGCCTTCTGATTTCTCACTTCCTTCCCATGCTCGCCCACGCCGCCATCCGCTCCGCGCTTGAGGCGCAGCCGCTCTTCGAGGCGAAGACATGGCGGCTGTCGCCGTCGGCCTGGCCGCTCACGCCGGCGCAGGCGGCCGAGCTGGAGCAGATCGGGCAGGCGTGCCTCGAGTTCCATCAGGCGTTGGAGAACCTCTACCTGCGCTCGCACGGCGGGAAGAACCTCCTCCGCAACAAACCGCTGCTCGCGCCCTGGGTTGCCGAATACCTCGACCGCGGCAAACCGCCGGGCCTGCTCGCCCACGCGCGCGAGGCCCGCCAGCGCGGCGCGTTGCCGCCGGTGCTCCGGCCCGACCTCCTGCTCACCGAGCACGGCTGGGCGCTCACCGAGCTAGACTCCGTCCCCGGCGGGATCGGCCTCACCGCGTTTCTCAACCGCCTCTACGCGCCCGCCGGCGGCGTGCTCGGCGAGAGCGACGCGATGATCGCCGGCTTCCACGCCGCCCTCGCCGCGCTCGCGCCGGACAAGACCAACCCCACGATCGCCCTCGTCGTGAGCGAGGAGGCCGCCACCTACCGGCCCGAGATGGAGTGGCTCGCCGCACAGCTCCAGCAGAAGGGGCACCGCGTCTTCTGCCTGCGCCCCGAAGGTGTGTTTCCGCTCGGCGGCGCCGTGTACTTCGATGTCGACGGTACGCCCGAGCGCATCGACATCGTCTACCGATTTTTCGAACTCTTCGACCTGCCCAACGTCGCCTGCACCCAGCACCTGCTCGAGGCGTGGGCGGCTGGTGAGGTGGCGATAGCGCCGCCGCTGCGGCCGTTCCAGGAGGAGAAACTCTCCCTCGCGCTTTTCCACCACCACCTTCTCCAGGACTACTGGGCGGAAAACCTCTCCCGCGGCGCGCTGCGCACGCTGCGTCACCTGATTCCGGAGTCGTGGGCGATCGATCCCGCGCCGCTCCCGCCGAGCGCCGTGCTCGACGCGCCGCATGTCGGCGGCCGCGCGATCTACGACTGGCGTCAGCTCGCCGCGGCTTCGCAGAAGGAACGGGATCTCATCATCAAGATCTCCGGCTACGACGAGACCGCTTGGGGCGCGCGCAGCGTCACGCTCGGCAGCGACTGCTCCCGCGAGGAATGGCAGGCGGCGCTCGAGTCCGCGCTCGGCCGTGCGACGACGCACCTCCACCTCCTGCAGCGCTACCGCAAACCGCGCCGCGAGAAGCACCCGCTCTACGACGAACAGGGCGTCGCCCACGAGCACGAGGGGCGGCTGCGGTTGTGCCCGTACTTTTTCGTGGTCGGCGGCAAGACGCGCCTCGGTGGCGCGCTCGCGACCTTTTGCCCGCCGGACAAGAAGATCATCCACGGCATGCAGGACGCGGCGATGCTGCCGTGCCGGATCCAAGCTCCGCCGGCCGTCGCCCCCATCCAGCCATGACACGACGTCAAACCTCCATCCCGCGCGCCCTGTCGGCGGCACTGCTTGTCGCGTTGCTTGAGGCGGGCTGCGTCGCGCCCGCGACGAAGGCACCTCCGGCCGGAAGACCGCCGGTCGTGGCCGAGGCGGCGGAGGCGTTTCGCAACACCATGCGCGACGCCCGCGCCGAGGGGCGCCGCGAGGTCGAGGACATCCTCGGCGTGTACGCGAACCTGCCCGCGGAGCAGGCGCCGGGCGTGGCCGCGCTGCGGCGCGACATCGTGGAGGCGCTCGCGACGCTCAAACGCGAGGGCCGCGAGCGGCTCACGGTCGGCGAGGTCGACCGGCTCACCGTGCGCAATCCGCATTTCTGGACCGCCTGGTTCGAATTCGACCCGCGCGACTCGAGTCTGTTGATGCTGCACGCCAGCATGCTGATGGAAGCGGGCGAGTTTTTCCGCGCCTCGATGGTGCTTACGGTCGGTGTGCAGACGTTGCCGCTGAACGTGCAGGAGCGGTTCTTCTGGTTCACGCAGCAGGCGCGCACCCATTTCACGGCGTTCCGCCGGCTCGATGAGCTCGCCGCCGCCGAGAAGGCCTGGGGCCAAAGCCGCCGCGCCCGCGAGAAAGGCCTCGCGCGGATGGTCGTCGCCTGGCCGGCCGACGGCTTTGCCCTCGAAGCGCTCCTGCAGAGCCGTGCCGGATTCAAGCCCGGCTCGATGCCCGAGGACGACCGCGTGCCGATCGCGCTTCTGCCGCAGGTGCGCGCGCGCGTCCTCGGCGAACTCGAGCAGTTGCGCCGCGCGAATCCCGTGGCCGCCGTGCGCTATGCCGAGGACCAGGTCGCCGCGGCGGAGTTCGGCCGGCTCTGGGGCCGCGTGAGCGACGAGGACCGCGCGATCGAGCAGCGCGAGCTCGCGCAGTTTGCCGCTGTCGCCAAGAAGCTCGGCCTCGGCGAACTCGCGATGATCGCCGGCCGGGCGGTCGCCGCGCGCCGCGGGCTGGCGTTCATGGCCCCCGCCGATCTGGAGTTTGTCCGCGAATGCCTGCTGCTCGTCCTGTCCGCGGCGGAGGCGACCCCGATCCTCGCGCGCATCGAGGAGGGGCGCATGCCCGGCTTCCAGCTCACTCGGCCGCAGGAGCAGCCGGGCGATATCCTTGCGGGCATGGATCCCTCGATCCATCCGCTGCTCGCCGACCACGCCGTGCGCGAGTTCGCGCGCGAGTCTCTCTGGATCGAGGCGGCCGACGGCAACCTTGCCCTGCGCGCGCAGCACCTGCGGCTCCGCGCGATCGTCAGCAGCAACGCCGGCCGCTACGAAGCGGCGCTCGAGGACCTCGACGCCGCACTCAAGCTCAAGCCCAACATGATGCCGTGGCAGATCGACCGCGCGGGCATCCTCTCGAAGATGGGCCGCTCAGCGGATGCCGACACGGTATTCGCGCAAGTTGCGAAGACGGCGCCGGAGGACGAATACCTGCGCACCACGCTCGGCGTGCACCATTTCGGGCAGGGGCGTTTCGCCGAGGCGGAGCAACTCTTCCGCGCGGCCAAGGCCGACGACGACAATCTCCCCTACGATGTGATCTTCGGCTATCTTGCGGGACTCCGCCGCGGGGCGCCGGATCGGGCCTGGCTCGAGCAGAGCCGCCTCAAGTCCGAAGCCTGGCCGGCGGCGATCCACCGGCACCTGCTGGGCGAGATCGATCGCGCCGCGCTACTCGCCGCCGCTCGCGACTCTTCCGATCTGCGCACCACCGAGCAGCAGTGCGAGGCGTACTTTTCGCTCGGCGAACTCGCGCTCGCCACCGGCGACACGGCCGCCGCCACGCGCGAATTCGAGAACTGCGTGCAGTCCGGGATCGTCGGCTTCATCGAATACGATCTCGCGCGCCGTGAGTTGGCCCGACTGCGTCCGCCCGCCGCGACGGAACAACCCGCGGCGACGCCCGCATCCGCCGAGCCTTCGGCCCCGGAGAAGAAGTCCAACCGTCCCGCGCAATCGCTGGACGAGGATGACGGCTCGCCGGTCTGAAGGTTCGCGCCCGGCCATGGCGGCAATGCGCGCGAGCCC
>DATGXO010000027.1:0-4012 GCA_035298965.1 Opitutaceae bacterium | reverse complement strand
GGGTGGTCCAGGTGGGCGAGGCGGCAGATGGCTCATGGGCGGCGTCGATTCTGACGATGGCGGGCCTCAGGCAAGCGCAGAGCGGTCGCTGGAGGCGCGTGGAGAACATGACAATCGAGCGACGCCCACTCGCTACGCGCGGCCGCGCCGATTCGCCGTTCGCTCTGGAAATTCGAGCGCGCCATCACTCGTGGGCGAGCCAGGCCTCGCGGGCCAGCGCGACGTGGAACGGCAGCACCTTGCGCGCATCGCGCTCGCGCAGCACGCGGGAGTAGGCCGTCGGCGCGAGCGATTTGCCGCTGCGCTCCTTGGCGAGGCAGGTGCGCATCATGCGCGAGAGGCCTTCGACCTCGCCGGGTTTCACGAGGTACGCCTCCGCGCGCTGGCGGACCATCTCGGGGATGCCGTGGACGTCGGTCGTGACGATCGGCGTGCGGAACGCCATCGCTTCCATGACCACGCGCGGAAACGACTCCTCGTAGCTCGTGCAGACGAAGAGGTCGGCGAGCAGGAAGAAGTCGTAGGCTTCGCGCGTCTCGGGGATGAGCGTGAGGTTCTCCAGCCCGAGCTGCTTGATGTCGGCCGTGAGCCAGTCGAGGTAGATGCCCTGGCGCGCACCTACGAGGACGAAGCGGACCTTCTGGTCGCCGCGGTGGTGGCGGTTGAAGTGGTCGACGGCGCGGATGAAGATGTGCTGGCCCTTGCGTTCGCAGACCGTGCCGATGTTGGCGACGATCACCTCGTCGTCGCGGAAGCCGTGCTTGCGGCGCAGGGCGCTGCGCGTGTGCGCTGCCTTGAACGCCTCCATGCCGGCGAGGTCGATCCAGCTGCGCACGATCCGGAAGGTGTCGCGGTGGTTGTGGTCCTCGTAGTAGGCGCGCGTGGCGTCGCAGAGGAAGAGCGTGCGGTCCGCGAGCGACAACGCCTGCTCGGCCACGCGGTGCATCGGGCGCAAGAGCATGCGCTCGTAGAAACGGTAGGTCGAAGTGCTCTCGTGGATGTAGTACAGCGACGGCTTGCTCGCCTGCTTGGCGAGATGGATGCCCCAGAAACCGACGAGCGTGTTGCAGACGACGAGGTCGATCTGGTCGAAGGGCAACGTGGCGCGCAGCGCGGCGAGGCGCTCGTGGAACTGCGTCTCGTTTTGCGCCGAGTAGAACTGGTGGCGATCGACGAGGATGATCTTCGCGCCGAGTTCCTCGTAACGGTGGCGGATCGGCCCCTCCTCGTTGGAGATGACGGTGATGGCGAAACCCGCCTCGCGCACGAGATGCGTGGCGTACTCGAGCAGGAAGAGCGGAGCGCCCTCGAGGTTGAGGTTGTGCGTGATGAGCAGCACGTGCAGCCGGCCGGCGCGCTCGGTGTGGCCGCACACGGCGCCGCGGCAACGCGGTCGGAGCTGGCCATCGAGCTGGAGGTGGCGGCTGAAGTAGGGATCGCGCGGCGACGGATAGCGGCGAACGAAGGCGATGTGCTCCGCCTCGTCGAACGTCACCCCGCGCGTCGCGCTGCCCCAGTGCATGAGCTTCGCCTGCGGCGTGTAGACGCAGCGCCAACCGGCGGCGACAGCGCGCAGGCAGTAGTCGACGTCGTTGTAGGAGACGCTGAAGTCCTTCTCGTCGAAGCCGCCGAGCTGACGGTACAGCGCGGTGCGCGTCATCAGGCACGCCCCGGTCACGGCGGAGACTTCGCGGGCGACGGAGTGCCAGATCACCGGCGTCTCGCGCTCGTTGGCCTTCACGAGCGGCGTGTCGGCGAGGCCCTCGTGCGGGCCGACGACGATGCCGGTGTGATTGAGCGTCTTCTCCGGGTAGACGAGCTTCGCGCCGACGACGCCCACATCCGGCTGCGAGAACCAGCCGACCATCTCCTCGAGCCAGCCGGGCTCGAGCGCGTTCACGTCGTTGTTGAGGTGCAGCACCAGCGGCGTGTCGATGTGCGGCAGCGCGAGGTTGACCAGATGCGAGTAGTTGAACGGCGCGTGCACGTCGGCCGGCCGCACGACGGTGCACTTCAGGTCGGTGCGCTGGACGATCTGCGCGAGGTAGCGGGTGGCGTCGGCGTCGCGCGAATGATCGTCGACGATGACGAGTTTCACAAAGCGCCAGTCGACCGTCTCCTCGAGCAGCTCGATGCACTCCTGCAACAGGTGGAGCTTGTCGCGCGTGGGGATGACGATCGTGACGGGGTTTGCCTCGAGCAGCTTCGCGTCCCAGCGGAGCTGGTGGAAATTGAGCCGACGGTGGTGCGCGGCCTCGGGCAGGAACGGCGAGGCGGCGAACCCGCGGCGCTGCATCGCCTCCTCGATGGCGCGACGCGACTGCTCGACGATGGGCGCGGCGAGATCGGTGGTTTCCGAGCGCTCGGCGCGCGCGTGGTGGCAGACGAACGGCAGGTGCGCGACCTGTGCCGGCGCCAGCGTGTCGCCGAGGCGGAGCAGGAGGTCGAACCACGGAATATCCGGATATTCGGCACGGAAAGATCCAAGAGCGACGAAACGCTCGCGGCGCACGAGGCTGAGTTGGCCGGGAAACAGGCCGGAGAGCGCGAGCGCGGGGCTCCAGTCGGACTTGAAGGCCGGCGCGCTGCGGCGCCCGGCGGCATCCATCCGGTCCTCGTCGGTATAGGCGAGTTCGAGCTCGGGTTGTTTGGCGATGGCCTCGGCGACGTGGAGCAGCGCGTCGGGCGAGAGGCGAGAGTCGCCGGGAAGGAGCGCAAGGTGCGAGGCGGCGGAGTCGTGGACGGCGGCGTTGAACGCGCGGATACGGTCGGCGCCGCCGGTGTGCACGACGGCGCGGGCGCGCGGCTCGGCCGCCAGCGCGGCGGCGAGCTCGGGCTGCGGTGCGCCGCCGACGACGAGGCGCGCTTCCCAGTTCGGATAGAGCTGCGCGGTGAGCGACGAGAGCAGTTGTTTCAGTTCCTCGCCGCGGCAGCCGGAGCCGCCGATGAGCAGGAGGAAGCGCGGGCCTGTGGCCTGAAGCGCGGCGGCGGACTCGCGCATCTTCGCGAGCAGGCGCGGCGCGAGGCGGTTGGCGTGTTGCCAGGCCGCGTAGGAATCGGTGACTGGCGGGACACGGTCGGCAAGGCCGACGGGCGCGTCGCGGTGGAAATACTCGCGCGTGAGTTTGGCGGCGGCCCAGAGCGGTTTGAGCGGACCGAGCGGCACGCCGCGGCGGCGCGCGGCGGCGTGGAGCGCGCGACCCGTTTCGAAGAGCAGTTTGTCGGAAAACTCCGGCAGCGGGCATTCCTGTTGTTCACAGGTTTTCTGGTACACGCGGCGGACCCACACGAGGTGGCGTGTGCCGTCCTCGAGTTCGGCGAAGATTTTGACGCAGATCGGATTGGGCGCGTCCTCCTCGAGGTCGAGCATGCCGAAGAACTGCGAGTTCCGCGCGTACGGGTGGCCGGGAAACATGTCGCCAGCCTCGGGTCGCTCGCGGTACTCGTGCTGGATGGTGTTCTCGACGTTTGGATGCGTGCTGCCGACGAGGCGGACGACGCGCTGGTCCTTGTGGATGAGCCAGCCCTCGATGCGGATCTTGCCGAACTGCGTGCCGGCGACGCGCAGCGGGTTCTCGAGCGCGCCGTAGAAGGGCGGGTTGGGCAGCGTGTCGAGCGAGACTGCGGCGGCGGCTTCGATCAGGCGATCGGCAACTGGTGCGAGGTCGGCGGTCGGCGCGGCGCGGCGGGCTTGGAGCAACTCGCGCCAGATCGCGGGCAGCATCTCGACATCCAGCGGCGGCGGTTGCGCGGGGCCATGGCGGACCACGATGGGCGTGCGCCAGATCTCGACCCAGTTGTGGCCGGCATCGAGCAACTCGAGACGCAGCTCGGTCGCGCCGAGCGGCGGTGTGACTTGGAGAATGAAACTGGCGTGCGGCAGGCCGAAGCGGCCGCGGTGACATTTCTCCATGTGCTCGTGTGGCAGGCCGAACACGCCGAGGTAGGCGCGGCCGGCGATCACGGCGCGGATGTCGGAGAACACGGCGCCGGTTTTCGAAAGAAACCAGCC
>DATGXO010000026.1:0-17764 GCA_035298965.1 Opitutaceae bacterium | reverse complement strand
CTGTAGAGGTCCGCGAGCCGTTCGGCAGACTCGCAATAGGGCAACCAGGTAAGGTTCGGCCGGCGGTTCGCCTCGAGGTGCACCCAGCCGTCGAGTTCGCCGTCGCCGACAAGCGCCAGATGGACGCGCGGTGCGTCGGGCGAGAGACGGTCGAGCGCGCCGATGAGGTTCTTGATTCCCTTCTCGCGCGCGAGCCGGCCGACAAACAACAGGAGACGCGCGTCGCGCGGCACGCCGAATTCCGCCCGCACGCGCTCGCGCGAATCCCGCGGACGAAAGAGCGAAGTGTCGGTGCCGAGCGGGATGTGCTCGATGCGCTGGATGCCGCCGCGGCGCAGCGTGTCGACGAGGTGCTCGCTCGCGACGATCGTCGCATCCATGCGGTTGTAGAGCCGGCGGATGTAGCGGCGGATCGGCGAGGAGAGCCCGCGAGCGATGAGCTTGCCGGAGAAACGCACGATCGTGCGGTCGAGTGCGCGGGGGAAATCCGAGTGGTAAAACGCGACGACCGGGATGCCGAGTTGTTGCCCGGCCTCGAGCCCGATCCAAGCGGTGCGGTACGGATCGCCGATCTCGATGAGGTCCGGTTTCTCGCGACGCACGGCCTCCATGATGCGGCGCTTGTCGAGGAGCATGCGGTAGCTCTTGGAGCCGGGCAGGCGGCGCGATTCGATCTCGTACACGGCGTGGCCCGGGCCGGCGGTCACGTGATTGCGGTACGACGGGATGATCAGGACATGCCGGCAGCCGGGCCGCGCCTCGAGGCGGATGCGTTTGTCGTGCAGGTAACGCTTCACGCCTCCGCCCAGCGGGCTGTGGAACTGGGCGATGTCGCAGATCGTCATGGCGCGTTTGGAGCGCGAAACTTGGCGCGCCCGCCGGGTGGCGACAACCCTGTAACTGCACCGGCGCCCCCCGATGCGCGCGTGCGACGTTTTCGCGGCGGAGGCCCCGGGGAGAGCGGGCGGCGTGTCGCCAAACGGCGTTTGCACGGCGCGGAGCAGATGCCTTTTCTCGCCGGGTGTCCTACTCGCCCAAGCCGCTCGTCTCGCCCGCTGCACTCGCGATCGCTTTGCTCGGCGCAGCCGCGGTGCTGGGCCTCGGCTTCTGGGCGTACGAGGTGAACCACGATGCCGTGCTCGGTCTGTTTCGGGAGACAGCGCTCTGGATGCGGCGGATGCCGTGGCCGGTGTTTTACCTCGCCGTCGCGCTGCTGCCGTTCGCGTTCTGTCCGATCAGCCTGCTCTACTTGTCGGCCGGCGCCGTACACGGGTTCTGGCTAAGTTTCGCGGGCATCATGGTGGCGATGGCCGTGAACATCACGCTGAGCTACTGGCTCGCGGCCGGTCCGTTGCACAGCCTGATCGCGCGTTGGTTCGAGCGACGCGGGCGCGCGGTCCCGATGCTGCCGGAGAGCGAACACATCTGGGCCGTGCTCGCGGTGCGATTCACGCCGGCGTTTCCGCTGATCGTGCAGAACTACCTGCTCGGCCTCGCGCGCGTGCCGTTTCGCAAATACTTCTGGGTCTCGCTCGCGGCGGAGGCGGTGATCGCGTTCGGCTACATCCTCGCCGGCGACGCGCTCACGGAGGATCACCCGGGCTATGTGCTCGCGGCGTTCGGTTGCATCGTGGGCGCCGTGGTGCTCGCGCGGCTGATGCGCGGGATGTTTGCGAAGAAGGTGCATCCGCTCGGCGCGCAGGCCGACGCGTCGATGGGGAACAATAAAAAGGGCGAGCCCTGATCGGCTCGCCCGGAAGAGTGGCGACGAACGCGCGGCGGCTCAGTTGCCCGCGGCGTTGCGGATGTCCGTCCGAAGATCCTCGGCTTCCTGCGGCGGCGTGACCCAATCGGCCCAGAGCAGTTCCGGCATCGTGCGCTCGGTCTGATAGTAGAGGCGGTTCGCGTTGTTGTCGGCCGCGAGCCAGCCGGTCTTAACCTTGGCACCGGCAAACAGGCCGCTGTTTTTCTGATAAACGTAGACGGGCGCCTTGATGATCTGCGTGGCTTCCTGGACATCAGCCGTGCGCGGACCGGCGACGGCGGCGGCATCGGCGCCGAAATTGAAACGCGCGCGGTACAGCAGGCGTGCGCCGACCTCGTCGTTGATCACGTAGATCGTGTTCACCGATTTCGCCCCGAGCTGGAAACCGATGCTCGCCTCACCGGCGTCGAGGAAGGTCGGTACGCTCCAGCCGCCGTTCGTGCGACGGACCATCGCCACGCCGTAGCCGCCCTTGCCGCCGATGAGGAAGCCGGCCTGGAACTCGTTCACGATCACGAGCGCCTTGGCGCCGCGGAGCACCTCGGCCGGGATCGCGGTGGCCGGATCGGCCTGGAATTCCTGGAAGATCGCCTCACAGCTTCCGAGCTGGGTGACGAGCTTCTTGCGGTCGTCGGCATGGAGCGCCAGCGGGATGGCGACGAGTGCGGCGACGAGAGTGACAAGGGAGCGCAGGTGCATGGTACTGAGATTCGAGGAGCAGAAACGTGTTCCGGCTTACAGTTGCACGCGGGAGCTACTGTAAATCGGGCACTCGCGCAAGCCCGGCGCCGCAGCGACTCGCCACGACGCCGGGTAGACGCCCCTTCCATGCGGTCGGTCGACCTTCAGCCCGCCTTGCCGCCGTACCAATCGATCTTCCGCGTCGCCCACATTCCGACACCGAGCAGCGCGAATAACGCGGCCGTACCCGCGAGCAGCGCATAATCGTGCAGTTGCAGAATGAAGTAGAGGTACGCGTACGTGCCCGCCAACCCGCCGCCCACGATCAGGCAACGTTTACCCGTCCGGAGCACGCTCGCGCTGTAGCCGGTCACGAGCGCCGTGCTCGCCGCGGCCGCCGCGCCATACGCCAACCCAGCGGCGACGAACTCGCTGAGCGCCAAATAGCCGAGGAAGAACAACACCAGCGCCGCGCCGACCATCAGGTACTGCAACGGATGAATCCGCAGCCGCGCGGTGACTTCGAACAGGAAGAAGTTCGCGAACACCAGCAGGAGAAACAGCACGCCGTACTTGATCGCACGCTCGACGAGCCGGTACGCGTCGACCGGCTGAAGCAGCGTCACATCGATCGCCGAGTTGTTGATCTGCTGCGCCGTCACCCCGCCCTGCCCCGCGCCCTCGGCCCACTGCTGCGGATAGCCGCGGCCGAAATACGACTGCTCCCACGTGGCCTCGAAACCCTCCGCGCCGACGGTGCGCCGCGTCGGCAACGCCGCACCGCCGAAGCTCGGGTCCGCCCAGCTCGACTTGAGCGCCACGCGGTTCTGCGCGCCCACGGGCGCGATCGCGAGGCGCGCGCTGCCCTGCACCGTCATCTCCGCCGAGAAGGCCACGCCCGCGGCCGCGCCCGCCGGTTCGAGTTTCACCGCCGCCTCGAGCGTCTCGCCCCAACCCTCCCGCGGCGCGCCCGGCTCGAGCACGACCTGCTGTTCGCCCCACGTGAGCACCGGCGCCGCGCGCAAGCCGCGCGGGTACGAGAGGCCGAGAAACAGCCGCGCCTTGGCCCACTCGAACGTCGCACCGTCGATGCCGAGCGACGCCGCGTTTGGACTGAATCGGCCGCGCACCGCGAGCCGCGTCTCGTACACCGGGATCGTGAAGATGCCGCGCTGGCGCAGCGACGGATCGAGCGCGCCGGCCACCTCCAGCTCCGCCGGCAGGAAGTATGCGGTGGCGCGCACGGTGCGCACTTCCTCGGTACGCACCGGCACGCCGCGCGAGTCGTTCACCTCGCGCACCGTCTTCGCAGCGTACGTGAACGGCACCGCGAGCACCGGACCGGCGAGGGTCTGTTCGCCGCCCCACGTCTGCGCGATCTCGGCGCGCGCTTCCTCGCGGAAACCAAGCCGCTCGCGCCGCACGCCGTCGATCAACAGCAGCGCGATCCAGAGCAACGCGATCAGAAACCCGATCGCGGCGAGCTTCAGGCCGGTGGCGAACCCGCGCATGCTCACGGCGGCGGGGAGCGGAGGCGGAATAACAGGTGGTGTTTCCATGCCGCCAGTCTCCACCGCGCGCATGAAGCCCTGATGAAGCCCGCATGAAATGACGGCGAAAACACTCACCACCAGCTCGCACGGGAGAGGTTCGCAGCGTCAGGCCGCCGGCAACCGCAGCGTCGCGCGAGCTCCGGTTGCGCCGGCGCGATTCACGAGCTCCGCCTCGCCGCGGTGCAGATGCGCGATCTCCCGCACCAGCGCGAGGCCGAGCCCGGTGCTCTTGCGTCCGGTTGCCGGCCGCTCGAGCGAATAGAAACGTTCGAAGATCCGGCCGAGCGCATAGTCGGGCACGCCGGAGCCTTCGTCTTCGATGGAGAATTCCACCGCTCCCCCGCCAGCGCGCGCGGCGAGTGTCACCTGGCCGCCGCGTGGCGAAAACTCGACGGCGTTCTGCACGAGATTCGCGATCGCCTCGCGAAGCAACGCTCGCTCGCCACGTACGAACCCGCCGGCATCGGCCGCCACGATCAGCTCCACGCCGGCCGCGCGTCCGGCGCTGCGAAAGCCGTCGGCCACCTCCGCCAACAACGCCGCCGCCTCGATCCGCTCCGGCGCGCGCAGCGTTGTGCGCGCCTCGAGCGCGGAGAGCTGGAGCAGCCGCTCGACGATCTGTTCGATGCGCCCGGATTCGGCGCGCAGGTTCTCGAGGAAACGGCGCCGCTCCTCCGGAGGCATCTCCTCGCCGAGCAATTCGGCCGCGCCGCGCACCGCCGCCAGCGGCGCCTTGATGCCGTGCGCCAGCGCCTGCGTGGTGCGCTCGACGTGCTTCTTCCCCTCGAGCGATTCGCGCATTTCCGCAAACGCCTCGCCGAGCTCGCGCAACGTGCGCCCGGGCAGCGCGGGCAACGGCGCGGGCTTCCCGTCGCGCACGTCGCGCGCGTAGCCCGTCAACCGCTCGAGCGGAGCGATCACCCAGTTCGCGGCGACGAGCAATGCCACGAGCAGCCCGAGCCCGCCGAGCACCGCGCCGAGGACGAGGCGTCGCCGCGCAGTGACGACAAGGGCGTTGATCGAGCGCGTCGGTTTGCCGAGCGAGAGCACGCCCACGATGCGCTCGCCGTCGCGGATGGGCGCGGCGATGTGGAGCACGAGCGATTCGTTGTCGCCGGTCACCGTCTGCGTGGCACGTGCGCCGTACTCGCCGCGAAGCGTGCGGCTCACGTCGAGCCAGCGCGAAAAATCGGTGCCTTCGTCGGTGCCGTCGGAGTCGAAGAGGACGCGTCCGGTGGAATCGGTGACATACACGCGGAGATCGATCTGCGTCTTCCGCAGCGAGTAGACCTGCGCCTCGAACGCGCGACTGCGCATCGCGGCGAAGGCAGTGCGGAGCGGCTCCGGATCGGGCGCGTGGTCGCGCAGCTGAGTCTCGAGCAGCGCAGCGAGCAGCCGCGAGGCGTCGACGAGCGACTCCTCCATACTTTCGAGATAGCGCGGCTTCACCTGCTCGAGCGCGGTGCGGACGATGAGCCACTCGCCGAGGCAGAACACGGCGACGAGAAACAGCGCGAGACGCAGCCGCAGGCTCACGTTTCCTCCCGCAGCGAGTATCCGAGGCCGCGATGCGTCTGGATCGGATCGCAGGCCGGAGCGGCGGCGCGCAGTTTCGCGCGGAGCGTCTTCACGTGCGCATCGACCGTGCGATCGGTCGCCGAGCCTGGGTCGGGCCACGCGGCGTGCATGAGCTGTTCGCGCGAGTAGACTCGACCGGGATGCGCAACGAGCGTGCGCAGGAGGCGAAACTCCGTCGCTGTGAGCTCGAGCGCCACACCGCGGTACGCGATACGGCAACGTTCCTCGTCGATGAACCACAGCGCGCGCGCCGGGCCGCGGAATGCGTTTTGCATCGCCGGCGCCGCTGGCGGCGGCGCCTCCGCCGGTGTAACGCAATGTGTTACACTTTCCAGAAGCGGGCCAAAGCCCACTGCGACTCCGGAAATCTGTGACGCAGGAACGGTCGGGGCGCGTCGGCGCAGCACGGCCTTCACGCGCGCGGTGAGCTCGCGCGGCGAGAAGGGTTTCGAGAGGTAGTCGTCGCCGCCGATCTCCAGGCCAACGACGCGGTCGATCACTTCGCTGCGCGCCGTGAGGAAGATCACCGGGAGCTCGGGCCAGCGTGCTCGCAGCTCGCGGCAGAAATCGAAGCCGTTCGCATCGGGCAGACCGACATCGAGCACCACCAAGGCGGGAAGCGCGGCGCTCAACGACTCCCGCGCGCCGCCGGCGGTCGCACACCAGTGCGGCGCGAAGCCCTCGGTGCGCAGCGCGTACACGACAGTGTCGGCGATCGCACGTTCGTCGTCGACGACGAGGATGGCGGGAGGGGCGCCGTTGGGCATGGCGGTGTTGTGACGGACGCGCCGCACGCGGGCAAGAGCCGGACCGCGCCGACGAAAAGGCCGCACGGAGCGAACCGTGCGGCCCGGAAAACTGCGCGTCGACGAGCGTCTCAGTCCCAGCGACCCTGGATGAAAACGTAGCCGCCGTGACGACGTTCCCAGCGAGGATGCCGCCAGTGGTGATGGCCGTGCGGCGGGCGGTCCCAATGGCCACCGATCCACACGTGCCGGCTGCCGTGCCAGCCCCAATAGCCGTCGATCCAGACGAATTCGAAACCGGGGCGCGGTGGGCGGTGCCTCTCGATCCGCATCGGCGGGGGCGCGATGGTAATCACGCCATCGCTGCTCCAGCCGTCGCTCTCGACGACGACCGACGTGCGCGGACGGAGGTACCCGCGGTCACGCCAACAACCGTCGACAAAAACATACCCGTGGCCGCGGCGCACCCAGTGCGGCGACACCCAGACCACATCCGGACGCGGCGGCATATCCCAGCGGCCGCTGACCCAGACATGGCGACCGGCGCGCCACGTCCAATAGCCGCCTAGCCACACGTGCGCGGGCGAGGGGCGCTCGATGATGATCTCACGCTCGGGCGGCGGGGGGGCTTGTTCGACGACATCGACGCTGGAGTCGTCAGCGCCGGTTACTTCGGTCGAAGCCTCCTGCCAGAAGCCTTCGACGAGCACGTAGCCGTTGCCCTGCTTCTCCCAGCGGGGCGCGACCCAAGTGGCGTTGCCCGTGGGCGGCATTTCCCAGTGCCCGGCGTCCCAGACGTAGGCGCCGTCCTGCCAACGCCAGTGGCCGGAGATGTAGACGTGTTCGGCGGAGGGTTGATCGCCGACGGTGTCGGCGGTGGAGGGCGGCAGCGGCTTGTCGAGCAGCGGCGCCGGGGAGATCTGGGCGGCATCGGGGATCTGCGCGGCGGTTTCCGCCGCGAACACGTTCAACGAGCCACACAGCAACACACCGAGGCAGGCGATCCGGACCGGGCGCGCGAGGGGGCGACGGGCGGCGACTGCGGAGAAAGCGTGGGAGTTCATAGCGGGAGGATAGACGAGCTTGGGAGCGGCTTGGTTCCACCGAGGAACCGGGTGCACGCTACCACCACGCTGAGAACGGGCAAGCGGGCCACGGGTTACGGGCCGGGCGCATTTTTTTGCGGGCCGGGCGCGCCAGCGAACGGGCGCGAGGCTTGCCGGCCCCGAAGGGGTTCAGCGCAGCTGGAGCGTGTCGCCCTCGAACGTGAGGTCGAGGCCGGGCACAACCACCGCTTTGCGGTCGCCCTGCTTGCGCACGCGACCGGCGATCCAAGCGTCGTAGCCGGCGGCAGTGGCCGCGGCGACGGTCGCCTCGGCGAGCTCGGGCGCGACGTAGGCCGCGAAGCCGATGCCTTGGTTGAAAGTCGCATAGGCCTCGCGCAGCTCGATCGGGCCGGCCTCGCGCAGGAAACGGAAGAGCGCGGGCTCGGGCCGGAGATTCGTGATCTCGTAGACGAACGGCTCGTCGAGGCGCATGAGCTTGCGCCAGCCGTGGCCGGTGACGTGCGCCACGTAGTTGAGCTTCAGGCCGCGGCGCTGGCACTCGCGCACGAACGCCACGTAGATCACGCTCGGGGCGAGCAGCGCCTCGCCGAAGGTGCGGCCGTCGCCGATCGGGGTGAGGTACGCCTGCGGGAGCGACTCCGCGATCTTGCGACAGAGAGTGAGCCCGTTGGTCTGCACGCCGGACGAGGCGAGGAAAACGATGCTGTCGCCGTCCTTCACGTCACCGACGATGCGCAGCGCCTTGGGCTGGATCTTCCCGATCGCAGAGCCGGCGAGGACGATCGTCTGCGGCTCGACGATGCCGCGCAGCGTGGGCGTCTCGCCGCCGCCCCAGACGGCGCCGGCCTGGCGGCAGCCTTCGGCGAAGCCCTCGACGAGGCCGGTCATGCGTTTCTCGTCGGAAAACCAGTTCGAATCGCCCACGGCGGCGTGCATCGCCACCGAGATCGGCAGCGCACCACAGGTGACGAGGTCGTTCACGATCGTCGCGACGGTGTCGATGGCGACTTCGCGGTAGAAACACTTGCCGCTCTGCGCGTACATCGCGTCGGCGACGAGGTTCTTGGTGCCGAGTCCTTCCTCGACGTGGGCGAGGTAATGGTCGTCGGCCTCGATCAGGTAGGCGCTCTCGCCGCGGGTGGAAGCGGGCTCGCGATAACCATGGTCGGCGAGCACTCCGGCGGTGGTGCGGGCGGCCTTCTGGCAGGCGCGCTTGAACGCATCGAGCTGATCGTACCGGACGCCGGAGGATTCGTAGGAGAGGGACATTGCGGAAAAGTCAGAACGCAGAGTGAAGAATGCAGAAGTGGAGGAGGCAGGGGGGCAGATGAAGCGAAACGTTCTGCGTTCCGCATTCTTCGATCGGCCTTCCTTCTAGTAGCTCCGGCCTTCGGATTTCTCGTAGTAGTTGATGAAGGCCTGGTTCGAGACGCGCGTGCCGCCGGGCGTGGGATAATGGCCGGTGAAGAACCAGTCGCCGGTGTGGTCCGGCAGGGCCGCGTGCAGGTTCTCGACAGTCTGGTAGATGATCTCCACTTCGCCCTTCCACGGCATGTTGCGCGGGCGGACGCACTCCGCGATGCGGGCGGAAATCTCCTCGGCGGTGAACGGCTCGTAGATGCGGCGCACCTGGTTCACCTGCTCGGCGGCGGGCTTCGCCACCTCGGCGACGCAGGCGCGATAGACATCATCGATCAGACCGGCCTGGCCGCGCTCCTTGAGGAGCGCGATGGCGGCCTCGAACGCGATGAACTTGCCGAGCTCGCTCATGTCGATGCCGTAGCAATCCGGATACCGGATCTGCGGCGCGGTCGAGACGATGACGATCTTCCGCGGGTTGAGCCGGCTGAGCATGCGCAGGATCGAGCGGCGCAGCGTGGTGCCACGCACGATCGAGTCGTCGACGCACACGAGCACGTCGCCGGCTTTCACCGTGCCGTAGCTCACGTCGTACACGTGGCTCGCGAGCTGGTTGCGCCACTTCTCCTGGCCGATGAACGTGCGGATCTTCACGTCCTTCACCGCGATCTTCTCGGCGCGGGGCCAGTTGCGGAGGATGAGATCGTCGATGAGCGCCTCGTCGAGCGCGCCACGGCGGGCGGCGTCGAGGATGGTGGCCTTCACCTCGTCGCGGCGGCGGAGGCGGAGCGCCTCGAGCAGGCCGTAGTAGGCGACCTCGGCGGTGTTCGGGATGAAGCCGAGCACGGCGCGGCCGAAATCGTTGTCGATCGCGCGGACGACCTGATCGGCGAGCGCGGCGCCGAGGGCCTTGCGCTCCTTGTAGATTTCGGGGTCGTTGCCGCGCGAGAAGTAGATCCGCTCGAACGAGCACGAGCGGCGCGCGAGCGGTTCGCGCACCTGCTCCTCGGAGACACGGCCGTTCTTCTTCACCACGACCGCATGACCCGGCGTGATCTCGCGGATGTCGGCGTGCTCTTTGTCGAACACCGTCATGAGCGCCACGCGCTCGCTGGCGACCGCCACGACTTCGTCGTCTTGGAACCAGAAGGCCGGGCGGATGCCGGCGGGATCGCGCAGGACGAAGGTGTCGCCGTTGCCGATCATGCCGGCGAGCGTGTAGCCGCCGTCCCATTTGACCGCGGCGCGACGAAGGATTTTCGCCACATCGAGACGCTCGCTGATCTGGTCGGAGATGGCTCTGCCGGGCAGCTTCTTGGCGCGCAGCTCGCGGTAGAGGTCCTCATGTTCCTCATCGAGGTAGAAACCCAGGAGCTCGAGGAGAGCTTGGGTGTCGGTCGCGAAGATCGGATGCGCGCCCATGCCGACGAGCTGGTCGTTCAGCTCGGCGGTGTTGGTCATGTTGAAATTGCCCGCGAGCATCAGGTTGCGGGTCGTCCACGGGCTCTTCCGGAAAAACGGATGGCAGGCGCTGATGCTGTAGCCGCCGGAGGTGCCGTAGCGCAGGTGGCCCAGATAGGCCTCGGCGCCGAAATCGAAGTGCTGCTTCACCGTCTCGGCGAACTCCGGATGGATCGTGCCGGCGTCGACCTTGCCCTGAAATTGGCCGAGCAGTTCCTTGAAGATCTTGTCGAGCGGGTTGGCCTTGATGTTCCGCTCGCGGAACATGAACGGCAGGCCGTTGGGCACATCGAGCTTGAGCGCCGCCACACCCGCGCCGTCCTGGCCGCGGTTGTGCTGTTTTTCCATCATGAGAAACAGCTTGAAGAAGCCCCACAGCGGCGTGCCGTACTTTTCCTGGTAATAGGAAAGCGGTTTGAGCAGGCGGATCAGCGTGATGCCGCACTCGTGTTTCAGGGCGTCGCTCATGTCGTCGGGACTCCTGTGCGGAGGGTGGCGGACCTCACCGGGTGTCCGCCGTGGCCGCCACAGCGCTGCGGCCGGCCGGCGCCACCTCGGAGGAGGACGGCGCGTTGTGCGGGAGGTCGTGGTCGGTGAACATCACGGCGCTTAAGCCCGAGCCATGACGGGCCGAGGCCGGGAGGGGTCAAGGGAATTTCCCCGAAAGCCTGTGCGCGGGAACGCTCCCGCCCACCCGCGTGCGCTCAAGGCGCGCGAGGCGACTCTTCCGGCGCGGGAAACATCCGCCGCACCCGCAGCCGCAGCTCCTCCGGGAGTTGCTCGGTCGGCAGGTTGTAGAGCCGCGAACCGGCCTTGAAGCTCACGCTGCTCGCCTGCACCGCGACGACGACCGCGTTGCGCACCGCCTCGTGGTTATCGAGCACGATCTCGGGCACGATTTCGCCGGGCTTCACCGGCTCGGCCAAGCGCGCCGCCCGCGCGGCGTCGCGAGCGGCCTCGTCGCGGACACGTTGCGCCGCGACCGATTCGGCGGCCGCCTTCGCCTCCGCCAACCGCGTCGCCTCGGCGCGTGACGCCTCCGCCGCACGCTGCTCGAGCAACGCCTGCTCACGCGCGACCCGGTGGCTCTCCGCGCGGTCGGCGAGCTGCACCCGCGCAAACTCCGCGAGCGAAGCGGCGTGGTTTTCCAACCGCCAGAGCAGGACCACCACTGCGGCGAGCAAGACGAGCGCGACACCCGAGAGCAGGTTCTTCATGAGGAGCAACCGCGCCACCCAACGACCGTCGCTCGCCCGTGGCAAGCACCCGCCGTACGCCGCGCCGTCGCACCGCGCGCTAAACGAGCCTTTCACCGCGCCTGCGCCAAGCCCACGCCGCATCACCGCGCCTGCGCGAATCGCGCGGACACGTCGGTCACGACCGCGCGCAGCGCCTGAATCGTGAACGGTTTCTGCAGAAAGCCGGTGATCCCGAGGCCCGCGAAACGCTCCAGCGCCTCCTCCGCCTCGAAACCGCTCATCAGCACGACCGGGATGTCGGCGCGACGCTCGCGCAGCCGTTTGAACGTCTCCAGTCCGCCCAGCCGCGGCATCGACAGGTCGAGCAACACCGCGTGCGTCCCCTGCCCGTCCGCGCCGAACAACTCCAGCGCCTGCACACCGTCGCTCGCGGCGATCACGGTCAATCCGGCGTTGCCGAGCACGTCCACGGCGACCTGCCGGACCGCCGCCTCGTCGTCCACCACAAGCCAGGCGGCGCTGCCGCTCGGCCGAGCCGTGCTCGCCGATGGCGCGGCGTCACTTGCGGGCAATGCGACCGGCGCCATCGCGGGCGCCAGCACCGGCGCCGCGACCGCGGTCGGTTTCGCCTCCTCCACAAGCGGCGGCAACACGACGCGAAACGTCGCCCCCCGCCCCGGCTCGCTCGTCACGCGCACCGCCCCTTGGTGCGCCCGCACGATTCCAGCCACCGCGGCGAGCCCGAGGCCGCGTCCCGTGAATTTGGTGGAGAAGAACGGCTCGAAAATCTTCTCCAGCAGCGTCGACTGGATGCCACAGCCCGTATCGACCACCTCGACATATGCATACTCCCCGGGCGCCAGCTCCGGGGTGAGATAGGCGCCGGCCAGCCAGTCGCGCGCCACCGTCATCAAACCCGTCCGCACGACGACCTGCCCGCCGGCCTCCGGCAAGGCCTCGGCGGCATTGAGCAGGAGATTGAGCAGGACTTGGCGCAACTGCAGCGTGTCGCCCCGCACGCGCGGCAGCGCCTCGCCCGGCTGGAACACAAGCTCCGCCTTCTTCGGGACCGAGTTGCGCGCCAACGCGAGTGTGCCACGCGCCATCTCGTTGAGCTCTACCGCCCGCACGAGGAATCGACCCTTGCCCGAATACGCGAGCATCTGTCGGCACAGATCCGCCGCGCGTTCCGCCGAGACCTCGATGCGCCGCAAACCCTCGCTCATCGGCGAGCCCTCCGGCAGCTGGAGCCGGAGCAGACTCGCGTTGCCGAGCACGCCGGTGAGCAGGTTGTTGAAATCGTGGGCGATGCCGCCCGCCAACATACCGAGGCTCTCGAGCTTCTGCGCCTCGAGCATCTTGCGATGCCAGGCCGTGCGCTCGTCCTCGCTGCGTTTCCTCTCGGTGAAGTCGAACAACGTCCCGAGCAGGACTTGGGGCGCGCCGCGGGCGTCGCGCAAGATCGTGCACGTCGTCGTCACGTGCCGCAGTTGCCCGTCCGCGCGCTGCACCCGGAGCTCGCACGCGTGGCCCTCCTCGCCCAGCCGCACGCGCCGCAACAGCTCCTCCAACACAGGCCGGTCCTCGGCGCACACGCAGCCCAGGAATGATTCCAACCGCGGCGCAAACGACTCCTGCCGCAGCCCGAGGATGCGCAATCCGCCGACGGAGAGCTGGAATCCGTCCCGCGAAAGATCCCAGATCCACACGCCGAGGTTGGCGAGCCGCTGCGCCTCGGAGAGCTGCCATTCCCGCTGGCGCAACCGCGCGACGAGCCGCTCGCGCTGCGTGTTGAACGACGCGAGCACCAACGAAGTGAGCGCAATCACCACGATGTAGATCAGCAGATACGCGAACGCAGCCCGCGCGGAACCGCCGGCAAACGGGCCGGCGTTGGTCGCCGTGCCCCACACCGCCAGTGTGCCGAGCAGCAGCACCGCCATGCCCGCGCCGCCGATCGAGAAGCGCCACGCGATCCACACGAGCAGGGGAAACGGCAGCACCAGCAGCGCCGGATGCGTGATGCCCCAATGACGGCCCCAGACAAACACCGTGCCGCCGACGAGCGCGAGCGCGGCGAGCAGGCCCAGCAATTCGCTCAAGGCGCCGAACGAACGGGACCGCGCCACCATCTGGCGCGCCGCGATCAGCAGCGGTCCGATCACCAGGCCGCCCGTGAAATTGCCGCCCGCCCAGGTGAGCGCCGCCAGCGGCGCCTGCGGCCAGTGGATCGTGCCCGAGAGCATCGCCGCCGTCGTGCCGAACACCGCCGAGATCGGCGCGCCCACGCCACCATGGAGCAGGATGTAGCCAACAACTTGCCACGGCTGTTCGATGTTGCCGCGGAGATCGAACAACCGCCGCAGCAGCACCACCGTCACGACCGCCTCGAGGGTGTTGCCCATCGCCATCAGGACCGCAGCGGGCGGCGTCGCCCCCGCCGAGACCGCGGCGGCCAAGGCGCCACACGCCACGCCCGGCCAGAGCCGCACGCCGCCGATCACCAGCGCAGCAAGCGCCAAGCCTGAGGGCGGCCACACCGGCGAGATGCTCGCCGTGATCGTCGCGAAGGCCAACCCGAGGCGAGCGAGCAGGAAATACGCGAGCCCCACGAGAGCGACGCGCACGCTCCAGGGCCATTCGGACGGAGGCGAACCCGCGTTCGCAGCGTGGGCAGCGGCTGGCGACGGCATGGGACGGGGAATTCAAGCACTCGCCGGAAAATCACAAACGCAATCCAGCTCAGCGCGGCTATTGAGGTCGCCGGAGGCAGTACATTTCACACCGAAGCCGCCAGACTCGCGACTACGGCGAGTTTCGCCCACTCGTCCCGCGCACGAACGGCCGAACAGCGGCCGTGGGTTGTTTTCGCTTTCCGGCGCGACGTTTCCCCGCTCCGCTTCCGCGCCATGCCGCTCGACTACGCGTCCATCCAACTCGCCGATCGCTGGGAAGATTACCGCCTCCTCGAATGCGGCGAGGGCATGAAGCAGGAGCGTTGGGGCGAGTACGTGTTCGTGCGCCCTGATCCGCAGGTGGTCTGGCCGCGTCGCAGCCGCGCGCCGTGGGCGGGGTGGGACGGATACTATCACCGCAGCGAGACCGGCGGCGGCCGCTGGGAATTCCGGCGCCAACTGCCGGAGTCGTGGACAATCCGTTATCGCCCGCTCGACCTCACGCTTCGGATTCGCCCCACCGGCTTCAAGCACACGGGGTTGTTTCCCGAGCAATCGGTGAACTGGGAGTGGAGCAGCGCGTTGATCCGCCGGGCGCGCGCTGCCGGCCGCGAGATCTCAGTGCTTAATCTCTTCGGTTACACCGGCGCGGCGACCGTCGCCGCCGCCCGAGCCGGTGCGAGCGTGTGCCATGTCGACGCCGCGAAAGGCATGGTGGAGTGGTGTCGCGACAACGCCACGCTGAGCGGTCTCGCCGAGGCGCCGATCCGGTACATCGTCGACGACTGCCGGAAGTTTGTGCAGCGCGAGCAGCGGCGCGGCCGCCACTACGACGCGATCATCATGGACCCGCCCACCTATGGTCGGGGCGGCTCCGGCGAGATGTGGAAACTCGAGGACGACCTCTGGGGCCTGCTCGAGGATTGCGGCAAGATCCTCTCCGACCGGCCGCTGTTTTTCCTCATCAACAGCTACACCGCGCGCCTATCGCCGGTGGTCGCGGGCAATCTGCTTGCCGCGTTGCTACCAGCGAGCGCCGGCGGGAGCATCTCAGTCGGCGAGATCGGCCTCCCAGCCGAACGCGACGCGACGGTGCTGCCCTGCGGGATCTTCGGCCGCTGGGCGGCCGAATAGCTCGGCGAAAGGTGGCGTGCGACGCCGCCATTGCTTCGCTCCCGAGCAATCGTGGCCGTCGCGCGGCCATCGTGGTTGCCAACCCGATGTCCCACCGGATAATCCGCCGGCAGAATTTCTCTCCCCACTTGCGCGCCGGCTGATGCGGCGCGAACCCCGTCCGCAATGGAAAAGCCCAACAGCCTCTCCGGCGCCGCACCCAAAGATGTCGTCGCCGCTCCCGCCGAACTCCGCCACGCGCTCGCAGCGGGCCGGACCTCGGTTTGGCGTTACGAGCCTGAAACGCGGGCGCTCTACAACGACGGCGTGCTGGAACATCTCCTCGGCTTTGCCGCCGGCGCGAACCGCGCTCCCGGGGAATGGCTTCGCTTGGTGCATCCCGACGATCTCAATCGGCTGCAGGCGCAATGGCTCGCGGTGAGCGAGGGGCGCACTCCTCAGATCGATCTCGAGTTTCGTCTCCTCGATCGCAACGGCTCGATCCGTTGGTTTCACGGCCGCGGCACCACCGCCCGCGCGAGCGGACTGGCGCCGGCGATCGCCGGCGTTGTGCAGGAGATCACCGAGCGTAAACACGCGGAAGAGGAGCTCCACGAGCTCAGCCGGTACAACCGCCAGCTCCTCGACCTGAGCCCGGATCCTGTATTCGTGCTCGATGCCGCGGGCACGATCATCGACGTGAATCCGGCCGCACAAGCGTTGACCCGCTCCGAGCGCTCGGGACTGATCGGTGTCGATTTCGCGCACCGGTTTGCCGATGCCGGTCGAGCGCGGCAGCTGTGGACCGACGCGCTCGCTCGCGGCACCGTTCGCGACGCAGAGATCGGCCTTCTCGCTGCCGACGCGCAACCGATCCCGCTGCTTTGCAACGCGACAGCGCTCGCAGCCGAGGACGGTTCGCCGCGAGGCGTGCTGGTCGTCGCGCGCGATATCTCCGCGCGCAAGGCTGCGGAAGCGGAACGTTTCATGACCGAGGCGCGAGTGCGCGAGACACAGAAGCTCGAAAGCCTCGGTGTCCTGGCCGGCGGCATCGCGCACGACTTCAACAACCTGCTCACCGGCATCCTCGGCAACGCTTCGTTGGCCAAACTCGATCTCGCGACCGGCACACCGCCGTTCAACTGTGTCGAGGAGATCGAGAAGGCCTCGCTACGCGCGGCAGAACTCTGCCGCCAAATGCTCGCGTACTCGGGCAAGGGCCGCTTCGTGGTCCAACTGCTCGACCTCTCGGAGTTGATCACCGAAGCCGCGCCACTGCTCGAGCTCTCGACGACAAAGAAGGCCAAACTGCGTTTCTTCCTGAACAAACACCTCCCGCTCATCCAAGCCGATGTGAACCAGCTGCGGCAGGTGGTCATCAACCTCGTCTCCAATGCCGCCGAATCGATCGGCGACAAAGACGGCCTGATCCGGATCACCACCGGCGCCATGCGCGCCACGCGCGAGTACCTCCATCAGACCCACCTCGCGCCCGATCTGCCGGAGGGCACGTATGTGTTTGTCGAGGTCAGCGATAACGGTGGCGGGATGAGTGCCGATGTCCTGCAACGGATTTTCGAACCGTTCTACACGACTAAGTTCACCGGACGAGGCCTCGGGCTTTCCGCAGTGCTCGGCATCGTCCGAGGTCACAACGGCGCGATCAAAGTCGAGAGCGAGCCCGGCAAAGGTGCATCATTCCTCGTGCTGTTCCCCGCGGCGGAACAGGCGGCCATGCTTCCGACCGAGCCCGTCCCCGCAGCGCCGCCGGTACGCCGGATTCTGGTGGTGGACGACGAGGACACGGTGCGAAGCGTGTTGGCGAGAATGTTACGATCGTTCGGCTACGAAGCCGTCGTGGCGGCCAATGGCCAGGAGGCAGTCCAGTTGTTCCACTCCGGGCGGGATGATTTCCGTGCCGTCCTACTCGATCTCACGATGCCGGAGCTCGACGGGGCGGAGACCTTCCGTGAGATCCATCGGATGCGCCCCGAGCTGCCGGTCGTGCTGATGAGCGGATATAGTGAGCAGGACGCCGTCGCCAAATTCGGCGCCGCCGGGCTCGCCGGGTTTCTCCAGAAACCGTTTCAACCCGAGACACTGCGGAATCGGTTGAACGCCGTGGTACCCAGCTGAAATCGCTGAATCCGCATCGTCTGCTACGCGGCGGGTACGCGTGGCCAGCGCCGAAATTGGAAGAGTAGCTCGGAGGAAGCACTCGAGCTTCCTCGTTCGATATCTTCCCGAGGACAAGATTCCGGGAGAGGACGCGTCTGCCGGAGAAATCACCCGACTGAATTCGAGCACATGGACGGTAGTACGTATGCGTCGGTCCCGGTGCCTTCTACCGGCGGGGCGTTGGGTCGGGTAGTGTGGATGGACGCGAATCATTAGGTGGACGGAGGACCGAAGCGGGATAGCGGCGGGCTGCTGGCGGCTGTTGGGACTAGGCGCGCAGGGGCCTGAAAAGAGAAGGCCCGGTCTCCAGCAAAGGAGACCGGGCCATAAATCCTGGCAATAACCTACTCTCGCGGAACCTAACGTCCAACTACCATTGGCGGCTGAGG
>DATGXO010000025.1:0-16692 GCA_035298965.1 Opitutaceae bacterium | reverse complement strand
GGCGAGACGGAAGAGCGAACATAGCCCCTCCTTCATTGCGGACCCAATAGGCATAGGCGGCCATGCACATCCTGAAAGTCACTTTATTGCTATTGCTCACTCTCTTGCTCATGAGGGGTGCAAGCTGGTTGCTCGGATGGGTGGCCTACCGGCTCGGGAAGTTCTCGAGGATCCCAAGTACGCTCGTCGGCAATGCGCTCGCGCTCGGCCTATTCGTCGCGTTTCTGATCTGGAACCTGAGGCCAGGTGAGCCGTTCGACGTGGAAGCCACGGTGTTCGGAGTGGTCGTGTTTGGTGTCTTTCAGCTGGTTGACCTCAGATGGTGCTTTTGGTGCAGATCGCGGGCGAAGGAGCGAACCCGTCAAGAGTAGTTGGCCCCATCGCCACAGCGGATCGCGGTGCCAGTTGTGCCGAGCTGCCGAACCCGAATCCTGATGACATCCGAAAACGTGACGCTGCGGGAAGTGGTGCCTTCCGATCTCGAAGTTTTCTATGTGCAGCAGCTCGACCCGGATGCGAACTGGATGGCGGCGTTTGTCGGCCCCGACCCGACGGACCGGGCGGCGTTCGACACGCATTGGGCGAAGATCCTGGGCGCGCCACGGATCACACAACGGACGATCCTGGCGGAGGGCGAAGTGGCCGGGCACATCGCGTGTTTTCCGGCCGAGGGGAGGATGGAGGTCACCTATTGGCTGGGACGGGGGTTCTGGGGCCGGGGCATCGCGACGCTCGCGCTGGCGAACCTGCTCCGACTGGTGACGGTGCGACCGCTTTTCGGTCGGGCGGCGGCGGACAACATCGGCTCGCTGCGCGTGCTGCAGAAATGTGGTTTCCGGGTCGTGGGAACGGACAAGGGTTTCGCCCACGGCCGACGGGCGGAGACGGAGGAGTTCATTCTCCGCCTGGATGCCTAGCCAGGACGGAGTCGGCACGCCGCAGACACACGTGCCAGCGGCGGGGGCGATTCTGCGGACGCGCCCTAAAGCGCGGCGGCCGCGGAGCCGATAGGGTGGCGTGCGCCCGTGCCGTCGGTGCGGGCAAGGTCCAATCCTTCCCAGAAAGCCCCTCCTACTCATGCTCACTTGGAACGACAGATTCGCCACCGGCTCGGCGCTGGTGGATACCCAACACCGGATGCTCATCGAGAAGATCAACCATCTCGAAAACCTGTTGAACGGCCCCCTGCCGCCGAAGGCGACCTGCGACGAGCTGATCAACTTTCTCGGATCGTACGTGGTGACACATTTCAAGTTCGAGGAGCAGTGCATGGAGAAAGCGAAGTGCCCCGCCCACGAGATCAACAAGAAGGCCCATGCCGACTTCCTGGCCTTCTTCGGCAAGTTCAAGGAGAAGTACGTCGCCGAGGGACCCAAGCCCGAGCTGTTGAAGGGCCTGCACAAGGCGGCGGCGGAGTGGATCCAGAACCACATCCTGACGATCGACATCAAACTCAAGCAGTCGCTGGCCGCCGCGGGGCAGCACTGAGCGGTGATGATGCAGGAGAAGCCGCTAATGGACGCCAATGAACGCGCATCCCGGAGGATGGATCGGATTGGACACGAGTGAGGGCAAGAGCACCGCGGGTTTCGGCCCTAACGGTCTGTAGTATAGTTCGCGTGTATTCGCGTTCATTCGCGGTTCAGTTGAATCGTTACGGCTGAACCAGCATCGCGCCGTCGTGAGTCGAGCGGTCGAGCGACGAGAGCAGCAACTCCGATGCTTGCTCACGACCAGCCGATTCCAACACCCCGCCGGTTGGGCGCTCGTGCTTGGACGCTCGGCATTCGAGAGAAACGTTACGGCTGAGCCGCGAGGACTCGAACCGGCTCCCGTCGCGCTCCGGCGGACGGCGCGCCGATTGTGTACCGAGGGGCGCTGCTCGCGGTGCCCTTCGCTTGTTGCCCGGCTGGTAGCAATCGGCGAACCGCCGACGTCGCGCGCGCCCCGCGCGGCCTCAGGTCATCGATGAGCGACCTCCGCGGGCGTGAGCGCGGCGGCGGCCCCGGTGGGCGGAACCGCTGCGCTACGGGCGGGCGCGGGAGCGACGCGGGCGGCGGCGCCGGAGGGCGTTTCCACGGCGAGTTCGGACAGCAAGGTCGCCGCGGCTGCGCGCAGTGAAGCGCAGCAGTTGTGCAACTCGGCCGCCGTAGCGGACGACATCTGGGACTGCGCCGCGCTCTCCTGGATCGTGTGGCTGATGTGCGCCACGGCAGCGTTGATCTGAGCGATCCCGTTGGCCTGCTCGGTGGCGGCCGCGGCGCCTTCGCTGGCGACGGCGGCGAGGTTGTCCGCTCTGGTGGAAATGCTTTCGAGCGTCCGCATGACCTCGCCCTGGAGGATCTGGCATTGGCTGATCCAGTTCACGACATCGGAGATCTCCTCCGTGGTGATGCGGGCGGCGGTGGCGGTGCGCTCCGCGAGCTGCCGGACCTCTTCGGCCACAACGGCGAACCCTGTCCCGGCGACGCCGGCATGGGAGGCCTCGATCGAGGCGTTGAACGCCAGAATGCTGGTTTGCAGCGCGATGCCGTTCACGGACTCCATCGTCTTGCTGATCTTGTCGCTGCTGCCGGCCAACGTCTCGATCGCGGCGCCGATGGCCTGGATGTCATTTACGCCACGGCTGGCCGCGGCGCGCATCTCGCCAGCCACGTCGTCGGCTTTTTTGGAGGTCTCGGCGTGGAGGCGGGTGAGATTGGTGACTTCCTCCAACGACGAGCTCACCTGTTCGATGGCCGCGGCCTGCTTGCTGGTGGCATCGGCGTGGACCAGACCGGAGTCGGAGGCGAGGCACGCGGCGTTGTCGACCGTGGAGGTGTCCTCATCGAGGCTGAGCGCCACGCGGCGCATGCGACGCAGACTCCCGCGCAGGAGCAGGGCGAGTCCGCCGAAGGAGACGAGCAGACAGCCGCCGATGAACAACAGCAACGGTCGACCGGGCGGGGCGAAAAGGGCGACCGCGGCGGGTGCGAACGCCGAGGCGAGAAACAGACCAGCAACAGGCAGCAGGAATCGTCGCATTCCCTCCCCCCCGATCTGGTTGGCATTTGTATCCTGAACGTGCACGTGGGCGCCCTGTGTCTTGCCCGGACTCCGGTCCGATCAGATGGGGATCGGAGACCCGGCGAAGAACTTTAGCCGGAATTCCGGGATGGGCGCAGAGACGCGCTGGAATCGGGCGGGGTGCGGGCGCGGCGAGCTTGAGCCTTCTCGCGGATGCGCTCCTCGACGGGGACGAGGAAAACGCTCTTGCCGCGAAGCACGCAGCCGGGGCGCCCGGGGACACAGTCGGTCTTCAGGAGCTGGCACCAGTCCTCCGGCACGTCGTGGTGGGCGCAGGTGAAGGTCATAGCGGAGGACCTAAGGCGGAACGTGGAATGAAGAATGCAGAACTGAGACAGAGGACAGAATGCCCAAACTGGCGCCGCTCACGCGAGCGGCGCCACACGGGCGGGGCGCTGAACTCGAAATTCGAAACGCTGAACTCGAAACTCCGAACCCGAACCTTGAACAGCCAGGTCGGCGACCTGGGCTACAGCGGAGGACAGAGGTCGAAGTCCCGACCTCTGAACCCGGAACTCGAAACCCGAAACCCTGAACCGGGCCGCGCTTCACGCGGCCTACCCGCGGTAGAGGGGATCGAGGCCGAGGGTGCCGTGGAGGGAGTCGAGGTAGGCTTTGCTGCGGAGGCTCGAGAGTTTCTCGTTGGCGCGCTCAAGCCGGGTGGCGATGCCGAGGCGCTCGGCTTCATCACGGTGGCTGGAGCGGGCGAGGAACGCCTTCAGGTAGGCGACGTGGCGTTTGCCCATGGCTTCGTCGGCGAGCTGCTTGCGGGTGAGGCGGTCGTGGTACCAGTCGCTGGCGATCACGGATTCGCGGGTGAAGAGCTGGCGGATCGCGGGATCGGCGAGCGTCTTCCCCTCGTGGTGGCCATCGCGCATGATGTGCAGGAGCGCGCGCAGCGGCGGGCAGGCGCCCTCGATCGAGCCGTCCTCGAAGTACAGCGACGCGACGCGGCGCATGGTGACGAGGATCGTCTCGAGGCTTTGCGCGTAGACGCCGGCGTCCTGCAGCTCGGGGCGGAGCATGTCGGGGGTGAACACGATCTGAGGGCTGGTGAAGACGCGGCCGAAGAACGCGTTGACGAAACGCTCGGTGACGCGCCAGCCGAGCAGGCTCGCGGGGAGCTTACGGCCGTCGTGCTCGAAATCGGCGCAGCGCTCGAGGTAGTGGTTCTCGATGAGCCAGGCGGGATTCTGCTCCTCGGGGCTCATGCGGGCGAAGACTTCGGGCACGAGCAACGAGATGTCGTGGTCGACGCGGCGGCGCGGGCCGATGGTGCCGGCGGTGGTGACGAACGGATTCGCGCCGGTGAGCGCCATGGCGACGAACGCGTTGTTGAGGTCGGTGATCGCGCAGAGGGCGTTGAAGGGGCCCTTGGTGAGCGCGCCCTCGGAGCCGGCGCCGGTGGTCGAGGGGGACTTGCCGGTCATGCTGGTGATGGCGTCGGCGAAGAACTCGGGCAGCTCGAGGTGGTGGATCGGGCTGTAGCAGCAGAGCGGAGGCACGCCCTTCTCCGGGCCGTTGGCGCGGCGGCCGGGCAGGAGGATCTGCACGGGCACGTGGAGCGGCTGGCCCTGCGGGATGCGACGCGCGAGGCGCATCGTCGTCGTGCGCAGATAGACCTCGGCGGGCTTGAGGAGATCGGGCCGCGTCTGGAGGTAGCGCGGGTTGGCGGAGGGCTTGCCGTTGACGAGGCGCGGTTGGTGAGGGGAAACGAAAGCGTCGGCCTTGCCCTCCTCGGCGACGGCGCGGATGAGGCGCTGCATGGGCGGCGTGAACTGCTCGAAGCCGATCGTGTCCTTGATGAGCTCCCAGGCCTGCGCGCGGATGAGCGGCTCGTAGTTGGAGAAGAAGTTGCCCGTGCCGGACATGTCCAACTCGGTCTGCTTGTCATAGCCGCGGTGCACGGCGTCGTCGGGCCGCTGGAAGAGGCGGTATTCGCAGTTCCGGACGAGTTTCACGGAGCCCTCGGGCTGCTCGGGGCGGAGGCCGGAGAGGGCCTTCGTCGGGTGGACGATGGAGGCGGTGATGTCGTCCTCGGTCTGGAGCTTGGCGGCGGGATGGAAATCTTTGCGGAGGGAGAAGACGCGCCAGGAGCCGTCGTCGGCGTAACCGACGCGCAGGCACGTGGAGAGGAGCTTGCGGCGGCCGAGCTTGAGCTCGTTGCCGGGCACGCCGTTGATGATGTCGACGCTGAAACGGCTGCGCCAGTTGTCGCCCCACTCGGGCTTGTGGAAACGTTTCACCGTAAAGACGAGGTCCTTGATGTGCTGCGGGATGGAGCGCAGCCAGTCGTTGTACTCGTCGGTGAACTCGACGGCGTTGGGCGTGAGGAGTTTGATGACTGATCCGAGGGAGCGGCGCTCGCCGAGGATGGAGCGGCTCGGCGTGGTCTTCATGAACTCCGGCTTGAAGCGCGTGGAGTAGTCCTTCCGCAGGATCGCTTCGACCTCGTCGAAGTCCTTCTGGAAATCGGCGACAAAGACCGGGCCGTACAGGATGGCGTCGGAGATGGACTTGGAGATCTCGCTCTTGCCGCCGCCGGAGACGGTGCAGGGCTTGTGGCAGAGGCGACCATCGGCGATGGAGCCGACGAGGCGCCACGCGCGGCCGCTGTCGGGCTTGAACATCCGCACGGTGTAGCCCCACGGGTACACGTAGGTCTCGCCGGGGGCGAGGCGGAGCGACTGCTCCTTGCCGTCGTGCGTCCAGACGACGCGCTGGGTGGCGAGGTCGAAGCGGGAGTTGCCCGGTACGTAGACGATGTGCGGGTACGTCTTGTCGAACGCGTGGCCCTCGGGGCAGTAGCGCGCGCCGTGGCCGAGCACGGTCGCCATGTCCTCCATCGTGCGCGGCGGGTGCGGGAAGTGGGTGTCCCAGGTGTAGTCCTCGCCGAGGTCGTAGCTGGGGAACGCGAGCGTGCCGCCGGAGTGCTCCTCCTCGGCGAGGCCGAAGAGGTTGGCGGAGTAGCTGATCTGGGTCTTCACCTCCTTCTTGCAGTAGCCGAAATAGTTGTCGGCGATGAGGGTGACGATGACGCCGTTCTCGTCGCGCGCGCAGACTTTGAAGGCTTGGCCGCCGTTGTAGAGCTCGTCGGGAGTTTTCCACGCCATGCCGTCGCGGCGTTGGCGGTCGGTGGCGTTGTCCCACTGCGGGAGGCCGAGGTCGGCCTTCTTCACGCCGACGAGGTGCGGGGCGAGGATGACGCAGCCGGTGTGGCCGGTCCAATGGTCGGGATCGAGGCCGGCGTCGTTGCGCGGGAGGGCGGGATCGCCGGCGTTGCCGAAGATGCTTTCGACGAAGTCGAGGTTCGCGACGAGGCTGCCCGGCGCGAAGAAGCGGATCTCCATCGTCTTCTCGGGCGAGACGCCGTCGACCGCGGGCACGACGACCGGGCGCAGGAGCAGCGAGACGAAGCAGTGCGCGGGCGTTTTCTGCGTGGCGGTGAACGGCAGGAGCATCAGCTCCGGCGGCGGCTGGAGCGCGAGGGCGAAGAGGCGCGCGAAGGTCTCGCGCGGCACGGCGAGTTTGTCGGCCGGGATGGGGAGGCCGCCCTCGGCGATGTGGAACACGCCGGCGGTGGTGCGGCGGTCGGCCTTGGGGTTGTGGAGGATGCCGTTGGCGAGGCGGTAGCTCGAGAGGATCGGGGAAACGTGGGTGTCGCGATCCGGCGGGAGCGAGAGCAGGCGCGAGAGGCCCCAGCGATCGAGCACGAAGCTCTGGCTGGGCAGCCGCACGGGTAGGCCGGGCGGGAGGGCGTTTTCGAGATAGCGTTCGAGCCAGTCCTGAATGCGGCGGTCGGCCGGCGCAAGGTAGCTGCTGAGCAGCCGGTTTTTCTCGAGGTGGTTGGCGAGCAGCGCCTGCGCGATCTCCTGGAACGCCGGATCGTCGCCGCTGGCGCTCGGCACGGAGAAACCGAGCGAGGCCAGCTTGAGCTGGATGTAGCGCACGAGCTTGGGCTCGTTGGCGGGATCCTGGGAAGCCGGATCGAGGCCGATCGCGGCGAGGGAGGGCGGCAAGGCGTTCATCGGGGAGAAGACGGGAACGGAAAAGGAGCCGAGTTGCGCCAGCCCCGGGGCGCCGGGAGGCGGCCGGTTGACGCGAGTGGCAAGAATCCGCGCACGGATTGGGAGTGTCAAAAACGTTAGCGGCGCATGAGCGGAAAGAATCCCGCTCGGGCGCGGGCGCGACGCAGGTGCTGCATTGTTCTAACGAAAGAAGAAGACATCGGCGGAATGCAGATTGAGCGCCGCCGGGGCGCCGCCCAGCCTCCGCCGTCTGCCATCGTTGCGTCGCCGCGGTTCGCGGTGCTGCATTTAGCCCCCGAAAATCTTCATCGTCTCCATGTCCTCACCCGCCCCCGCCTCGACTGAGGCCTCCACCCACACGGGCATATTTTCCGCCATCGTCGGCGGCAAACGCCCCGTCTTCTGGGTGCCCACACTATATCTGGCCATGGGCGTACCCAACGCCACCGTCGGTCTGGTCTCCAAGATCATGTACAAGAATCTGGGGATCACCAACGAGGACATCGCGCTCTACACCGGCCTGATGTACCTGCCGTGGGTGCTCAAGCCGCTCTGGGCGCCGTTCATGGAACCCTACCTCTCGAAGCGGAAATGGGTGCTCGCGATGCAGTTCCTGATGGCGATCACCATCGCCGCGGTGGCGTTCGTGCTGCCGCTGCCGGACTTCTTCCGGCTCTCGCTCGCGCTTTTCTGGATCACGGGTTTCGCCTCCGGCACGCAGGACATCGCGGCCGACGCCGTCTACCTCACCACCCTGCCGCCGCGCCTGCAGGCAAAGTTCACCGGCATCCAGGGCATCTGCTGGAACGCCGGCAGCATCCTCGCCTCCGGTCCGCTGGTGATGATGACCGGTATCATGCACCAACGCTTCGGGTACGACTACGCCCACGCGTGGATGGTCGTGATGGCGGCACTCGGCGTGGTGATGGCCGGCCTCGGCTTCTGGCATCTGCGGCATCTGCCGGACGGCGAACCATCGTCGATGCACGGCGGCGGGCTCCCGGGCGCCTTCAAGGCGTTGAAGGATTCCTGGCTCTCCTTCTTCCAGAAAAAGAGCATCTGGCTGATGCTCGCGGTGGTGTTCATCTACCGCTTCGGCGAGGGCTTCATCGAAAACTTCGGCCCGCTCTTCCTGATGGATTCGCGCGCGGTGGGCGGACTCGGTTTCGACAACATCGCCATCGGCACGATCTACAACACCTACGGCACGATCGGCTTCCTGATCGGCGCGCTGGGCGGCGGCTTCTTCTCGGCGAAATTCACGCTGCGTCGCTCGTTCCTCTTCCTCGCCATCGCGCTCAACGTGCCGCACGTGACCTACTATTTCCTCAGTCACGCCATGCCGGAGAACATGGCGCTCGTTTCGCTCGTGGTCATGATCGAGAAGTTCGGCTTCGGGTTCGGCTCCGTCGGCCATATGCTCTACATGATGCAGCAGGTCGCGCCCGGACCGTTCAAGATGACCCACTACGCCTTCGCTACCGGCGTGATGGCGCTGACCAAGATGTGCACCGGTCCGCTCAGCAAGTACCTCTATCTCTTCACCGACAAGAGCTACCCGGACTTCTTCCTGTGGGTGCTCGTGTTCTCGATCCCGCCGATCGTCTTCGCATGGTTCGCCCCCTTCCCGCACACCGACCACGACAACGTGCAGGGCGGCCCAGCCGGACATTGAGCCGCGGCGGCGAACGTATCTTCTCGATCCCAAGGAGCGCACTGCGGTGCGCTCCTTTTGCTTTTCCCGCCCTACCGCCGCAGCGAAGAAGACCGCCGGGTAATGAGTCGCGCCCGCGGCGGCGGCGTTTCGCCGCACTCCATTGAGCGGCGCACAGCGCCAACCGGCGTGCGATTCGGAATCGGCCGCGGGCGGAGGCGGCGACGCGCTTGAGGGCAAGCGCGTCCACCCACAGGGGTATCCGAGCCCGTCCGCGTGATCCGTGGTCGATCTCCGCGCGACAGATTCCGCGTTGTCGATTCCCCCGCACGCCGCGCCGTCGGCGCCGTCCCCGAGTTCCCGATTTCCAGATTTGCTCCCTCCGCATCGCCGCTCTCGCGAGCGGCGCCACGGGGAAGACTTCCGCCACGAAACCAGTCGCTCAATGCGCGCGGTGCGCCGGCTGCAGCTCCGGTTTGTGGGCACGCGGCTCGACCGGCCGCGCGATGGACGGCGGCAGATCGGCGTCTTCGGCCGCGGCGCGCCGGGCCTTGGCGCTGCCGTGCACGAGCGTGGAGAGTTCCGTCACGAGCGCGGCGATCTCATGCGCCTGGGCGGAGAGTTCCTCGGCGGCACTGGCGGATTCCTCGGCGTTGGCGGCGTTGGACTGCACGACGGACTCGAGCTGCCCGGTGGCCTGCTGCACGCCGGAGAGCTGCTTGGCGAGATCGTCGGTCGCGTGGGTGATCGATTGCACCTTCTCGCCGATGACGGTGGCGGTCTCGACGATGGCCTCGAAGTTGTCGTTCACACCGCGGATCCCGTTGCCGGCCTGGGTGACGAGGGTGACGTTGTTGTCGAGTTTCACCTGGGTGGTGCGGGCGGCCTCGGCGGCGCGGCCGGCGAGGTTGCGCACCTCCTCGGCCACGACGGCGAAACCGGCTCCGGCCTCGCCCGCGCGAGCGGCTTCGACGGCGGCGTTGAGCGCGAGGATGTTCGTCTGGAACGCGATCTCGTCGATGGTCTTGATGATCTTCCCCATCTCGCCGCTCTCGGCGACGATGCGATTCATGGCCATCGTCATTTCCACGATGGCGCGGAGCGACTCGGCGCTCTTCTCGATGTTCTGTTTCATCAACGAATCGGCGCCGCGGGTGAGTTGCGAGACTTCACCGCCATGGGCCGTCATGCTCTGGAGGTTCTGCGCGGTGGCGGAGAGCGCGGCGGCCTGGCTGTTGGCGCCTTCGGCGACCTGCTGGCCGGCGTCGGCGATCATGCCGGCGGCGCCGAGCACCTGCTCGGAACCGGCCTTGAGCTGGTCGGCGATCCGGATGAGGCGCCGCGAGAGTGCCTGCGCGGCGGCGAACCAGAAGGCCACGGCGGCAGCGATGGCGAGGCCGAGAATCACGAGGATCTGGCGCGCTCCGCTGCGGCCGACCGCGGCGAGGCGGTTGGGCGCGGCCATGAACTCGTCCTCGTAGGAGCCGGCGCCGATGATCCAATCCCACGCGGGGAAATAGATCACGCGGACGATCTTCCGCCGCGGGGCCGGATCGCCGGGGTTCTGCCACCAGTAGGCGATCTCGCCCGTCTGGCCGGCGGGCGCAGCCTTGGCGACGCGGATGATGTCCTGGATGGCGGGTCGGCCCTCGGCGTCCTTCGTGTTCCAGACATCTTCCCCGTCGCGTTTGCCGCCACTGGAAATGACGTACCGGCCCTTTGAATCCAGCACGTAGACGTAGCCGGTGGTGCCCACCTTGGTGGCGATGATCTGGTCGCGCAGGCTGGCCATGCTCTGCTCCTTGATGCCGACGAAGACCATGCCGAGGAGCGTTCCGTCGCGCGCGGTGAGCGGGGCGTACGTGGTGATGTACCAGGCATCGACGACGAAGGCGCGGCCGACGTACTTCTGACCGCGCAACACGGCCGCGATCACAGCGTTGGCCTGGCCGTCGGCATCACGCGCGGGGATGTAGGTGCCGATCGCGCGGCGGCCGCCGCTCTGCACGCTGGTGGCGACGCGGAGCATGTCGCCGGCGTCGTTCATGCGCTGGAAAAGGGTGACCGCGCAGCCGGCCTGCCCGGCGATCTCGTCGACGATCGGCGTGGCGGCGGCGGGATCGGCGTTCTGCCCGAGCCAACGGCCGCCGAGCTCGAGCTTGGGCAGCGTGACGGCGCTGGCGGCCTTGGTGAGTTGGTTTGTCGCGGTCCACTCGATGGTGTCGCGGGCGAGCGCGGCGTCGCCGGCGCGGCCGAGCGTGGCCTGGGCGGCGCGCAGGGCGGCCTGCAGCATCGACCCGAGCGCCTCCTGCTGGGCTACGCACAAGGCGAACGCGCCTTTCGCCACGTGGTCGAGGTCGGCGTGCGCGAGCACGCGGCTCTCCTCGACGGCGATGGCCGTCATGCGGTTGTTTTGCCGGTACACTAGGACGGCGATGATGATCAACGGCAGCGCGGACAGGGTGATGCCGGCGAGGAGCATCCGGGCCCGGAGCGAGAGCTGGGCGCGAGTGTGGGGCGTCATGATTAGTTAACGTGCCTCGGAAATGGCGAAGATCGAATCGAGCTTCATCTCACGGAAGAGGTGGTAGATGGGCGCGGGCACCTGCACGAGGGCGAGCACGGCGCCGTGGATGGCGAGGTCCTTGTAGAACACGAGGAGTTTGCCGATGCCGGCGCTGCCGATGTGGGTGACGCCGGCGAAGTTTAGCTCGACGCGCTGCGGCGCGGTGAGGGCGACATCGCGGAGGTGGCGCTTGAGTTCCTCGGCGGCGAGCTCGTCGATCTCTCCCTGAAGCGTGAGGCGTACGAGGTGGTTATCGCGATGGACGTTTATGTTCATGGTGTGGATGGCGTGACGGGTTCACGTGGGAGGCGTTCCAAAGATCGAGGCGCGGGAAGGGGCTGCGGCCCGCGGCCGGGCAGAAGGTCTTCTCGTCGCCAAAATAGAGGGTGAGGTGGCGCCCGCGGTCGGACCAATGGGCCTCGTCGGCGAAACGGCGGATGAGGAACAACCCGCGGCCGGAGGGTTTGGTGCGATTCTCGTGCGCGGTGGGATCGCCGACATCGTCGGGCGTGAAGCCGTCGCCCTGATCGATGATCTCGAGGCAGGCGTCGTTGCCGTAGCGGCGGCGGATGACGATCTCCTTGGCGGGGTTCTCGCGGTTGCCGTGGCGCCAAGCGTTGTAGAGCGCCTCCTCGAGCACGGTGTTGAGCCGCATCGGAGATGCGGAGACGCGGTACTGCTCCCACTCGGCCGCGATCTTCCCCGCGAGGTCGGCGCGGGCAGCGTGGAGCTCGGCGAGCGAAGCGGGGCGATAGCGGTCCTCGAAGGACGGGCCGGGGCGCTCGATCTCGACGACGAGCAGCGCGACATCGTCGGGCAGGGCGTGGGCGACGGCGGCCTCGTGGCACGCGCAGCCCGCGACGGTGCGGAACAACGCCTGCGCGAGCGCGACGGCGTGCAGCTCCGGTTGGCAGCGGAGTAGCCGGCGCACGGCATCGGCGAGATCGTCGGAGGAGAGCGCCGGGCGGCCACGCGGGACAGGGGTCTCGAGCAGGCCGTCGGTGTAGAGGATGAGACGGTCGCCGGGCTGGAGCTGGACGGTGGCCGAGGTGAACCGGTGGTGGTCGAGCATGCCGACCGGAAGGTTGGTGCCGGGGCCGGCGAGGTCGGGCAGGAGCGAGACCTCGCCGTCGCGCACGAGGAGAAACGGCGGGTGGCCGGCGATGACGTAGTCCATCGCAAGCGTGGCATGGTCGATCTCGAGGTTGATCGCGGTGAAGAAGTCGCCGTCCTGGAAAAGATGGGAGCGGCAGATCTCGCGGTTGAGCCGCGTGACGACCTCGGCCAGCGGCGGGTGCGCGCCGGGCGGGCCGACGAGGGCGTTATGGATGAGATCGGTGATGATGCTCCGGAGGATGCAGCCGACCTCGTGGCCGGACTGGTCCTTCAGACTGACGAGGGTGCGCGGGGCGGACGGGTGCTGGAGCTGGCGCACGAAGAAGTGGTCGCCGCCGTCGAGGTGGCGCGGGATGGATTGGGCGGCGGTGAAGAGCAGGTGTCCGTCGCGCAGGGCGGTGTTGCGCGGCTGCTCGGCGTTGACGAGCAGGAGGACCCGGTGCGCGAGGCCCACGTTCATCTCCTGCTTCTCGAGCATGCGGCGCAGCGTGGCGTTGCTGGCGGCGAGTTCGGCGGTGCGCTGGGCGACGCGGTCCTCGAGATCCGCCTGCGCGCGGCGCAGCGTTTCCTCGACGTGTTTGCGGCGGGTCTCGTCGATGAGCACGCCGGTGATGCCGACGGGGCGGCCGTCCTGGAGAATCACATGCGAGTAGCTGGCGCCGAGGAAGGTGGTGCCGTCGCGGCGGAGGAAACGGTACTCCTCGCCGTTGAGGCTGTGGCCGGCGAGCAGGCGCGCCCAGTTCGCGCGGAGGCGGTCGCGGTCGTCGGGGTGGACGAGCGTGAAGAGGTTTACGCCGTAGGGCGTCTCGTGCGGGCCGAAACGTGCGGTGCGCACCCCCTCGCGGTTGAGGACGACGATGTTGCCGTGCAGATCGAGCTCGTAGACGACCTGCGGCAGCGAATCGATCATCAGGCGGTACTTCTGGACGTTGGCATCGAGCGCCTGCTGGGCGCGCTCGCGCTCGGTGACCTCGGTGCGCAGGCGCTCGTTGGCCGTGGCGAGCTCGGCGGTGCGCTCGCGCACCCGGTCCTCGAGCGTGGCATGGGCGCGGTGGAGCGCATCGGCCGCCTGCTTCGCGGCGGTGATGTCGGTGAGCATGCCGACGAGGACCGCCGGACGGTCCGCGGGGGCGACATGGAAACCGCTGTCGCGAAACCACCGGTACGAACCGTCGCTGTGCCGCATCCGGTACTCGTGGTCGAACGCGGTGCGGGTGCTGATGCTGCGGTGGAGCTCGGCGGCGACGCGGCGGCGGTCCTCGGTGTGGACGAGCCGGAGCCAGCGCAGGGTGTTGCGGCCGAGCTCGGCAAGCGGATAGCCGAGCACCTGGCCGACGCTCTCGCTCCAGAGGATCACGCCGGAGGCGAGATCGTGTTCGTACGTGATCTGACCGGAGGCGGCCGTGATGATCTCGTAACGTTTCTTCCACGCGGCGATCTCCCCCTCCGCGCGATGGCGATCGGTGACATCGCGGATGCTCTCGATCGCGCCGATGATGCGGCCGCCGGCGTCGCAGAGCCGGCGCGCGCTGCCCCAGAGATGGGCGCCGCGGCCGGCGTTGAGGCTCGGTACGAACGCCTCGGCGAGCACGGCATCCTCGGCGGGGGCATATTTCGTGTAGCGCGAGCCGGGCGCGAGCTCGGGCCGCAGCGCGTAATCGACGAGGATCGGCCGGCGGTGGCCGTAGAACGGCAGCGCGTATTCGAAATCGCCCCGGCCGAGCATCGCCGCCTTCGGCACGCCAGTGAGCTGCTCCATGGCGCGGTTCCAACTGGTGACGACGCCGGCGGCGTTGATGACGAAGGTCGCGTCGGGCAGGAACTCGATCACGTCGTGCAACCGGTCGTTGACGGCGTGGAGGGCGCTCTCGGCCTCGCGGCGGGCCTGCACCTCGAGCACGAGCGAAACGCAGCCGCCGATCGCGGCCGCAAACGACTGCTCGGCGGCGTTCCACGGCCGCGCCGGCCCCACATGTTCGTGGCAGATCACGCCGACGACGCGGCCATCCGAGCGCACGGGCACATCTAGCATCGCGCCGATGCCGAGCGGTTCGAGGTACGGGGCCGCGAAGCAGCAGGTGGCGGGGTCGCGCACCGCATCGGCCGCAGCGATCATCTCCCAACGTTCGAGCGCGTTGAAATAATCCGGGTAGTCGGCCGCCTCGAGGCGCAGGCCGGAGGCGTGCCGGCCGGTCGTGCGGTCGAAGAGATCGGCGCAGGTGAGCGCGGTGCCGGTGGCGTCGAAAAACCAGACGCTCACCCGCGCGACATCGAGCGCCTGGGCGGAGGCGGCGGTGATCGCCTGGAGCGCGGTGTCGCGGTCGGTGCGGTAAAGGGAGGCGTTGCCGGCGAGCTCGGCGAGCGTGCGGTTGAAACTCAGGGAGCGCAGTTCCCGCAGCTCGAGCGCTTCCGCGCATTGCGGATCGAGCGGGCACGGCGGGCCGGCGCGGGGCCGGGAGGCTTCCGCTGGCGAGTGGAGGTGGGTCTCCCGATCCGGCATAGCTCCCAAACATCGGCCACCGGCGCGGTGGGTTGAGCCGTGGATTTTGGCCGCGATGACGAAGCCGGAAGTTGTGATCCCGTCTCCGGCAATGGTCCGCCGGCGATCCGATTCGGTGGCCCGCACGGCCTCGGTGCCGCGTCGGGTTGGCCGGCACCTGGCGCTCGTAGCTCGCCGCACGACAGCGGAACGCGGTTTAGCCTTCAAATCGCGCGTAGTGTCGCTACCGTGCCGACACCCCAGCCGCGCCTCCGCGCCGCACGACCGTTGCCCCCACATGAACTTGGAAACCCGTCTCTTCGCCTACGGTACCCTCAAACGCGGCTCGCCGATGCACGGTCAACTCTGCCGCGGGGTATGTTCCGTCGAGCGGGCGCAGCTCTGGGGTCGACTGTACGAACTGCCTTCGGGATGCCCGGCCTTGATCCTGCCGGAAGCGGCACGGCTGGCGGAGGCGAGCCTCGCGGCCGCGGAAGATCACGCCCGACTCGAAGCGGCACTCCACGCGCCGGCGACGGCGTTTTCGCGCGACGGGTGGCGGCCAGTCGTCGGGCAATTGATCACGTTGGCCGACTACCGCACCGCGTGGCCCACGCTCGACGCCTGGGAGGATGCCTCGCCCGATCGCCCGCTGTTGTTTCGCCGGACGCTGGTGCGCGTCGAGCGCGACAACGGCCTGCCAATCACCGCGTGGGCTTACGTGGTGCCGCGGCTGCCCGACGGCTCGCGCGAGTTGATGAATGGCGAGTGGCCCGTGCCCGCCGCCACCTTGGCGAACGAGTAATCGTCCGTCCTGCGCGGGAGCGCCGCGGGACTGCGCGCGAGCGGTGCGGAACCCGTTCTCCCGCTCGCCAAGGACCGGGCGGGGCGTACGCTGCGGCGCCATGTTCTACCTCGCCATCAATCGCGTGCAGAGCGGTCCGTTTGCGGAAAACGAAGTGCGGCAGCGCGCCGCCCGCGGAGAATTCGGGCCGGGCGATCTCTGCTGGTGCGAGGGCTGGCCGCAGTGGCGCCGCATCGCGGAAGTGTTTCCGCCCGCAGCCGAACCGCCGCCGCTGCCGAGCGCTGCGGCGACACCGCCGGCTATGCCGCCCGCGACGCGTCCGAGCGGCCCCGGCGCGGGCGGAGCCCCCACGAGCGGCATGGCGGTCGCGAGCTTGGTGTGCGGACTCGGGGTCTTCGTGTTGTTTCCCTTCTTCTTCCTGCTCGCGCCGGCCGCGGTGATTCTGGGCCACCTCGCGAAGGGGAAAATCAAAGGCGCGGGCGGCCGACTCGCGGGCGCGGGTCTAGCGACGGCGGGACTGTTGTGCGGCTACGTCGGCGGCGGCGCGCTGCTCGCGCTCGTGTCGACAATCGCGTTCTTCGCCACGCGCGAGGTGCGGCGCAACTCGCAGGAAGCCGCGGTGCGGACGCACCTCGAGCAGTTCTGGACGGCGGCCGATCTCCAGTTGCGCGGTAACGAGGCGCCGGAGGTCACGTACCCCGAACTCGTCGGCGAGGGGAAACCGCTCGCCGAGGCGGATTTCGCGCCGGTCGCGGGCGAGGACTACCACAGCCTCGTCGTGCGGCGCGGCGACGAGTGGCTCTCGATCACGCTCAGCGACGGCCGCACGGTGAACTTCTACGCGAGCAGCCCGGCAGCTGCGCCGAACACGCCCGAAATCGAGACGGACAACTCGTCCGAGGAAGGCGACACGTCCGGCGATTCCGCCGAACCGGAAGCGGAGGAAACGACGCCGGCCGACAACGACGCAGCCACTCC
>DATGXO010000024.1:0-14602 GCA_035298965.1 Opitutaceae bacterium | reverse complement strand
GATCTCGAGATCGACCCCGCCACTGCGTATCAGGAGATCCGCGGTTTTGGCGGCTCATTCAACGAGAAGGGTTGGACCGCGCTGCGGACATTGCCTGATGGCGGCGCGAAGGTCTTGGCGGCGCTCTTCGATCCGAAGGGTATCGCGCGTTTCAACGTCGGTCGCGTGCCGGTGGGCGCCTCGGATTACGCCGAGAGCCGCTATTCGTTGGCGGAAACACCCGACGACTTCGCGCTGAAAGATTTCTCCATCGAGCGCGACCGTGAGCGACTCATCCCGTACATCAAGGCCGCGAAGCGGTTGAACCCGAAGCTCCAGCTCTGGGGTTCCGCGTGGTCGCCGCCGGCGTGGATGAAGACCAACGGCCAGACCGACTCCGGTGCGATGCGCGCCGAGCCGGCGATCTACGACGCCTACGCGCGCTACCTGCTCAAGTTCGCGCAGGCCTACCGCGCCGAGGGCCTGGATCTCTTCGCGCTGTGCCCGCAGAACGAGCCCGGCATGCTCACCGATTACCCGAGCTGCGATTGGACTGGCGAGCAGTTGCGCGATTTCATCCGCGATCACATGGGCCCGCTCTTCGCGAAGGAAGGCGGCCCGTCGATCTGGCTCGGCACGATCAACGTCAACGAACTGCCGCGCTACATCGATCCGGTGATGGCTGATGCCGAGGCGGCACGCCATGTCTCGGCGTTCGGCATGCAATGGGGCGGCCTCTGGTCGCTCCCGGAGCTTACCCGCCGCTGGCCCGGAAAGATGAGCGTCCAGACCGAGATGGAATGTGGAAACAACTACTGGCAGCCGGGCTATCGCCGCGATGCCGCGCCCAACGACTGGAGCTATGGCGCGTTCGTCTGGAGCAAACTCCGCGACTTCTTCGCCGGCGGAGTCTCGATCCAACAGGCGTGGAACATGGTGCTCGATACGAAGGGCCGCTCGATCGGCTCGCGTACCCCCTGGCCGCAGAACGCGCTCGTGACCGTCGACTTCACCAGCCGCAAGGCGACCTACACGCCGGCCTTCTGGGCGTTCGCGCACTTCAGCCACTTCGTGCAGCCCGGCGCGCATCGCATCGCGCACAAGGGCGAGTGGGCGGATGCGATGGCCTTTCGCAACCCCGACGGCACCGTCGTGGTCGTGTTCTCGAATCAGCAGGAGAAACAACGCGAACTGACCGTCGCGCTCGGCGCCGCGCGGCGTGTGGTGGTGCTGCCGCCGAAGAGTTTTGCGACGCTGGTCTTCGGCCGCGTGCGGAACTGAGCGAAGTGGTCCGCGGTGGCTTTCGCCACAGCGCCGAGACCCGGAGTGCACAAAAAAACGGCGGCCCTTTGCGGGGCCGCCGTTTTGGCGAAAGAAGAGAGAGCGGACTGGATCAGCCGAGGAGGTCGGCGACGAGGGACTTCTCCTCTAGCAGTTCCTTTTCGGTCTCGGCGATCTTCTGCTTCGAAAACTCGCTGAGCTGCACGCCCTGGACGACCTCGAAGGTCTTGCCGTCGCTCGTGCGGATCGGGAACGAGAAGATGATGTCCTTGGACACGCCGTAGTCGCCGGCCGAGTAGACGCCGACGCTGAACCAGTCGCCGGCGGCGGTCGGGTGGGTGAGGGCGTAGACGGTGTTGCAGGCGGCGTTGGCGGCGGAGGCGGCGGAGCTGAGACCGCGGGCCTTGATGATGGCGGCGCCGCGCTGCTGGATGACGGGGATGAAGGTCTCCTTGAACCAGGCCTCGTCGGAGATGACCTCGTTGGCGGGCTTGCCGTTGATCTTCGTGTTCGCGAAATCCGGGTACATCGTGGAGCTGTGGTTGCCCCAGATGGCGAGGTTGGTGATCGCGGTGGTGTCGACGCCGGCCTTGAGCGCGAGCTGCGCCTTGGCGCGGTTCTCGTCGAGCTTGGTCATCGCGAAGAAACGGTTGGCCGGGACGCCGGAGGCGTTGCGAGCGGCGATGAGGGCGTTGGTGTTGCAGGGGTTGCCGACGACGAGCACGCGGACGTCCGCCGCGGCGTTCTTGGCGATGGCCTGGCCCTGGCTGGTGAAGATCTTGCCGTTGATGCCGAGGAGGTCCTTGCGCTCCATGCCGGCCTTGCGCGGCACGGCGCCGACGAGGAGGGCCCAGTTCACGCCTTTGAATCCTTCGTCGAGCGAGGCGGTGGCGACGGTGCCCTTGAGGAGCGGGAACGCGCAGTCCTCGAGTTCCATCACGACGCCCTTGAGGGCCGGGAGGGCGGCCTCGAGTTCGATCATGTGGAGGATGACGGGCTGGTCGGGGCCGAAGCAGGCGCCGGAGGCGATGCGGAACAGGAGGGCGTAGCCGATCTGGCCGGCAGCGCCGGTGACTGCGACACGGATGGGAGTCTTCATGGGATCAGGTGTTTGTTTTCTGTTGGAGTGAGAACGGGTAACGGCGTTCGCAGAAATTCAGGGGGCGGGCGGTTTGCCGGCGTGGGCGGGGCCGAGCGCCTGATGCGCGGCGCGGAGGACCGCCTCGGTGGTCGCCCAGTCGATGCAGCCGTCGGTGATGGAAACTCCGTATTTGAGCGCCGACTTCGGGCGCGGGAACGGTTGGCTGCCGGCCTCGAGGTTGCTCTCGATCATCACGCCCATGATCGGCGAGTTCGGGTCGGCGGCGATCTGCGCGAGGACTTCGCGCAGGATCTCGGGCTGACGCTCGGGTTGTTTGCTGGAGTTGTCGTGGCTGCAGTCGACGAGGATCGAGGGATGGACCCCGGCCTTGGTGAGCAACTGCGCGGCGGAGGCGACGGCGGACGCGCCGTAGTTCGGGCCGGTGGCGCCGCCGCGGAGAACGATGTGGCAGTTCGGGTTGCCGCTGGTGCGCACGGAGGCGGCGCGGCCATCGGTGGTGATCCCGAGGAAGGTCTGCGGCTGGCCGGCGGCCTTGATGGCGTTGATCGCGGTTTGGATGGAGCCGTCGGTGCCGTTCTTGAAACCGAGCGGCATCGAGAGGCCGGAGGCGAGCTGGCGGTGCGTCTGCGACTCGGTGGTCCGGGCACCGATGGCGGCCCAGCTCACGAGATCGGCGATGTATTGCGGCGTGATCGGGTCGAGAAACTCGGTGGCGGTCGGCAGGCCGAGGTCGAGGATCTCGCGGAGAAACTGCCGCGCGAGGTAGAGTCCGTGCTGGATGTCGCTGCTGCCGTCGAGGTGCGGATCGAGGATCAGGCCTTTCCAGCCGACGGTGGTGCGCGGTTTCTCGAAATACACCCGCATCGCGATCACCATGCGGTCGCCCAACTCCCGGGCGAGCGCCGCGAGGCGGCGGCCGTATTCGCGGCCGGCCTCGAGGTCATGGATCGAGCAAGGGCCGACAACCATGAGCAGGCGCGGATCGTCGCCGAAGAGGATGCGATGGATCGCTTCGCGCGACCGGACGATGCAATCGGCCTGTTCCTCGGTCTTGGGGAGGGCGGCCATCAACTCGGCAGGCGAGGGGAGCGGCCGAGTTTCGATGACGTTGATGTCTGAAGTCCGATGCACGGAGGAAAAATGGTTGGCGACGTTGCGAACCGCTGTGGGCGCTGGCAACCGGATTCGCCGCGGCGAGAGCGACAAACGCACTCGGGCTTCCGGCACCGGTGGCGGCTGCGTGGGCCGCGGCATCGCACCTCGAATTTGGGCAAAGAAAAGGCCGGTCGCCTACCCCTAAGCGACCGGCCATTGCTTTCTTAGTTACCCCAAAACTCCCGCTAGGCGGGAGAAAGGTGTGAAATTGATGAGCGGGACGGTAGGGCTGACGGGCCCTTGGTCAACGGGCTTTTTCGATTTTTCGTTAAAGCAGTGTTCCGGCTCTTGATTGGCAGCGGGTTACGGATGAAAATAGTTCTGGTGCCTGAGGTCTTCGTCCGCTGGCGAGGCGCCATTCGTCAGTAATCCAATGCGGTGGTCGGCGCGGGCGCGAGTTGGTTGTACTGCTGCATCGCGCGCTGCCACCACGGGGCGAGTGCGGCGGCTGGACGCGACCAGATCTCGCGGTGCAGGCGGATCATCGACTGGGCGTCCATGAGCAGGGCGAGCTTGTCGCGCGTCGAGAGAGCGGCGGGGCCTTCGACGGTGAGGCGTTCGCGGAGTTCGGCGAAACGATCGCCGTCGTCGTCGTCCGGGAGGCGTTTCTCGCGAAGAAGCGATACGTGGACGGCGTTCACGTACGGATCGAGCACGGCCTGCAACAGGCCGTAGTCGGCGGTGTACTCCGGCGGGACGGGTGCGCGGCTGCTGCGGCTGGAGAGGTGCTGCTCGAGCAATGCGGCGACCGCCGGCGGTCGCCGCGCCTCGGGAGTGGCCCAGAGCCGTGGTTGCGAGCCGGGTCGCGGTGGCTGCGCGGTGACGAGGCTGAGCGGAATGCTGCACACCGGTCCGACCAATACCGGCGAGAGCCAGAGGAAGAAGACGGGATCGAGCGAGAGCGCCGCGCCACCCCAGAGAAGGGCCAGCCCGGTCTGGCCGGCATGCGTGAGGATCGCCTCGCGCCAATCGGGCGTGCCGTCTCCGCCGCGGCGTTGCGTGACCCACGCGACCCCGCGGCCGAGCAGCGTCCAGAAGATGAACTTGCTGTGGAAAAACATGAGCACGGGCGCGATCAGCGCCGAGGCCAACGTTTCCACGAACGCGCCGCCGAGCGTGCGTGCCCAGCCGCCGAACTCCTTCGCGCCGCGGACCAGCGCGAGATCGAGGAGCGCGAGGAGCTTCGGCACGAACAGCAACGCCATCGTGCCGCCGAACAGGATTCCGGCTTGGGTGCGGAAGGCCAGGTTTAGGAAATCAAGCAGGCTGTCCCGCGGCACGAGCGTGAGGCCGGTTGCGAGCTGGCGATGAAGCAGGAGCGTCGAGAGCAGGAGAAACGCGAACCACATCGGCGAGGCGCCGTAGGCGAGGATGCCGAGCAGGAGATGCAGCCGGCTGGCGGGGCGCAGCCCCTGCGCGGCGAGCAACCAGCTGTGTTGCAGATTGCCTTGGAGCCAGCGGCGATCGCGTTTGGCGAAGTCGATCAGCGTCGCCGGGCACTCCTCGTAGCTGCCTTCGAGTCCGACGGCGAGGCGCACGCCCCAGCCGGCGCGCACGAGCAGCGCCGCCTCGACGTAGTCGTGGCTGAGGATCCGCCCGCCGAACGGCTCGAAGCCGGGCAACTCCGGCAGCGAGCAGTGCTCGATGAATGGCGCGAGCCGCACGATCGCGTTGTGCCCCCAATAGTTGGATTCGTTGAGCTGCCAGTAGTCGAGGCCGGCCTGGAACACGGGTCCGTAGAGGCGGCTGGCGAACTGCTGCCAGCGGGCGAACGGCGTCTCGCCGCGGATCAGTCGCGGGATCGTCTGGATCAGGCCGGTGCGCGGGCTGCGCTCCATCAGCCGGACGAGCTGCACGACGGTCGCACCACTCATGAGGCTGTCGGCATCGAGCACGATCATGTAGCGGTACGCGCCGCCCCAGCGGCGGCAGAAATCGGCGATGTTGCCGGCCTTCTTGTTGGTATTGATCCGTCGGCGACGATAGAAGAGCCGGCTGGCGGCGTCGAATTCGCGGACGAGCGCCGCCCAGGCGGCCTCCTCGTCGACCCAGCGGTTGGGATCGGTCGAGTCGCTCAGGACATAGAAATGAAACGCGTCGAGGTGGCCGGTTGCGCGAATCGATTCGTAGATGACGCGCAGGCCGGCGAACACCCGGCGGGCGTCCTCGTTGTAGACGGGCATCACCACGGCGGTGGCGCCGGGCGGCAGCATCTCGGACGAGGCGATGGCGCCGAGCCGCCAGCGATCGCCGCGACCGCGGCGCGCGACGAAGCCGACTAGCGCCTGCGTGCAGCCGAAGGCGACGAGCCCGAGCAGGATTGCGAACAGCACGAGGTGCGCGGTCTTCCAGCCGTCGAAACCGGTGCGCCAGTGCAGGTCCGCCATCAACGCGAGCCCGGGCGCGGCGAGCCCCGCGGTGACCAAGCCCACCAGCGCGCGGCGGCGGAGACGAAGCCCGGAGGGAATCTGATCCAGCGGCGAGTTCACCGGAACGCGAGGAAGATCAACGCGCCGAGTCCGGCGAGGAGCGGCAGTTGCACGAGCAAACGCACGGCGGGTGAGCGCCGCGTCGCCCGCCAGCTGAAATCGAGCAACCGCGCGATCGGCCCGAGGGAGATCGCCTGCGGTGTCATTTTGAAGAGTTGTGGCGGCGGGCCCGGGCGCAGGAACGCCGCGCGCATCGCATCGGTGAGCTCCCGCGGCGGCGGCACGGACGCGAGGAACGCATCGGGCCAGCGCCCGGGCGCATCGGCGAGCGCGAGGGCGAGCCGGCCGCGCGCGCCGAGCCGGCGCGAGTGCGGGGCGTGCTGCGCGAGCACGCGCGCGAACCAGTCGGTGATCGCGCGATCGGCTTCGCGGAGCGCGAGCGTGACCGGCGGCTCCTCGGGTTCGAACATCGAATGTCGCCACGCGGCGGCGACGATCGTCTTCGTGAGCTCGCTGATCGCCAGCGGTCGCACGATGCGGTGCGCACGCAGGTAGCTCTCGACGCGTTGGTAGGCGTCGTTCCAGTCCTCGGCGGTGCGCGGCGGGAAGTCCGGCGCGGAAGGGCGGACGCTCATGGCAGCCACGAATAGACCCACGTTTCGCTGACGGGTGTGTAGCCCTGCCGGAGCCGGCAGCGGATCTCCACGGCGCGGCCGGCGGTATCGGCCTCCGTCTCGAGCGCCACGCGCCAGGAGGCGTCGACCGGGTTCTTGCGGACGGACTGCCGGAGGATCTTCGCGCCGGGCCCGAGGCCGATCTCGGCGTCGAGTGCGCCGTCGTCGAGGCGGGCGAGGGAGGGGCTCGCGAAATCGATCCAGAACAACCGCCCGAGCGGCCGCTCCGCCAGCGAGCCGACGTGTGTCGCGACCACGGGCGCGTGCGCGAGCGCGGCGGGTTCGCCCTCGGTCCAGCGGAGGCGATAGCGGAGCTCGATCGGCTCGCCCGGGGCCGGCGGGTGGTCGGGCGCCCAGAACGCCGCGATGTTCGCCTCGTGCGGCCCGCGCGCCGGGTTTTCCACGAGTTGCACGTGGCCCGGGCCCCAGTCGCCGATCGGCTCGACCCACACGGACGGGCGGCGGTGGTAATCGGCATCGAGGTCGCCGTAGTGTTCGAAAATGCGGTCGCGTTGGAGCAGGCCGAATCCGCGTAGCGTGCCGACGCCGAGGCCGGAGGCGAAAGGAGTGAGCGGGTTCTGCAACGGGCGCCAGAACGCCGCGCCGTCGCCCGAAAGCACCGCGAGCCCGTCGGCCTCGTGCACCTCGGGGCGCGGCTCGCCGGTGGGCCGGTCGGTGTTCTCGCCGTACCAGAACATCCCCGACAACGGCGCGAACCCCGGCTGCGCCACCGCCGCGCGGAAGATCACCGCGGCACGCACATCGACGACGGTGCTGGCCGCCGGCACGACGACGAACTCGAAGGCGCCCACCGCGCGCGGACTCTCAAGCAGAGCGTAGATCGTAAGCGAATTGGCGCCGACGCGCGGCCGCCCGATCCAGAACTCAGTGAAACGCGGATGCTCCTCGCCCGTGAGCGGTCCGGCATCGATCGCGAGAGCGCGCGCCGAGAGACCGAAATTCTGCCCCGCGCCCAGCGCGCGAAACGACGCGCCGCCGCCGGGGAAGACGATGAGTTCGTCGAAATGTTCGGCGCGGTTGAGCGGGCTGTGCACGCGGAAGCCGCCGTAGCCCAGCGAGGCCGGCAGGCGCCCGGGGCGCAGTTCACCGTAATCGAACAGGCTTCCGACGAACGGGATTTCCTGCACGTGCGTCGCGCTGAACTCGTGCAACGTGATCGGCGGCCACGCTGCGCTTGGATGGAAAAACTGGAGGCGAAACGGCAGTCCTTCCGCGGCCCAGAGCGCCTGGTCGGGATGGAAACGGATGCGCTCGATCTCCGCCGGGGAGAGCTCGGCCAGTACGCGCGGCCGATCGTGGCGCTCCACGAAGGGCGCGCCAGCGCGCTCCTGCGCGAGCCGGCGGACGAACTCGAAATCAACTTGGGTGCGCTCGACTTCGGCGAGGGCGAACACGGGCAAGGCGGCGAGCAGGACAAGGCGGTGGAATTTCATGCAAGAGCCGCCGGGGACGCGGAGGTCGGTTGGTCACCCGGCGCAGGAAAAAGTTGCAGCATTGCTGTGAGTAATCCGTGAGAAACCGTCGCCGCGCGGAGGAGCGTGCCGGGTGCGACGCGGCGGCGGCGGGCTGCGTGGGTTTCAGGCTACGTCCGGCGCGGGTTCGGAGCCGAGCGGCGGGCGGTTGATGGGCACGCGGATGGGTTCGCCCGGCGTCGCCTGCGCAGTCGGCCGTGGTGGTACGGCTACCGCAACGGGGGTTCCGGCCGTGACGAAGCTGGTCGGGTCGTGCAGATGAAAAATGGTGGCGGTCGGAAACAGCTGTGGTTCGCCGATGGCAAGCGCGCCTCCGCGAAGCCAGGACGGGCGCGCCCGCGGGCGCAGCCGTTGCAGGGTGGGAGTGGAGTTGACCCGGTGCATGGTGAGTGGACGTCGGGCAACGCTACTGGGCGGGAGCGGGCGGCGTCATCGGGCGCGGCTCCGAACGGGCGATGGGCACGAGCCTGAGGCGGGCCGCGACCGCGGCGGCGTGGTGCTCCGATGCCGAGTCGGGGAGAAACACCGCCGTGCGTTTCGGGGCGCCCGGCATGACGGCGCCCGCGTGGTTTTTGGTAACGTGCCGTGTGGCTCCGCTATCCAACTTCGAAGTGCGGCGCGGGAGGAATGCCGATCCCTCGCGTGGCTCGCCACCGCAGCCAACGCCGACCCCGGCCAAGGAGGTGCGTTCGCGCGCACCGGCGGCGCATTGGCGCGAGCTGTTGTTCGGCCGGCGCCTTCGCACTGAGGAGGAGCAGGACGAGCAGCTCGGCGCGTGGTCGGGCGTGCCGGTGCTCGGGCTGGACGCTCTGGCCTCGGCGTCGTATGGACCGGAGGCGGCATTGACGGTGCTGCTGCCGCTCGGCACGGCGGCCGCCGCGGGAGCGATGCCGTGGGTGGTGGTGGCCGTGCTCGGCGTGCTGTTACTGGTTTTTCTCTCGTACCGGCAGACGATCGCCGCGTATCCGACGGGTGGCGGGTCATTCGCCGTGGCGAAGGAGAATCTCGGGCGATTCGCCGGCGTGCTCGCGGGCAGCGCGCTCGCGCTCGACTACGTGTTGAACGTGGCGGTCGCGATCTCGGCCGGCGTGGGCGCGCTGATCTCGGCGGTGCCGGAGCTGCAGCCGCACACGCTCGCGCTCTGCCTGGCGGTGCTCGCATTGCTCGTCGCGACGAATCTCCGCGGTATCCGGACCGCGGGGTTGGTCTTCGTGACGCCGACGTACGCGTTCGTGTTTCTGCTGGGCGCGACGATCGCCGTCGGGCTGGTGAAGGCCTTGCTCGCGGGTGGCCGGCCGGTGCCGATCGATCCGGCGCCGCAACTTCCCGCCCTCGGCGCCGGTGTCGGTCTCTGGCTGCTTGTGCACGCGTTCGCGAGCGGCTGCACCGCGTTGACCGGTGTCGAGGCGGTGAGCAACGCGGTGCCGTTGTTCCGCCCGCCGGCGGTGCGGCGCGCGCGACTGACGCTCACGTTGCTCGTATTGATGCTGGCGTTGCTCGTGGCCGGCGTGGGCGCGTTGGCGCGGTTTTACGGGATCGGCGCGACCGCTCCGGGCGAGGCAGGTTACGAGAGCGTGCTGTCGCAGCTCGTCGGTGCGGTGGCGGGGCGCGGGCCGTGGTACTGCGCGACGATGGCCAGCGTGCTCGCGGTGCTCGCGCTTTCGGCGAACACCAGCTTCGCTGATTTCCCGCGCGTCTGCCGGCTGCTCGCCCTCGACGAATTTCTGCCGGCGGGTTTCGCGCATCGCGGCGGCCGGCTGGTCTACACGCTCGGCATCGTGGTGCTCGCGCTATGCGCCGGACTGCTGCTGGTGGCGTTCGACGGTGTGACCGATCGACTGATACCGCTCTTCGCGGTGGGGGCGTTTCTGGCATTCACCCTCTCGCAGGCGGGCATGCTGGCGCATTGGCACCGGCAGGGTTGGCGGAAGCACCTGCGCCCGCTGCTGCTCAATGGGCTCGGCACCTTTGCCACGGCGGTGACGCTCATTGTGATCGCCGTGGCGAAGTTTTGCGAGGGCGCTTGGCTGACGTTGGTGGTGCTGCCGCTGCTGCTCGCGCTGTTCTATGCGATCCGTCGTCACCACGAACGCATCGAGCGGCAGACTGCAGCGGAAGGACCGCTCGATCTGTCCCGGCTGCGCGAGCCGTTGGTGGTGGTGCCGGTCAAACGCCTGGACCGCGTCGCGCGCCGGGCGCTACAATGTGCGCTCTCGATGTCGCCGCAGGTGCAGGTGGTGCAGGTGCTCGCGGAGGAGTTGCGGACGGAGGATTTGACGGCGCTCTGGGCGGAATGGGTCGAGCGGCCGGCGCGCGCGGCGGGCGTGCGGCCACCGCAGCTCGTGCGGATTTCATCGGAGTACCGCGAGTTTTTCGGTCCGTTTCTCGCGTACCTGCGGCGGCTTTCGTCCGAGGAGCCGGAGCGCACGATCGCCGTGGTGGTGCCCGAGCTGGCGGAGCGGCGTTGGTACCAATTCCTGCTGCGCCACCGCGCCACGTTACTCAAGGGCCTGCTCGTCCTGCAGGGGCACGCGCGCATTGTGGTGATCTCAACGCCGTATTATCTGCGGGAGTGAGATGGCGGTGGGTTTTGCCGGATGATGGAGATCAGGGTCCGCACTGCGGTCATGGAGCGGCTGGTGCGGTGCACGTCTCGCGCAAAAGAAAACGACGCATAACTCGGCCGATTGACCAAGTTATGCGTCGTTTACCACAGCCGCTTGCGCAGCTGGAGAAGTTGGCGTCCCCACGGGGATTCGAACCCCGGTCACGACATAAGGCGTTGTAAGAAAGTGAGTTACGCTGAACATAAATGAGATATGGAATTGACGTCACTCTAAAAAATCCACGTCATTCTTACCATCATTCTTACCCATGGCCTCCGTCTGGAAACATCCCAAGAGCCGTTTCTGGTCCGCTTGCTTCACCGATGAAAGCGGCCGACAGCTGAAACGCTCCACCAAGCTCACCGACCGAAACAAGGCGTTGGTGATGGCGCAGAAGTTCGAGGCGGCGTACCGGATGAAGCTCACCGAGGCGCAGGCGCGCCGGGTTGTTTCCGACATCTACGAGCAGTTGCATGGCGAGCAGCTCTACCACTGCACGACGCGGAAGTTCTTCACCGATTGGCTGGCGGCCAAGAAGAACGAACTGAGCAACGGTTCCTACAAGCGGTATGCGGGTGTGGTGAAGAAGCTCTTGGATTTCCTCGGGGAGCGGGCCGAGCGCGATATCGCCTACGTCAGCAAGCGGGACTTGGCCGAGCTGCGGGACAAGACGGCCACGGAGCTTTCTGTGCCGACGGCGAACACTGATCTGAAGATTCTCCGTACGGCATTTCGCCAGGCGGTGAGCGATGGTCTGCGTTTGGACAACCCAGGGGCGTCGGTGCGAACCCTCGATGAGCGCAAGGAAGCCAATGCACCTGAGCGGCGACCGTTCACGGAAGCGGAACTGCGCACGCTGATGACGGTCGCGAAAGGGGAGTGGGAAGGATTGATCCTTGGCGGACTCTACACCGGACAGCGTTTGGGAGACCTTGCATCGCTGATCGGCCGTCGCATCGACCTGAGCTCAGAGCTGCTCACATTCCGCTCGCAGAAGACCGGACGCGATATGGTCGTGCCTATCGCGAAGCCGTTCTTGAAATACTTGAGCGAGCACATGCCGAAGGATCTCGATGCTCCGATCTTTCCGAAGGCGAATCAGGAGAAGATCGAATCCGATGGGGAGTCGCGCCGCCTCTCGGCGCAGTTCCACGCGCTCCTGGTTGAAGCGAAAATCGCTCCAGCACGTCCGACGAACAAGAACAGCGGGCGTGGGCATTCGGTGAAGCGCACGGTCTGTCCGCTGACCTTCCACAGCTTGCGCCACAACACCACGTCGTGGCTGAAGAAGGCCGGTGTGCCGGAGTCCGTTGTGCGCGACATCATCGGCCACGAGTCGGAGCTCGTCAGCCGCCAGTACACTCACGTCGATGATGAGACCAAACGGAAGGCGATCCGGAACCTGCCGGTGCTGACCTGACCTCGCAAGAGGTATGGAGATCGCGGGGCGGCGATGCCTGCCGGGGGGACTGTTAACGTTTGCTTTAGATAAAACGTTACGTAACGTTAAAACATGCCGTATGAATCTCTCAGCCGTGAACGGATCACCCAGGCCTTGCGACGTTTGGGTGAGTTGGCGCTCCAGCAGAGCGTCACGCTTGAGATTTCACTCTATGGTGGCGCGGTGTTCACCCTGGTCTACGGCTCTCGTGACGCTACCAAGGATGTCGATGCGGTCGTGCGGCAGAGCGAAGTAGGGAAGGCGCTGGCAGCGAAAGTCGCGACCGAACTTGGCCTGCCTGACGATTGGCTCAACGATGACGTAAAGCATTTCTTGGCCGAGAAAGAGGCCAAGCGCATCCTTCCGTCGGAGGAGTTCGGCGAGGGGGTTCGGATTGTCGTCCCAACCGCCGCTTACCTCCTGGCGATGAAGCTCCGTGCCTGTCGTCCCCCTTTGCCTGGCTATGCCGGTGACTACGGAGACATCCGGTTTCTGATCCGAAAGATGGAAATCAGGTCGGTCGCAGAGGCGGAGGCGATCCATGACAAATTCTTTCCCCACGACGCCCTTTCCGCCGCGGCGCGCGAGGTGATCATGGAGGCGATACGGAAGCGGGCATGACCAGTCGTCCACAGTCATTGAAGGAAGTCGCCGAGCGCTCGGCGACGCTTGCTGAGTTCGGCATGAATCTCCGGGATTGGCTCCACGAGCTGCGCCGGGCTTCGTCCCGGCAACAGGCCTTGGGGGCGGTTGCCCAAAAACCTGCATCGCTCCGCAGGCGTTTCCGCGAGGGAGCGATCGCTGATGCGTGGTTGGCAGCCTATGCGGAACACCTGGCTCAGAAAGTACGCCGGCCAGCCCCAGACTGGGCCTTGGCGCCGAGCTATGTTTCCCCGGAACCTGTCTTCGACGCCGGTGCCGAAAGTCCGATGCTGCGCGCCTTGGCCTTGGCGCAGTCTCCAGCTGCGTTCAAGCGCCGGAACATTTTCACTCCGTCGGTGGACCTGCCGTTGCGTTTGCGGGCAGGGCGGCCTGGAAAATCGCTCGAAGAGAAACGGAAGAAGAATGCCGAGCGCCAAAGGCGTTTTCGACGGGTGCGGAAGGACGAGCTGACGCAGCTCCGCCGGCTGGCGGTATTGCAAAGATAGTTGCGCCTTTCGCGTGCCCTCGGATCGGGTCCAGCATCCGGCACGCAGCGCCACTGTGCGCAGCGGGTTCGGCCTAGCTGGCTGGATTGCGCATCGAATGGCGCAACGCGGTGGTTTGGTTGAGCATTTCCCGCTCCCAGTACGAAATCATCGGCGTGGGCACTTTGGCTTCTGCTGCGTGCTTGGGCCAACCACCGAGCACCGCCTCTTCGACTTGCTCATAGATCGCGCGCGCTTGTTTGGCGGGCACACCGCCAACTTCGGCCAACCGGAGAAGTTCCTCCCTCGTGGCGGGAATCCGCGTGCTGCCGAGCCAAGAGAGACCGATTAGGACGTTGGCGACATTTGGATTAAGGTCGTAGGCGGGAGCGAGCGTCCAACGCCGCTCATTCTCGTCGTAGAGAAACGCGTGGTTGCGTCCGTGGTCGTCACGGTTGGTGGAGAGAAGGTTGAAGACCGCCCGGCGGAAGCATTCGACCGCCTCCGGCGCGCCACCGAGGGTGCGGGCCAGACGGATGAACTCCTCGTAGTCGATGGCCCCGTCCGAAGCGCGTTTGTGCAGGAGCCCGGCGAGGGTGTGGACATGGCGCCGGTGCCAGGCCCCCCGGGGGCCGGGTATCCGATCGAACCGGGCGGTGGCGAAATGGCGCCGGCGACCATCTTGCACGAGGCAGGTCTGCGGGACGCGCAGGCCGGCCGCCTTGGCCATCTGCGTGAAGGCGAACTCCACCGCCCCGTCGGCTTCATCGTTCTCCCGCTCGAATTTCAAGATACACGGTACGTGCCCGGTTGGTGGCTTTCCGCCGATCAGGATCTCACGCTTTTCGAGCACGGTCGCGGCGTCCAGCGGCAGATGGGCCGCAATCTTGGGGAAGGCGCCGCCTAGCGAGCTGCCGCCTCGTGCCAGCTGCTGGTTGATCCGGTCCGTGGTAAGAGGAACGGTGGCGGCGCGCAGCCTGTTGGCGGCGTCGGCCAATTCCCGCAGGTCCATGGCCGTTCCCGTCGCTCCCGAAGACCCCAGCGCAGGGGCAAAGGTGATCGCGCCGGGCCCGCGGCTTCCGACGGCGGCGAGTTTGCCCATGATGGTGCGGACTTCGGGCAGTTCCTGGCGCAGCAGCTTCTCGCCCCAGGCGTCCGGCAGCGAGTCGGCGATCAGCCCTGGCACACCACCCGGGAATGGGGTGGTTTGGTCAATGCGGATTAAAATGCCGCATCAGTGCGGACTATTTCTCCCCATGGTTTGAGCGGGGGAAGGAGGTGTGGAGGAAGGGGGCAGGCACCTCTGCTTTGAGAG
>DATGXO010000023.1:0-8867 GCA_035298965.1 Opitutaceae bacterium | reverse complement strand
CTCCGGTACAGCACCGCTCAGCTACCAGTGGAAGAAGGGTGGAGCGAACATCTCCGGCGCCACCTCCGCGACGTACTCGATCGCCTCCGCCGCCACCGGCGACGCCGGCACCTACACGGTCGTCGTCACCAACTCCGTCGGCTCTGCGACTTCTAACGGCGCGACGCTCACCGTGAACGCCGCGGCCACCGCTCCCTCGATCACGACACAGCCCACTTCTCAAACGGTGACCACCGGCTCCGCAGTCTCCTTCTCGGTCGCCGCCTCCGGCACCGCACCGCTGAGCTACCAATGGAAAAAGGTCGGCGCCGACATCTCCGGCGCCACCTCTGCGACGTACTCGATTGCCTCCGCCGCCAGCGGCGACGCCGGCACCTACACGGTCGTGGTCACCAACTCCGCCAGCTCCGCGACCTCCAACGGTGCGACGCTCACGGTGAACGCTGCCGCCACCGACACCGCGCCTTCGATCACGAGCCAGCCCGCGAGCGTCACCGTTGCCGCCGGCCAATCCGCGACCTTCAGTGTCACCGCCTCGGGCACAGCCCCGTTGAGTTACCAGTGGCGCAAAGATGGCGCCTCCCTCTCCGGAGCAACCAGCGCCAGCTACTCGATCAGCTCCGTGGCCGCCAGCGACGCCGGCGTCTACACCGTGGTTGTCACGAACTCGGCCGGCAGCGTCACCTCGAACTCCGCCACCCTGGCGGTCGCTTCGGGCATCTTCCCGCACCTCACCGCGCTAACCTTCGACAACTCGGGCCGCCTCTACGCCACCGACTCGACCAACAACACCGTCCAGCGCATCGCCTCGGATGGCACCGTCTCCCTCGTCGCCGGCACCACCGGTTTCGCGGGCTCGACCAACGGCAACGGCTCCGCGGCGCTCTTCAACCAGCCCGCCGGCATCGTCGCCACGCAAGATGGCGTCCTCTACGTCGCCGACACCGCCAACGCCCTCATCCGCCGCATCGCGACGAACGGCACCGTGACCACCTTCGCGGGCAACGCCGCCCTCCGCGGCAACGTTAACGGCAACGGTACCTCGGCCACCTTCTCCGCGCCGACCGGCCTCGCCCTCGACTCGTCCGGCAATCTCTACGTCGCCGATGCCACGAACCACACGATCCGCAAGATCACCTCCGGTGGCACAGTCACCACATACGCGGGACAAGCCGGCAGCTCCGGCTCCGCCAACGGCAACGCCACCACCGCACGGTTCAACAATCCGACCGCAGTCGCCGTCGACAGCGCCGGCAACGTCTACGTCGCTGACACGAACAACAACACCATCCGCAAGATCAGTTCCGGCGGCACTGTGACAACACTCGCCGGCCTCTCCGGCGTCAGCGGATCGACCGACGGCTACGGCGTGGACGCACTCTTCAACCAGCCGCAGGGGCTGACCCTCGACGCCAACGGCAACCTCTACGTCGCCGACACCGGCAACTCCTCCGTCCGCAAGATCACGCCCGCCGGCACCGTCACCACGATCGCCGGCCTTTCGACGGTCTCGAGCGAGAACAACTCACCGGACGCGAGCGGCTCGTTGTTCAACCACCCGTTGGCACTCGCGGTCAGCTCGAACGGCACGCTCTACATCGGCGACACCGGTGCGGCCGCCGTTCGCACGGTATCGCCCGATGGCAAGGTGACGACACTCGCGCTCAAGCTCGGCCAATCCGGCACCGGTTCGAATTCGAACGATTCATCCAGCTCGGGCGGCGACTCGCACTCGGGCAGCGACTCCTCCGATGGGCACTCCTCCGGTGGTGGTGGCTCCGCCGGCCTCTGGTTGCCGCTTGCGCTCTCGATCTCTCTCGCGGCCCGCCGCCGTCGTGCTTGGCGCGTCGTCTCGCGCGCCTGAAGACAACAATAACGGCGTGAGGTCTGGCGCCGTCTCGGCGTCATCCTCCGCCTACCCCCACTACGCTCGGCGCGCCTACCCGCTCGCCGAGCGTTTCTTTTTAGGCGGACCTTGTCGCTGTAGCCGGGATCGCCGATCCCGGTCCGTTTCGAAAACGGCTATAGCTGGACGACGAAGTCGTTCAGCCCTCCGAATGGTGGGGCGGGCTTTATGCCCGCCATTCCGTCGTCCACCCCGAGCGTCGCCGAGCAACACCACCAGCCCGCGCGCCCATTTTCGCCCATCCGAGGCACTCGGCACGGACCTTGCAGTAACACCTCCGCACACGTTCGTAACACCACCGCCTCCCATGCCCGCCACTCCGCTCCACACCAGGACTCTCACCCACGCCGGCATGTGGTCCGGCGTGATCTCCCGCGGCAAGACCCTCCGCCTCACCGACCTCGAGGGTGGCGCCAACGTCGGCCTGCTCCTCTACCACGCCGACCTGCCCACCGAGCGCTACAACATGCCCGACACACTCAAGGGGCAGCACATCTTCCACGTCCGCGCGCCGTATTGCCTGCACTCGGACATGGGCCGCGTCCTCGCCTCCATCGTCGCCGACTCCGCCGGCTGGCACGACACCGTCTGCGGTTGCGGCGACGCCAAGCTCACCGCCGCCCGCTACGGCGAGAAAACGTTCCAGACCGTGCGCAACGAGTACCACCGCAACGCCCGCGACTGCTTCCTCGTCGAGCTCGCGAAGTGGGGCCTCGGCAAACGCGACCTCGTGCCAAACGTGAACCTCTTCTCGAAGGTCGTGGCCGACGACGCTGGCAAACTCACCTTTGTCTCCGGCCACTCGCAGGCGGGCGGCTTCATCGAACTGCGTTTCGAACTCAACACGCTCGTCGTCCTCAACACCTGTCAGCACCCGCTCGATCCCGATCCCGTCTACCACCCGCGCGCAGTGAAACTCGAGGTCTTCCCCTCCGCCGGTCCCGTCGCGCCCGACGACCCCTGTCGCAACTCGCGCCCCGAAAACGCCCGCGCCTTCCAGAACAACGAGTCCTACGTCGCGCTCCGCGCCTGACCCGCCATGTCGTCTCTCACCGAAAGCTCCCTCCGGCCCGAAACCGCCGTCTACCGCAAGGTCATCCTCGCCGGCGACTACTGGTCGCACGAGATCAAGGCCGGCCAGGCCCTCCGCATCGTTGATGTCGAAGGCAACCAGGCTGCCGACACGCTCTTCTACGACGCTCACGATCCGGCCAATCGTTACAGCGCCTCCGATACGATCCGCCACCAGGCCGCGCTCTACCTCTCCACCGGCACGCGTCTCATGTCCACCGAGGGCGACGCGCTGCTCACCATCGTCGCCGACACCTGCGGCCGGCACGACACACTCGGCGGCGCCTGCTCGCGCGAGAGCAACACCATGCGCTACGCCCACGAGAAGGAGCACATGCACGCTTGCCGCGACAGCTTCATCCGCGGCGCGCAGGAGATCACCGCCACCTGCGGCTGCGCCCACCACGCCGAGTTCGACTGGGGCAAGCGCGACATCACCTGCAACATCAACTTCTTCATGAACGTCCCCGTGACGCCCGCCGGCGACCTCAAGTTCGACGACGGCGTGTCGGGTCCCGGCCGTTACGTCGAGCTACGCGCCGAGCGCGATGTCCTCTGCCTCATCTCGAACTGCCCGCAGTTGAACAACCCCTGCAACGCCTACAACCCGACGCTGATCGAGGTGCTGATCTGGAACCCCTGAAATTGTGAATGTGGAAATCAGGAAAGCGGGAAGCCGGACCCAGACTCTCGGTTCCTGATTCCCTGATTTCCACATAGCCCACCGCCTTTCCATGTTTTCGAAAGTTCTCATCGCCAACCGTGGCGCCATCGCCTGCCGCATCATCCGCTCGCTGCGCCGGCTCGGCATCAAGTCCGTCGCCGTATACTCCGAGGCCGATGTCGGCTCACTCCACGTCGCGCAGGCGGACGAGGCCGTGCTGATCGGGCCCGCGCCCGCCGCGCAGAGCTACCTCGTCGTCGACAAGATCCTCGAGGTCGCGCGCCAGACCGGCGCGCAGGCGATCCATCCGGGCTACGGCTTTCTGTCCGAGAACCCTGGATTCGCCGAGGCGTGCGCCGCAGCCGGCGTTGTCTTCATCGGACCCAAGCCCGACCAGATGCGCCGCTTTGGCCTCAAGCACACCGCGCGCGAGATCGCGCAGGCCGAGGGCGTGCCGCTCCTCCCGGGCACCGGCGTGCTGCCCGATGTTTCCACCGCGCTGCGCGAGGCGGAGCGCATCGTGTATCCGGTGATGCTCAAGAGCACCGCCGGCGGCGGCGGCATCGGCATGCAGCTCTGCTGGAACGCCACCGAGCTCGAGCCCGCCTTCGCGCGCGTCGACCGTCTCAGCCGCGCCAACTTCAAGGAGAGCGGTCTCTTCCTCGAAAAGTACGTCGAGCGCGCCCGCCACATCGAGGTGCAGATCTTCGGCGACGGACGTGGTCATGTCGTCGCGCTCGGCGAACGCGACTGCTCCGTGCAGCGCCGCAACCAGAAGATCATCGAGGAGACGCCCGCGCCCGGCCTTTCCGACGAAACGCGCGCGCGCCTGCTCGACTGCGCCGAGCGGCTCGGTCGCGCTGCCGGCTACGAGTCGGCCGGTACCGTCGAGTTCGTCTACGACGATGCCGCCGAGAAGTTCTATTTCCTCGAAGTGAATACGCGACTCCAGGTCGAGCACGGCGTGACCGAGGAGGTCACCGGCATCGATCTCGTCGAGTGGATGGTGCGCCAGGCCGCGGGAGAACTCGATCTCTCCCGTTTCGTCCGCCGCACGAGCGGCGCGTCGATCCAGGTGCGCCTCTACTCCGAAGATCCCGGGAAGAACTTCCAGCCCGCCACCGGAGTGCTCACCGAGTTCGTGATCCCGCGCAGCCTGCGCCTCGAAACGTGGTGCGAACGCGGCACCGAGGTCAGTCCGTACTACGACCCGATGCTCGCGAAGCTCATCGCCCGCGGCACCGACCGTGCCGCCGCGCTCGCGCAGCTCACACAAGCGCTCGCCGAGACGCGCGTTGGCGGTCTGGAGACAAATCTCCTCTACCTCCGCCAGATTCTCGCCTCCACGGGTTTCGTCGCCGGCAAGGTCACCACGCGCTATCTTGAGAAGCTGCCCTATGTGGCGCCGACAATCGAGGTGCTCGACGGCGGCACGCAAACCACCGTGCAGGACTATCCCGGTCGCCTCGGTCATTGGGACGTGGGCGTGCCGCCCTCCGGCCCGATGGATCCGCTGGCGTTCCGCCTCGCGAACCGCCTCGTCGGCAATCCCGCTTCCGCCGCCGGTCTCGAGATCACGCTCTCCGGTCCGACGCTGCGCTTCAACACCGCCGCCACCATCGCGCTGACCGGCGCCGCGCTCGTCGCGACGCTCGACGGCAAACCCATTAACGCGTGGCGCGCATTCAAGGTGAAGGTCGGCCAGACGCTGCGCCTCGGCGCGCTCACCGGCACCGGCATGCGTGCGTACTTGGCGATCCGGCACGGCATCGACGTGCCCGACTACCTCGGCAGCAAGAGCACGTTTACTCTCGGCCTCTTCGGCGGCCACGCCGGCCGCGCGCTTCGCACCGGCGATGTGCTCCGGGTGAACGCCGCCCCCGTCCTGCCCAACGGCCTCGAGGCCGCGGCGGCGAAGCTGCCCGCCACACTAGTCCCGGCCTACACCCGCGAGTGGGAAATCTCCGTCCTCTACGGCCCGCACGGTGCGCCGGACTTTTTCCAGCCCGCGGACATCGCCGACCTGTTCTCGTCAACCTACGAGGTGCATTTCAACTCCGCCCGCACCGGTGTGCGCTTGATCGGCCCGAAGCCGCGCTGGGCGCGCAAGGATGGCGGCGAGGCCGGCCTGCATCCCTCGAACATCCACGACAACGCCTACGCGGTCGGCGCGATCGATTTCACCGGCGACATGCCGATCATCCTCGGCCCCGACGGCCCGAGCTGCGGCGGCTTCGTCTGCCCGGCCACGATCATCACCGCCGACCTCTGGAAGGCCGGCCAGCTCCGGCCCGGCGACAAAGTGAAGTTCGTGCCGATCACCGCCGCCGAGGCGCGTCTCCGCGAAGCCGCGATGGAAGCGGAGATCGAAACGCTCACCAAGGCCCCGCGCCCGCGCCGGAAGGCGAGCACCGAGAACGCCGCCTACGATCCGGCCATTCTCCACACCACGCCCGCCCGCGGCGAACTGCCTGCCGTCTGCTACCGCCGCGCCGGCGACAAGTACCTGCTCGTCGAATACGGCCCGCAGGTGCTCGACCTCGAGCTGCGTTTCCGCGTCCACGCTCTCATGGAATGGCTCGCCGAGAGCCACACGCCCGGCCTGCTCGACCTCACGCCGGGCATCCGCTCGCTCCAGATCCATTTCGACAGCCGCGTGCTGCCGCTCGAACGCCTGCTGGAGACGCTCCTCGACGCCGAGGTGCACCTGCCCGATCCCGACGACATGGAGGTGCCGACGCGCATCGTCCACCTGCCGCTCTCGTGGGAGGACGAGTCTACGCTGCTCGCCATCCGCAAGTACATGCAGACCGTCCGCAAGGACGCGCCCTGGTGCCCGAGCAACATCGAGTTCATCCGCCGTATCAACGGCCTCGGCTCCGTCGACGACGTGAAACGCATCGCCTTCGACGCGAGCTACCTCGTGCTCGGCCTGGGCGACGTCTACCTCGGCGCGCCGGTCGCCACGCCGGTCGACCCGCGTCACCGCCTCGTGACGACGAAGTACAACCCGGCCCGCACCTGGACTCCGGAGAACGCCGTCGGTATCGGCGGCGCCTACATGTGCGTCTACGGCATGGAGGGCCCCGGCGGCTACCAGTTCATCGGGCGCACCGTGCAGATGTGGAACCGCTGGCGCCAGACCGCCGACTTCACCGGTGGCAAGCCGTGGCTGTTGCGCTTCTTCGACCAGATCCGATTCCACGAGGTGAGCGCCGAGGAACTGCTGCGCTTCCGCCGCGATTTCCCGCTCGGTCGCTACCAACTGAAGATCGAGCACAGCACTTTCCGCCTGCGTGACTACCGGAAGTTCCTCGCCAACAACGCCGCCTCGATCACGGCCTTCAAGGAGACCCAGCAACGCTCCTTCGAGGAAGAACGCCACCGGTGGGAAGTCTCCGGCCAGCTCAACTTCTCCGCCGAGAGCGAATCCGCCGGTACCGCCGAACAGGCCGAGCTCCCGCCGGGCCACAAGGCCGTGCTCGCGCAAGTGCCGGGCAACGTCTGGAAGCTCAACGTGAAGGTCGGCGACCGCCTCGCGCCCGAGCAGGCGGTGGCCGTGCTCGAGTCGATGAAGATGGAAATCTCCGTGCTCGCGACCGAGGGTGGCACCGTCACACAGGTCCTCTGCGCCGAGGGCAAACCCGTCCAAGCCGGCGACACGTTGGTCGTAATCCAACCTGACGCCTCGCCATGAAGCCCTCGCCAATAGACGACGTCCTGACTCGCATCGACGCTCGCGGCGCCGATCCCGTTTGGATCAGCCGCGTGCCTCCCGCCGAGGTACGCGCCCTCGCCGCCGCCGCCGGGAAGAACTCGGCTGCGCGTCCGCTCGCGAGCGCCACGTTCGCGATCAAGGACAACATCGACCTTGCCGGCCTGCCCACCACCGCTGCGTGCCTCGATTTCACGTACGCGCCGGCGGAGTCGGCGCCGGTCGTGAAACGGTTGATCAACGCCGGCGCCGTGCCGCTTGGGAAGACCAACCTCGACCAATTCGCCACCGGGCTCGTCGGCGTGCGTTCACCCTACGGAGTGCCCGTCAATCCGTACAGCGCCGCGTACATCCCGGGCGGCTCGAGCTCCGGCTCCGCGGTGGCCGTCGCCGCCGGACTGTGCGACTTCGCGCTCGGGACCGACACCGCCGGCTCCGGCCGCGTGCCGGCGGCCTTCAACAACATCGTCGGACTGAAGCCCACGCGGGGACTGCTCAGCACGCGCGGCGTCGTTCCCGCGTGCCGCACGCTCGACTGTGTCTCGATCTTCACCCGCACGGTCGCCGCCGCCGCCGAGGTGCTCTCCGTTGCCGCCGCCTACGATCCGCAGGATCCCTACAGCCGTCCCGCCGCGCCGCCGGTGGTCGACGAATCCTGGCCGCCGCGCGTCGGCGTGCCGCGCGCCGACCTGCTCGAGTTCTTCGGCAACTCGGCCGCCGCCGCTCTCTTCGCGTCCGCCGTCGAGCGCTGGAAGCAGCTCGGGGCGAAGATCGTCGAAATCGACTTCGCGCCGTTCCTCGCCGCCGCGCGGCTTCTCTACGACGGTCCGTGGGTGGCGGAGCGCTACGCGGCGATCCGCGACTTCATCGAGACGAAGCCCGAGGCGCTGCATCCGGTGACGCGCCAGATCATCGAGGGCGCGAAGTCGCTCACCGCCGCCGGGGCCTTCGATGTGATGTACCGGCTCGCCGCGCTTCGCCGCGAAACGGAGGCCGTGTGGCCCGACATCGACGTGCTGCTCACGCCGACGGCCGGCACGATCTACACCGTGGCCGAAGTCGAGGCCGACCCGATCCGGTTGAACTCGAACCTTGGGTACTACACGAACTACCTGAATCTGCTCGACCTCTGCGCCGTCGCGGTGCCGGCCGGCTTTCTGCCGAGCGGGTTGCCGTGGGGCGTGACGCTCGTAGCGCCGGCGTTCTGTGACGACCGCGTGCTCCGCCTCGGCGCGAAGTTCCTCGGCGAGCCGCCACCCGTGCGCGCGTTGCCCCCCGCGGGGCCGTCGACGCTGGTCGCCGTCTGCGGCGCACACCTGAGCGGCCTGCCGCTCAACTGGCAGCTCACCCAACTCGGTGCCACGCTCGAGCGCACGACGCGTACCGCGCCGACCTACAAGCTCTATGCGCTCCCCGGCACCACGCCGCCCAAGCCCGGTCTGATCCGCGTCGCCGAGGGCGGCGGCGCAATCGAGGTCGAGGTTTGGCGCGTGCCGCTGGCCGGTTACGGC
>DATGXO010000022.1:0-10380 GCA_035298965.1 Opitutaceae bacterium | reverse complement strand
CTTTGCGGGCGCGGTGTTCGGCGTGGCCTTCCTGATCGGCATCGGGCTGCTCACGGCGGTGGCCGTGCGCGCCGCCGAAGCCTTCGGCGCCAATCGCCCGAGGGATGCCGGCGAAACGCTGCGGCACGGCGTCGTGCTCGCCGCCGCCGCCGGCATCCCGCTGGCGACGGTGCTCTCCGCCCTCTCCGGCTCGCTCCACTGGTTCGGCCAACCGCCCGAGGTCGCCGCCACCGCGAAACCGTACCTGATCATCATCGCTTGGTCGTTGCTGCCGAGCCTCGGGTTCCTGGCGCTCAAGAACTTCTACGAAGCGCTTCACCGGCCGTGGACGCCGCTCTACTGCGTGCTCGGCGGCGTCCTGCTGAACGTCTTCCTGAACTGGGTGCTGATCTACGGCCACCTGGGGGCGCCCGCACTCGGGCTCGCCGGCGCGGGCTGGGCCACGTTGATCGCGCGGTGCGCCCTGCTCGCCGCGCTCGCCTGGCACCTGCAACGCAGCCCGGCGTTCGCCGCCGCTCGCCCGTCGCGCTGGTTCGCGGCGCTGCACCACCGGGAGCTCGCGGCGCAGTTCGCCCAAGGCTGGCCCGTGAGCCTGCAGTTGTTCTTCGAGTCGTCGCTGTTCTCGATCAGCGCGATCTTCATGGGCTGGCTCGGCACCGTCGCGCTCGCGGCGCACCAAGTGGCGCTCAACTGCGCCGCGACGACCTTCATGTTCCCACTCGGGCTCTCGCATGCGCTCGCCGTACGGCTCGGCCACGCGCGCGGCGCCGGCCATGGGCACCTGCTGCGGGTGATCGGCTTCGGCGGGATCGGCGCGGGGGCGGCGTTGATGGCCTGCTTCGGCGTGGGCTTCGTGCTCGCCGGCCCCGCGTTGGCGAGCGCGTTCATCCCGGAGCCCGCCGTCGTCGCCCTCGCCGCGCGCCTGCTGATCGTCGCCGGGATCTTCCAGGTGTTCGACGGCACGCAGGTGACCGCCATGGGAGCCCTGCGCGGCCTCGCCGATGTGCGCACACCCACGGTCATCACGTTCTTCGGCTACTGGCTCTGCGCCGTGCCGGCGGCGTGGGGTTTCGCGTTTCCGTTGAACGTGGGCCCGGTCGGCGTCTGGTCCGGCATGGCCGTCGGGCTCGGACTGTGCGCGTTGCTGCTGGTCGCGCGCTTCGGCGCGCAGACGCGTGAGGTCTCCGCCGCGCCCGCACCGACGGCGATCGAGGTGGCGTGACGCCCCCTCGCGCCCGCCGCGCGCCGCTTTCGCTCTCGCGGCGAAACCGCGCAGCCGTTTCCCTCGCCGGCGATGTCGGGTGCGTTGCCTTCCTCCCTTGTCGCCGGTCTGGGCTTCGTCGGTCACGACGGCGGAGCCGTGAAGTCGCTCGCCGGTTTCCAGAAGAGCCGGCACACGCTGCCGACCGCCGTGAACGCCGCCACGTCCGCCTTCCTCGCCAAGCTCTGCACCGGCGAACTCGCGGAGCAGGCGGAAACGTTTTTCCAACGCACCCGCGAGGCCCTCGCCTACAAACGCCGCGAACTCTCGCTCGCGGTCACCAGCCCCGCGGCGGTGCTCACGGCGGCCGATTTCACCTTCGAGCTCGCCTACGCCCTCGATTCGGCCGACCCCGAACGCTACCTCGTGACCCGCACGCTACGCGAGCTGCGCCGGCCCGAGCTCGTGCGGCGGCCCGAGTTCGACACGCTCTTCGCGGGGCTGTTCACTGAGTTGAACTTCACGTTGCGCCGCGGCGTGCGCGTCGAAGCGGTGATCGATTTGGTCGAGGCGCTCGACGCCGACTCCGGACTCGCGGTCGCCTACCCGTCGGATTGCCGCGATTGCACGCTCACGGTGGCGGGAGTCGATGCCGCGGTGCGCTGCACCGGCGCCACGCTCGACCTGGTGTTTCCGGCAGCGGGCTCGCCCGCCGAGCTGCTCGACGGCTTCGCCGCCGTACGCGCCGCCTTCGCCCTCAGCCCCGAGCTGGCGGCCTTGCTCGTGTGAGTCGCGTTTCACGCTCCCTGCGAACGCCCGAACATGAACCGGAATTCACGGGATGTTCATCGAGGCTTCACCCGGCCGGTCTAGGCTGCGCGGCGTCATGCGACACCATCGCCTACTCGCTCTTCTTCTGGCCGCGCTGCCCGCGCTCGGCCTCGCCGCCCCCCTGAAAGTGGACCCCTCCGCCGTGAAACTCACCGTCGACGCCCACGCGACGATGCACAGCTTCACCGGCACCGTTGCCCACCCGGCCGTGACTGTGGAGGCCGATCCCGCCGCCGGCGCGATCACCGCCGCGACAGTGCGCTTCGCCTGGGCGGATCTGAAAACCGGCGACAAGGCCCGCGACAAGGAGATGCTCGAATGGGCCACCGCGAAAAGCGCCGAGGGCGTGTTCATCCTCGTGAAACTCGCTCCCGGCGGCAGCGCCGATGCCTTCACCGCCACCGGCACGCTCGCCCTCAACGGTCAAACCCGCGAACTCAGTTTCCCCGTGAAGATCGTCCGCACCGCCGCCGGCTGGGACATCTCCGGAGAAGCCAAGATCGACCACCGCGACTGGGGCCTGCCGAAGATCCGGAAGTTCGGCATGCTCACCGTCGACCCCGTCGTCACGATCCGCTTCGCCCTCTCCGCCTCGCCCGGCGCCTGATCGCCATGCCCCCGCTGCCCCACTCCGCGTTCGCCGAGCTTCCGGCCAACAACCCTGCCGAGCTCCTCCGCCGCCACGCCCCCGCGCTCGCCGGCCTCGAGCCGAAGTTGCGCGGCACGCTCGACGAGGCGCTTGCGTTTCCCGGTTCGCTCTTCCGCGTGCGACTCGTGCTCGCCCTCGGCCGTGCCCAAAACCTGGACGAGGACATCGCCGGCCGCCTCGCCGCTGCGGTCGAGTTCTACCACACCGCCTCGCTCCTCCTCGACGACCTTCCCTGCATGGACGACGCCGCCGAACGCCGCGGCCGCCCCTGCGCCCACCGTCTCCACGGCGAAGCCTCCGCCATCCTCGGCGCGCTCGCCCTCATCAATCGCGGCTACGCCCTCGTAGCCGAGGCCACGGCTGCTCTGCCGTTCCACCTCCGAAATGAAGCCACCCGCACGCTCGATACGTGCCTCGGCCCCGCCGGTCTCGTCGGCGGCCAGGCGCTCGATCTGGCGTTCGCCGACGGTCCGCGCTCCCCGCGGGCCGTCGGTCGGGCGGCGGTGGGCAAGACCTCCGCCATGCTCCGCCTCGCTCTCGAGCTGCCCGCGCTCGCCGCCGGCGCCTCGCCACTCGAGCGCCGCCAGCTCCGCCACCTCGCCGTGTACTGGGGACTTCTCTACCAGGGCCTCGACGACCTGCGCGACCTCCAGCTCGCCGCCGCCAGCGGCGCAGCCAAGACCGCCGGGCGCGACTCCGCCCTCGGCCGGCCCAACCTCGCCCTCGCCAGCGGTCTCGCCCCCGCCCTCGCCCGCCTCCGCCGGCTCGAACGCCTCGCCCGCCACGCGATCGGCGACCTCGTCGCCTGCGGGCGTTTCTGGTCCATCCTCCAGCTCTTCCACCGCCAGCTCGCCGCCCCGCTCGACTCGCTCTGACCCACCTCCTCGCTCCGCCCTCCTCACTACCCGCTACTCGCTACTGCCTCCTCACTACTTCCGCACGATGACTTTCTCCGCGCTCGTCCGCGTCAACCTCCGCCGCCACTGGGTGCGCACCGGCATCGGCGTCGCCGGCATCGCCTTCGGCTGCGCCGCCATGCTCACGATCCTCTCGATCGTGCTCGGCGCGATCGGCATGTTCGAACGCATCCTCGACACGGATTCGCAGGTGCTCGTGTTCGAGCGCGACGTCTCCGATCTGTTCTTCAGCAGCGTGCCCGCCGCGTCGGCCGCCGAGATCCGCCGCCTGCCGGGCGTGGCCGCGGCCAACCCCGTGCTCTTCGGCATCGTCTCCGCGCCGGGCCACCCGATCGTCACCTGCTTCGGCGTGGAAAACGACAACCCGCGGCTCAGCGGCGCCACCTGGCTCGCTGGCGATCGGGCCACCTTCGGCCCCGCCGACGGCGCCGTGCTCGGCGAACGCGCCGCCGCCTTCCTCAAGGTCGGCCTCGGCGACGAGCTCCCGCTCGGCCACACCACCTTCCGCGTCGCCGGCATCGTCCGCACCGCCAACGGCTTCGAGGATGGCGGCGTCTTCCTCCCGCTCGCCTCCGCGCAGACGTTCTTCCACCGCGAGGACCTCTCCTCGATCATCGCCGTGAAACTCGCCGATGGCTCCGCCGCCGCCGCCTTCAAGGACGAGATCGCCCGCCGCTATCCGAAGCTCATCGCGCTCGAGAACCGCGAGTTCGCGCAGGGCTACTCGCAGTTCCGCATCCTCAAGCTCACCGGCTGGGCCGTGGGCATCTGCGCCTTCCTCCTCGGCGGTCTCGGCGTCGCCAACACCATGCTCATGTCCGTCTTCACCCGCATCCGCGAGATCGCCGTCCTGCGCGTCTGCGGTTTCTCGAAACTGCAGGTCGCACGCATCATCGTGGTCGAAGCGCTCGCGATGGCGGTCGCCGGCTGCGCCGTCGGCCTCGCGCTGGGTTTCGCCGTGCTGTTCGGCATCCAGCAGGTGCCGCAGCTGAACGGATACGTGCAGGCCGTCGTCAGCCCGCTCGTGCTCGCCGGCATTGTCGCGACCTCGATCGTCACCGCTCTGATCGGCGCGCTCTACCCGGCCGCCTATGCCACCCGCATCGAACCCGCCGAAGCCCTCCGCTATGAGTGACCATCTCCGTCCGGCCCAGAGTGGCACCGCCCGTGGCGAAACTCGCCGGAGTTTCGACTCTTCCCGTGGCGCCGCCCGCGAGCGTTTCGTCGGTCCCGCCGTGCAGGTCACCGGCGTCTGGAAATCCTTCGACAACGGCCGCGTGCCCGTGCTTGAGGGCGCCGATGTCACCGTCGCGCCCGGCGAGATGGTCGCGCTCTGGGGCCCCTCCGGCAGCGGCAAATCCACGCTGCTCCACCTCGTCGGCGGACTCGACCGCCCCGATCGCGGCGAAGTCCGCGTGCTCGGCGGCAACGTCGACGGCGAGGCCGACCGCGTGCGCCTGCGCCGCCACCACCTCGGCTTCGTCTTCCAGCTCCACAACCTCATCCCCGATCTCACCGTCGCGGAAAACTGCGCCGTGCCCGCGCTCGCCGTCGGCCGCCCGCCCGCCGAGACCGCCGCCCGCATCGAGGAGCTCACCGCCGCCGTCGGCATCGCGCACCGCCGCGCACACCGCGTGCAGGACCTCTCCGGCGGCGAACGCCAACGCGTCGCCATTTGTCGGGCACTGATGAACCGGCCCGAAGTTCTCCTCGCCGACGAGCCCACCGGCTCCCTCGACGAGGAGACCGCCACGAAGGTCTTCGCGCTCTTCCGCGATCTCGTCCGCCGCGAAGGCGCCGCGCTCCTGCTCGCCACCCACGAACGCCGTTTCGCCGAAGCCTGCGACCGCATCCTCCGCGTGAGCCACGGCCGCGTGCTGCCGCTCTGAACGATGACGCCGGCCTCGCTTTGGAGTGCGGCGACTCGACGCCGCTTTCACCGGGCCGGCTCGACGGCCCGCTCCGCCTGCGACCGAGCCGGCGTTGAGGATAACGCCATCCCCGCGCCGGGCCCGCAGCCATCGGTTGCTCCGACTCCGTCCTTTCCGGTTTCCGGTCTCCGCTCTCCGGTTTCCCATCTTCCCGATCTCGTCGCGCGTTTCAGCCTCGGCTGGCTCGTCGCGGGCAACCTCGTGGGCCTGCTGCTCGCCACGCTCCTCCTGTGGCCGGATCTCGGCGACGCCCTCACGCCGCTCACCTACGGCCGCTGGGTGCCGGTGCACCACAACACCCAGCTGTACGGCTGGTGCGCGCTGCCGCTCGTCGGCCTGCTCCTGCGCGCGTTTCTCGTGCCCGGCCGCGCCGCCGACCGCCACACCCTGCTCGCCCTCGGCGCGTGGAGCGCCGCACTCGCGTTCGGCGCGTATTCGTGGCTCCACGGCGAAGCCAGCGGCAAGCTCTTCCTCGACTGGACCGGTCCCGCCCGCGTCGTGTTTCCCGCCGCCCTCTGCGTCCTCTGGGCCGTGCTCGCCCACCACGCGAGCCGCCGCCTCGCGGCGGACACTCGCGCGGGTTCAGGGTTTGGGGTTTCGGGTTCCGAGTCTCGGAATGGTGAGTCGGGCTTTACGGCCGCCAGTTGGACCCAAGCCGAGATGGCAGGCGTGAAGCCCGCCCCACCACCCGGGCGCTCGGCGGCCAATCCCGGTTCCCCATTCCGCATTCTGCATTCTGCATTCCGCAATCTCCTCTCTCCCCACCGCCTCCGCTTCGCCCTCGTCGCCGCACTCCTGCTCGTGCCGAGCGTCATGCATTTCGCCGCGGGAACGCGCACGTTTCCACCCGTCAACCCCGACAGCGGCGGCGCCACCGGCGTGAGCCTCTACGGCTCCACGCTCGGCCTGCTCCTCGTTTTCGCCGCGATGCCATGGATGGTCGCGCTCCCGCTGCGCGACGGCGCGCGCCGCTCCCGCCTCACCTGGCCCGCGCTCGGCGCCGCGTTCGTGGTCTTCGCGTTCGCGAACCATGGACACGGCTCGCACCACGATCGCGACCAGATCGTCACGCTCGGCCTGCTCTTCCTCGCGCCGCCGTTGCTCGCGCGCGACTGGCGCCGTTTCGTCTGGAAACCCGAGGCGCGCGGCTGGCTCGTCGCCGCGCTGGCCTGGGGCGCGCTGCTCGTCGCCGACGGCTGGCTCACGTTTCTCCCCGGCCTCTCCGAGCGGCTGAAGTTCACCAATGCCCTCGTCGCCCATTCGCATCTCGCGATGGCCGGCCTGATCACGAGCGTGAATATGGTCTTCCTGCTCCACCTCGGCGACTCGCCGCGCGTTGCCCGCACGCTCGGCGCCCGCACGCCGTTCTGGCTGTGGCAACTCGCCGCCGCGGTGCACATCGCCGTGCTGCTCGCCCTCGGCTGGTTCGAGGGCGGGAACCCGTCGCTCGTCCTCGGCGGCAGCGGCACCGACCGCGTCGTCTATCTCACCCGCCTCGCCGCCGGCGCCGCCATGGCCGTCGCCAGCTTCTGGTGGTTCGCGAGCGCGGTCCGCCGCAGCCCCGCTATTTCCCGGGCTGCTGCGTAACCGCCACCGGAGTTTCGGACTCCGGCTCCGGCGCGAGATACTTGCGGAGGAACGTCTCGCTCTCGTTGAGCCGAACTACGCGATCGAACTGCGACCAGTAGGAGTGTGCCGCATTGGGAAAGACCTTCGACCGGACGTTCGTGTTATGCTTCTGCAACGCCCTGAGCATCAAGTCGGCCTGCGTCGGTTCCACGACCCAGTCGAGTCCCCCGTGCATGATGAAGATCGGCTGGTGGAGCTCACCCGCACGTAGCAGCGGGTCGATGAAACGCTCCGTCTCCGCGAAATCCTTGCGCCCGAGGATGTCCTGCCAGACCGCATAGGCGTAGCGATCAAAGCCACGCCGCAGATCCTTCTGCTGATCGCGCAGGTGCGATACCGCCGAGATCGCGATGCCCGCGCGAAAGAGTTCGGGGTATTTGATGAGACTCATGTAGGTGGCCCAGCCTCCGAAGCTCGCGCCCATGACCGCGATCCGCTTCGGGTCGATGTTCGCCTTCGCGAGCGCCGCGTGCACGCCGTCCGCGATGTCATCCAACACCACCGTATCGAGCCGCGCGCGCAGCCCCGCCGCCTGGTACGCCGCGCCATAGCCGGAAGAGCCGCGGTAGTTCACCTGCAATACCGCGTAACCACGGGTGGCGAAAAACTGGTTCGTTGCGTTGAACCCCCAACTGTCCCGGGCCATCGGACCACCATGGATGTCGACAATCAGGGGCATGGCCGTCGTCCCTGCCTGCGGCGGCAATGTGAGATAGCCATGGATCTTCGCCCCGTCGCGGGCCACAAAATCGAACGGCGTCGTCTTCGCCAAACGCGCCGGGTCTAGGCGTTCGCTGCACGAGAAGAGCTTGATGAGCTTCCCGCCCCGCGGACGAAACGCGTAGTACACGCCCGGGTTCTGGTCGCTGCCGACGTAATAGATGAACGTGCCGCCATCATCCGCCCAGGTCAGCGGGATCACCGATTGCCCCGGAAACTGCCCTTCGACCAACTTCTGGACCGCGGCGAAACCGGAATCGAACCAGAGGACTTTCGGTTTCTCGCCGTGGTAAACGATTCCTACCGGCTCGGAGGTCGCGCGGTGGATGAGGAGTTCGCACACATTGAAGTCGCTGCCAGTCAGATCGTATTTCGGGTGCCCCGCGATCATGCGGGTGATCCGGCCTTGGGAGAGACTATAGGCGGCCAGTTGGAACGTGTCCGAGTTGAGCCGCGACGAGACATAGACGGTGTCGCCGTCAGCCCCGAGCGACTCGATCTGCACTTTACGATCAAGCATCTCGTCGCCGCGCACGGAGAATTTCATCCCATCCTGTTTCACCGTCGAATCCAGCGGCACCCAGCGTGAGCTGGTGCCGATCCGCACCCGGTAGACCTTGCTCGCGCCCTCGAAATCATAGCACAACCGCGGCTCGCCGTTCGGATCGAACAGCGTCAAGCCGTACTCCAAGTCGTCCCATTCGGCCGTGCGCCGCTTCTGGGTGTCGTAGGCGACGGTGAGCCGCTCCCAGGCACGCGATCCCTCCACGATCAATGCCAGGATGTGGGGTTTCTGCTCCGCGCTCGTCAGGATCCGCTCCACTCCGTCGCGCAGGACGACACAAGCGCGTTTTTCCACCTCGAGGAGTTTCAGCTTCCGATCGACGACAAACGCCACGTGCGGCCCGGCCCAAGTCAGCGACTCCACGGCGCGATACTCCTTGTCCGCGGGCACTTCGCAGACGACCTCCATCGACGCGAGGTCGTACACGAGCACTCCGAAATGGTCGCCGCGCTCCCTCGTCGTCGCGAGGAACTTCCCGTCACGCGAGAGCGCCAACGGCACGCCCTCCTCCGCGTCGCACAATTCCGTCGCCGACAGCCCCGCGGAGTCGCCGCTGAGCTCCGCCCAGAGGGCGCGCGCATCGTAGGGTGCGGTCACCAGGTTCGAGCGCAGTTCCAGCGTACCGGAGAACACGTGCAGGTCGCTCACCTTGTCGGCGCGCACCCGGGTCTCCACCTCCACCCGTTTGGCCTGCCCCGCTCTCAGCCGCCCGAGCGGTTGCACGTTCACGCACACGGAGCCGTTGGAAACACTGACCAGCACGGCGTAACAGTCCGGCAAATCCTCCGCACTCGTCACCTCCGCGCTGTAGCGGAAGAGCACCCGATCCGGCCGCGAACGTTCCTTCGCCGAAGCGTTCTTCTGCGGATCCAAGTCCGCCACGATCTTGCCGATCGTGACCTGACCTGCCCCGAACGCCGTCCCCGGCTGCACCTGTACGTCCACGAGCGAGGCGGCCTGCCGCTTCCCGTCTTTCAGCACGAAGGCGCGGTCGCCGCTGACCGCGACGACCGGCAGCCAGTCTCCCTCGTATTTCGCACGCACCTCGATCTGGGCGCACAACGTCGCCTGCAGAATCGCCATTGTTGCAAGGAGCAGAAACCGGCACGGGGCTCGCATGGGTCTTGGGGTGGGTGCACCAAATCACGTGTTTCCAACAATCCATGTCAACCATCCCGCGTGCCCACAGCCCGCTCGACCTCCGTCGCCCGCTCGCCCAACCTCTTCGCATGACTCCGCAACTCCGCCGCAAGCTCGCCGCCGCGTACACTGCGCTCGCCGGCGGCATGGATGCCGTCACCGGCCCGTGGCTCGTCTTCGCGCCCGCCTCCGCGCTCGCCGCGATGGGCGTCGAGGCCGAGGACGACACGTTGTTCGTCTCCTGGGTCGGCGCGTTCGTCGGCGCCGTCGGCTGGAGCTACCTCTGGGCGCTCTGGCGGTGGTGGAAACTAGGCGACACCGCCTTCCTCCGCTCCGTCTGGCGCGTTACGATCCTCTTCCGTCTCGCCGCCGGCTCGTACTGCGCCGCGCAGATCGCCCTGGATCTCCTCGATCCGGCGTGGTTCACCGTGCCGCTCGCCGACTTCCTCCTCGCCGGCGTCCAGATCTGGCTGCTCCGCGCCGGCTGGCCTGAGCCGGGAAACGCCGAAACCGCGTGAACACCTCCACGCCCACGCGGCCACTCGCGGCGATCGGCGTTATCGCGGCGACGTACGTCTTCTTCCTGCTCTTCGCCGAGTTCGCGTTGCTGCATCTGATGGAGGCCCGCGCGGCCGATGCCACCGCGCTGCGCCTCGGGCTCGCGTGGCTCGGCGGCGGCGGCGTGCTCGGCAGCCTGCTCGCGGCGTTTACCCCTTCCCACTCCGCCCTCTCCGAATGGTGGGGCGGGCTTCACGCCCGCCATGCCAGACCGGCTCCAACTGGCGGGCGTGAAGCCC
>DATGXO010000021.1:0-1889 GCA_035298965.1 Opitutaceae bacterium | reverse complement strand
ACCCGCGAGCCGCCCAAAGGGTTCATTCGAAAGCGTCTGGCCGAAAAAGCGAAGGAGCGCCTCGCGGAGCGCGGTCTCGATCTCGACGACTCCTCGCAGGAGCCGCCCGCCACGAACGCCCTCGACTACTACGGCACGTGGCGGCTGTTCGACGCGTTGTGCGCGGCGGCCTTTGAAAACAAATTCCGCGAAATCGCTCTGGGCGGCGGCGCGGCGCAATTGGACATGGGCCAGTGGAGCGACGGCACGCCCGTGAAACCGCTCGCGCGGCGCAGTCCCGCGGCCAGCCCGCCCGCGCCGTAAACGTCAGCTGCCAAACACCGCGTAGAACGCCATCCCGTAGCATTCGCGCAGCGCCAGCTCTGTTTTCTGCAGCGCACCGGCATTGGGAATCCAATCGAGGTAAGGCAGCGAACGGTTGGGCAGCGCCCGGTAATCGACCGGAAAGGCCGTGATCTCCACGCCGGCCCGCTTGAACAGGCGCATCGAACGCGGCATGTGCCACGCCGACGTCACGAGCAGCACGCGACGGATCCCGCGCTGCGCGGCAAAGCGCTTCAACTGTTCCGCTTCGTCGGCGGTGTTGCCCACCGCTCCGATGACGGCGACTTGTTCGCGCGGCACGCCGCGCTCCAGCGCCTCGCGCTGCAACGCCGTGCCCTCCGAACCGCGCACGTCCCCGGTGAAAAGCAGCAGCCGCGCCTTGCCGCGTTGGACGATCTCCACGCCGGCATCAAACCGCTCGACGGCCTCGGACCATTCCGTGATCAGCCCCGGCTCCTTGCCCGGCGACATGATGCCGCCGAGCACCAGCACGGCATCGGCCTCGTTCAGACTGCCGATGCTGCGCGCCGGATAAACGTTCTCCAGCGACCGCAGCAGGGAATTCGCGACCGCGCCCGTCGAACTCGCCAGCAACACGACGCCTGCCGTGATTGCCGCCCAGCGCCATTTCTTCCACGCCGCGAGCAGGATCAGGATCGTCACGATACCAATGGGCAGCACGAACACCGGCAGCAGTTTATTGAAGAAGAGCACGCCGCACCCAAATCGTGCCGCGAACGCCGAGTCAACTGCCGCTGCAAGGACGCGTGCTCGTCGAAAACCGGTTGCCCCGTTTGGGAGCCGATTCCATCCTCCACCACGAGCGAGGGCCGCGCTCCCCAAAACCATGAAACTCACCGCCTCGCTCCTCGTCGTTGCGTTGTTGGCCATCAACACCGCGGCGCTGTCCGCCCCGCCGCCCTCCGAGCCCGCCGCTGAGACCCTAGCACTCGCCGAAGGCTACGCCGCCGCGTTTCCCCAACTCTATCAAGCCAACCGACTCACGCTCGTGCTGAAGCGCGACGGCCACACCATCGTATTGAAGGACGTGCGCAAGCTCGAGGCCTTCGGCGGCGTGCTCCTCGTCTTTGTTGGCAGTCCCGCCGACCGGTTCATTGTCAACCCGCGCGACATCGTCTTCGTGACGGACGCGGCGAAGTATCCGGCGCTGGACGAGCCCCGCGCGTAATCGGGCGATTTCCGCCCTTGACCCGCCCCAGCCCGCGCTCTTCTTTCGGCCGCTCTACTTACTCACTGCCTGGTGGTGTAATGGTAGCACAGGCGACTTTGACTCGCCTAGTCATGGTTCGAATCCATGCCGGGCAGCCAAAACTTGGAAAGTTTTGGCAATCGGACATGGATGAGAACGGAGTTCGACGACCGGCGCGCAGCGGAGGGAGATGGATCGACCGAAGGTCGAGGGCGCAGCCCTGAGCGACGCGAATCAATCCATGCGGGGCAGCCACAACGACGTGCCACGCTTGATCGTGGCAGCCATCCGGGCGTAAGAGCCCCCGCAACGGGGTTAGCGACATTCCGCCCGAGACGCGCCGAGCGTCCTGAGC
>DATGXO010000020.1:0-5845 GCA_035298965.1 Opitutaceae bacterium | reverse complement strand
GCGAAGCGCGCGTTCATGGCGATGATGACGATGCGCAAGATCGACGTGGCCGCGATCGAGTCGGCGCGCCGCGGGTGAGGGCGCGCGGACCCAAAAGGGCGTGGTACGCAGCCGGGCAGAGCGGAACCGCGTTTCGCATTGCCCTCGGCGATCGGGGTGCTTGCTTCGCGTGTATGCGTTTTCTTGTGGACGGGGTGTCGCCGAAACGGGCTGTCGGTCTGACCGGCTGGTTTCTTCTGTTCCAATGCGGGGTCCTCATCGTGGCGGGGATTGTTTTGGGACTCGTTCAGATCGCCACCGGCTTGCCTCCCTCCGAGGGCAATGGTGTCCGCCCGGAAGTGCTGATACTGGCTAACTCGGCGGCTGCTTTTCTCGTGCTTCACCTCCAGTTGCGCGCGAGCAAATTTCCGTGGACCGAATTCTTCCGGCCGCGCGTCCGGTGGGTGCGTTTTCTCCCGACGTTTCTGCTGATCATGGTCGGCGAAGTGATCCTGCTGTCGGAATGCGGGAACTGGATGGCGGAGTTCGCGCCGCCGCCTCGGTTCTTCCGTGAATCCTTCCAGCCGCTAAATGATTTGGCGGCTCATCCTTTCAGCGCGCCGTTCATGTTGGTCGTGGTCGCCGCAGTGACCGAAGAGTTCGTGTTTCGCGGACTGGTGTTGCGGGGGTTGCTGGCGCGGATCGGCCCGGGTCGGGCGATTCTGATCTCGGCGGGACTCTTCTCCATCATGCACCTGAATCCTTGGCAGGTGCCGACCTCGCTGTTCATCGGTGTGATCCTCGGTTGGGTGTACTGGCGCACTCGTTCTCTCGCGTTGTGCGTGGCCGGCCACGCGTTCCATAACGCCACAACCCTGCTAGCTGCCGGGCTGCCGTTCACGATCGGTGGATTCAACCGAGCCCACGATCCCGAGACGGTTCTGTACCAGCCTTGGTGGCTCAACCTGCTCGGTGTGGCGCTGCTTGGCGGCGGGCTCTACTGGCTAAATCGTCTCGCGCCGAAGATCGAATCCGTGCCGCAAGCGTTCGCTTCCGAACCGCCGCCGCTCCCGAACCAAATCGAGTCATCCGCGATAGTGGAGGTGACGGACACTCGCTGGAGGAACTGAAAGAGCATCTGGCCGAAACTCGGCGGGAAGCGGACCGCCGACGTAAGGCGGTTTCTTCGAGGCCGCCGTGCCGGCTGTCCGCGGCGGGTGGCCGCTCTTGCGAGTGGCGCCACAGCGCGCGAGTACGCAACCAGACCTGGGCAGAGCGAACGGACGTTTCGTTCTGCCGTCGGGCAGAATCGGTGAGAGAAACATCCCTACCTTCCGCAGGTTCACTCTTCGTAGCCGAGGTAGGGGGAGAGCCACTTCTCGACTTCGGCGCCGGGGCGCCGGCTGCGGGTGGCGTAGTCCTCGACCTGGTCGCGGGCGAGTTTGCCGACGGCGAAGTACTTCGACTCGGGATGGTTGAAGTAGAAACCGCTCACGCTGCTGGCGGGCTTCATCGCGCAACTCTCGGTGAGGCCGATGCCGGTGGCGGCTTCGATGCCGAAGAGTTTCCAGAGTTGCGGCTTCTGCGTGTGGTCTGGGCAGGCGGGATAACCGGGCGCGGGGCGGATGCCGCGGTACTTTTCGCGGATGATCTGCTCCATCGTGAGGTGCTCCGCGCGGCCGTAGCCGGAGAGATCGCGGACCTGTTTGTGGAAGTACTCGGCGAGTGCTTCGGCGATGCGGTCGCCGAGCGCCTGCACCATGATCGCGGAGTAGTCGTCCTGCGCGGCCTTGAACTCGGCGGCGAACGCCTCGGCGCCAGGGCCGGCGGTGACGGCGAACGCGCCGAGGTAGTCGATGCGGCCGCTGCTCTTCGGCGCGATGTAGTCGGCGAGGCAGTGGTTGAACTGGTCGGCGGGTTTCTCGTTCTGCTGGCGGAGAAAGTGGAACGTCTCGACGACGCGGCTGCGCTGCTCGTCGGCGTAGACCTCGACGGAATCACCGACGGAGTTGGCCGGTAGGAACGCGATGAGCGCGCGGGGCTGAAACCGTTTCTCGGCGACGATGCGGGCGAGGAGCTGCTGGGCGTCGGCGAAGAGCTTGGTGGCCTCGGTGCCGACGGAGGGATCCTTCAGAATATCGGGGAAGCGGCCGGTGAGTTCCCACGCGGAGAAGAACGGGGCCCAGTCGATGAACGGGACGATCTCTGCGAGATCGAGGCGAGAGGCGAGAGGCGAGGGGATAGAGGAGAAAATCTTCGATCCGAGGAACTCCGGCTTGGGGATGTCGACGGTGGACCAGTCGAATTGCGGGGCGCGGGAGCGGGCGGTGGCGAGCGGGAGGAGTGGCGTGCGCTTGAGGCGGGCGGCGAAGTCGTCGCGCTGGCGTTGTTGTTTGGCGACGAGGTCGGCGACGAAAGCCGGTTTCTGCTCGGGCGAGAGGAGCGCGGAGGCGACGTTGACGACGCGGGAGGCGTCGAGCACGTGGACGACGCCGTGCGGGTACTCGGGCGCGATCTTTACGGCGGTGTGCGCGGGGCTGGTGGTGGCGCCGCCGATGAGCAGCGGGACGGTGAAGCCTTCGCGCTGCATCTCCTTGGCGACATGCACCATCTCGTCGAGCGACGGGGTGATGAGGCCGGAGAGTCCGATGGCGTCGGCGCCGAGGCGTTTCGCTTCGGCGAGGATCTTCTCGGCGGGGACCATGACGCCGAGGTCGGTCACCTCGTAGTTGTTACACGCGAGGACGACGCCGACGATGTTCTTGCCGATGTCGTGCACGTCGCCCTTCACGGTGGCCATGACGATGCGGCCCTGCGCCTGCACGGCGTGGCCGGCGGCGACGGCCCGGCGTTTCTCCTCCTCCATGAACGGCGTGAGGTAGGCGACGGCCTTCTTCATCACGCGGGCGGATTTCACGACCTGCGGGAGGAACATCTTCCCGGCGCCGAAGAGATCGCCGACGACGCGCATGCCATCCATGAGCGGGCCCTCGATGATGTGAAGAGGGCGCGGATACTTGGCGGTGTTGGCGCGGGCTTCTTCGGTGTCGGCCTCGACGAAGGTGTCGATGCCTTTGACGAGGGCGTGCTTGAGGCGCTCTTCGACGGGGAGCGAGCGCCAGGTGTCGGCGGCTGGGGAAGTCTGAGATTTGAGATTTGAGATTTCAGATGGGCCGCCGGAGGCGGCCTTGATTTCTTCGGCGAGGGCCACGAGGCGCTCGGTGGCGTCGGGGCGGCGGTTGAGGAGGACGTCCTCGATGTGGGTGAGGAGGTTGGGCTCGATCTCCTCGTAGACGCCGAGCATGCCGGCGTTGACGATGGCCATGTCGAGGCCGGCGGCGATGGCGTGGTAGAGGAAGGCGGCGTGCATCGCCTCGCGCACGGGGTTGTTGCCGCGGAAGGAGAACGAGACGTTGGAGATGCCGCCGGAGGTCTTCGCGTGCGGGAGGGTGCGCTTGATGATCCGCACCGCCTCGATGAAATCGACGGCGTAGTTGTTGTGCTCGTCGATGCCGGTGGCGACAGTGAGCACGTTGGGATCGAAGATGATGTCCTCGGGCGGGAAGCCGACCTGGTCGACGAGGAGATGATACGCGCGGGTGCAGATGCGGACCTTATCGGCGCAGGTGGCAGCCTGGCCCTGCTCGTCGAACGCCATCACGACCGCGGCGGCACCGTAGCGGCGGAGGAGGCGCGCGCGGCGGAGAAACTCGGCTTCGCCTTCCTTGAGCGAGATGGAGTTCACGATGCCCTTGCCCTGGATACACTGGAGACCGGCTTCGAGCACTGACCACTTCGAGGAATCGAGCATGATCGGCACGCGGGCGATTTCCGGCTCGGATGCGATCAAGTTGAGGAACTTCACCATCGTCGCTTCGCCGTCGACGAGGGCCTCGTCGACGTTGATGTCGATCACGGTCGCTCCGGCTTCGACCTGTTGGCGCGCGACGGCGAGGCAGGTGTCCCAGTCGCCGGCCTTGATGGCTTTGGCGAATTTCGGGGAGCCGGTGATGTTGGTGCGCTCGCCGACGACGAGGAAACTGGAGGCGTTGCGGGACATGATGGAAAAAGGCGAGAGGTGTGAAGCTAGAGGCGAGAGGCGAACGCGAGCGCGCCGAGGGTGGCGAAGGTCACGAGCGTGGAGAGGATGAGCAACACGTAGGTGCGGCGGATGTCGCGGGCGTCGGCGCCGGGGGCGTCGGCGGGATCGCCGAGCCAGAGGTCGCAGACTTGCACGCCGTTCTTGAAGAGCGGGCCGATCAGGCGGCGGCGCAGGGCGCCCGCGATCGTGCATTCGGGCCAACCGCTGTTCGGACCGGGCACGAGCGCGTGCTGAGCGCGGCCGAGGCGCCAAGCGGCACGGCCGTCGAAGCCGGGGAGCAGCGCGGCGAGGCCGGAGAGCAGCAGCCAGCTCCAGCGCGCGGGAATAAAGTTCGCGACATCGTCGGTGCGCGCGCCGCACCAGCCGAAGCGCAGGTAGCGCTCGGACTTGTAGCCGACCATGCTGTCCATCGTGCTCACGATCTTGAAGAGCACGCCGGCGAGCGGACCGAAGCACACGAGGAATGCGAGCGGCGAGAGCACGCCGTCGACGAGGTTCTCGGCCATGCTCTCCACCGCGCCGCGGCCGCAGGCGGCGAGGTCCATCTTGTCGGTATCGCGGCCGACGAGCATGGAAACGTGGTGACGCGCGGCGGCGAGATCGCCGCGGGCGACGGCGCCCGCGATGCGTTCGCCGTGGGCGATGAGGTCGCGCAGCGCGAGACATGTCCAACAGACGAGTCCGGCGGCGGCGTCGAACGCGTACGGGTGCAGCGCGTGCGTGGCGGCGAGGAAGGCGACGACGAGCGGCAGCACGGTGCCGGCGAGCAGGAGCAGCAGCGCGATGCCGCCGGCGTAGCCGTTGGCGCCGAGGCGGAAGAGCATGCGCTCGTAGAAGGCGAGCAGCCGGCCGAGCAGACGAATCGGATGCGCGGAGAAGATCGGGTCGCCGATGAACGCATCGAGCGCGAGCCCGAGCGCGGCCCAGAGGAAGAAACGCGGTTCGAGGAAGCCGACGGAGGTGTGCAACGCGTCGGCGAGAGTGGCGGCGAGGGCGGACATCTCAACGTTGCCACTTGCTCAACCAACCGAGCGCGATGGCTCGGGTGACCAGTTCGACGGCGGCGGGCAGGAGCGCTTCCGGTGCGACGGCGAGATCGACGGGGAGCGCGGTCAGGAGTTCGGCGCGCAAGGTGACGAAATCCTCGGGACGCGTGGCGAGGCCGGCGGCGAGCAGCGCGGCCTGATTGATGAGCGCCTCGCGGGCGGTGGCGGGCGCGAGGGTGCCGGCGAGCGCGCGGTCGAGCACGGCGGCGAACGCATAGGCGGCGGCGGCGCTCTGCGGCTCGTAGATGACGGGGTTCCAGTTGTCCTTGAGAAGCTGGCACTGCGCGGCGTCGAGGTGGCGGGCGAGCTGCGTTTTGAACGTTTCCTCCTTCAGACCGAAACGACCGAGGGCGTGGAGGAGCGAGCGGGTGTAGCTGCGTTCGAGGCCGTTTTGCCAGCGGAGCGCCTCGAGCGTGGCGTCGCGTACGGCGCGGCCGATGAGCTCGCCGGCCTTCGTGTGTTTGCCGGTCCACGTGCGCGCGGGGGGGCCGGCGGCGGGCGCGGCGATGGCGTACTGGTCGGTGCCGGTGCCGGTGGCGAGGCGCCACGAGGAGAGGCTGCCGACGGCGAGTTCGAGCAGCGCGGAGGTCTTCGCCTCGGTCATCGTCATCACAGCGCGGGCGAGCGCGGTGTCGTTGAGCGGGGCGGAGAAGAGGAGCAGCGTGTTGATCGTGCCGCTGTGCGTGCCGGGCGGTTTCGCGGCTACATCGGCGGGAGC
>DATGXO010000019.1:0-4542 GCA_035298965.1 Opitutaceae bacterium | reverse complement strand
CCGCCACATCGCGCGTCACGAACAGCGATCGCCGAAAACGTCGGCTCTCGGCCTCCGCTGCCGTCGGTTCGTAGTGCACGCCACCGAGCGCGGCCTCGGCCGTGCGGATCGCGTCGACCATCGCGCGAAACTCCGCCGGCTCCATCGAGAACGCACTATCCGGTCCAGGGTCGCGGCGATCGAGCGTGAAATGTTTCTCCACGATGCACGCGCCGAGCGACACCGCGGCGATCGCGATCGTGGGCCCCATCGAGTGATCCGAGAGGCCGGCGGGCACGTTGAAACGCATGTGCAGATCGCGCAGCGTGCGCAGATTCATCGCCTCGGGCGGCGACGGGTACGCGCTCGTGCATTTGAGCAGCGCGAGCTCCTTGCCGCCGGCGACGTGGAACGCGTTCACCGCCTCCGCGATCTCGTCGAGCGTGCCCATGCCCGTAGAGAGGATCAGCGGCTTGCCGGTGCGCGCGACCTTCTGGATGAGCGGGATGTCCACCAACTCGAACGACGCGATCTTGTACGCCGGCACCGCGAGTTTCGCCAGGAAGTCGACCGCCGTGTGGTCGAACGGCGTCGAAAACAAGGTGAGCGCGAGCTCGTCGGCGAGCGCCTTCAACTCCGGGTGCCACTCCCACGGCGTGTACGCTTCCTGGTACAGCGAATACAGGTCGCGGTTCGCCCACAGCCCTTCGCCGCCGTGCCGGAAGAGCGGCGAATCGCTCTTCAGCGTGATCGTGTCGGGCGTGTAGGTCTGGAGTTTCACGGCATCGGCTCCGGCGAGTTTCGCCGCACGCACGATCTCGAGCGCGCGCTCGAGCTTGCCGTTGTGGTTGGCCGACACCTCGGCGATCACGTACGCCGGATGGCCCGGTCCGATCCGCCGTCCGTTGATGACGATCTCGTTCATATGCGTCATGTGAGAAACTCCTTCGCGTCGCGCAGGTCCTCGACGACAAGGTCGGCCTCCAGCGGTTCGCCGGGCGTCACCCAGCCGAATCCGCTCTCGATGCGCCGCGCGATCCGCACGGTGCGCATGCCGAGCGCGCGGGGCGCTTTGAAGTCCTTCGCCAGGTCGTCGCCCACGTAGACGGCGTCCTTCGGCGCCACACCGAGCCGAGCGAGACAAACACGATAGCCTATCTCCGACGGCTTCTCCGCGTGCGGGCCGATGTCCGCCGTGCAGACCACCGCCGCGAAACGCGTGTCGAGCCCGAGTGCGGTCGCCTTGCGGTGCTGTACGGTGGCGTGCCCATCGGTCACGAGCCCGCACGCCACGCGCAGATCGGCGAGCAGTTCCGCAGCATCCGAGTGCAACCGCAGCGTCGGCGCGTGGGTGCGATAAACATGGACCAAGGTCGAGGCGTCGATCTGCGCAGCCCAGCCGTGCTCGCGGATCAGGTGATCAAAAACCCCGGTGCGACCTTCGCGCCAGAGCACCGATTCCATCTCCTCCGCCCAGCCTGCGACCGTGCCGCCGCAACGCGCCACGAGGTACGACGCCACCGCGCGGTAGCCGCTCCGGACAAACTCGGATTCCGGGTACAGCGTCTGGTCGAGATCGAAGAGCACCGCCTTCACCGGCGCACCTCCGCGTCATGGCGGAACAGGTCCGCCGTGTGGCGGAACATCCACAGTCCCACCTCGTATTGGCCGAAATGCGGTTCGATTCGTTCGCCCCGCGCCAGCCGCACCAACCACTCGGGCGTGGGGCAACCCGCCGCGAAGCCGAGCGCCGCCCCGCCGCCGAACCGCGGATTCACCTCGATGAACAACACCTGCTCCGCACGGCGAAACGCCTGCACCGTCGCGTGGCCGCGCAGGCCGAGCGCAAGCGCCAGCCGCCCCGCCGCGTCCGTCAACAGCGCGTCGCGCACCGTGCGGCCGACCACCGACTCGCCCTCGGCGACGCGCACCCGCTCACGCGGCACCGCGGAGATCAGCCGACCGTCCCAGTCAACGAACACGTCGACGGTATACTCCGCCGCGTCGACGAACTCCTGCAAAATCTCCCGCTCCGGATCGAAGCCGCGTTTTTCCAGCGCCTCCGCCGAGTCGATGCGTTCTGCGCCAAATCCGGCCTGCCCGCGCCGCGGTTTCACGAACGCCGGAAAACCCGCCGTCGCCGGACCGGCAAACTCCACCGGCGTGTCGAACCCGTGGGCACGGCAGAAGTCCACGAACCGCCGTTTGTCGAGGCAGAGTGCCACCGCTTCCGTCGGGCTCACCGCCACGCGTACGCCGGCGCGGAGAAACCGCTCCGCCGCCGCCGCGAGCAGCGGGAGCTCGCCGTCACGCGTCGGCACCACGAGCGAGATCCGCTCGCGGCGGCACCACAGCACCAGCCAATCGAGAAACTCCGGCGCATCGCTCCGCGGCGCGATCTCCGCCGCGTCGGCCGCCTGCAACGCGGCCGCGTGATGATCGCAGTCCAGCGCCCAGACGCGGCCGCCGCCGACCACGGCGAGCGCCCGTTGGAACGACTGCACCAGCCACACTTTTCGGGAAGCACTGAGGATCGCGATGTTCATCGTGCGAAAGCTTGCCACGAGTTAGCCGCGACCGCTCGGGCCGCGAGCGCCGTCGATATTTTCGCCGACCGACTCATCGCGCCGCGCCTCCCGGCATCTCGTCCACCACGCGTGCCGCGCCGCGACCGTCGACCAGCGCCGCCGCGCGAGCCGCCAACTCGGCGTGCAAACTCGCCGCGCTCGCGAACTCCGCCAACGCCTCCGCCAACCGGTCCGGCTCCAGTTCTTCATGCCAGCCGAGGTAGCGCGCCGCACCGGCCGCGGCGAACTGCTCGCAGGTCCGCCGTTGGTTCTCCGCCGTGCAGAGCACGAGCAGCGGCGTCCGCAACAACGCGAGTTCGTAGAGAGTCGTGCCGCCCGCCGTCACGGCAAACGCCGCCCGGGCAAAGCGCGTGGGCAGATCGTGCGGAGCGACAACCGCGGTCAACCGCGGTGCGGCAGCGGCGATCGCCGCAAGCAGTTCCGCGCGCCGCGGATTCGCGCCGCCGATGATGAAATCGGCCGACAGGTCGCGCGCCGGCTCGCGTTCGAGGGCCGCGAGCATGCGCTCGGTCGCCCGCGCCGGATCGCTGCCGCCCAGCGTCACCAGAATTCGGTTTCGCCGCTCGACACGCGTCATCGCGAGAAACTCCGGCCGCAGTAGCGCGTACGCCGGACCGAGCAGCAACCGGCAGTCGGCCGCGGCCCGGGGATAGTCGCCCGCCGTCGCGCCGAGATTCTGATTCAACAGGAGATCGGCGCGAAATGGGCGAGAGAAGCCGTTGTCGTCGATGCGCAGCAGGCGCCCGTCCTCCGCCCAAGCGCGTTCCCATTCGGGCCCGAATGCCGGTCCGTCGACAACGGTCCACTCGGCCTCGAGCCGCTGCGCGAGGCCGCGCGTTTCCACGGCGTCGGCCGCCGAGCCGGCTTCGGCGCGCAGCTCGTGCGTCGCGAATCCGCCCCGCGTCAGCCGTTCGACTATCGCCGGCTCCGGTGCGCTCATGGCAAACACCGCGCGCCCGCCGCGCCGGTGCCATTCCTGGGCAAGGGCTAGGCAACGCAGCGCGTGGCCGGTGCCGAGCGTGGCGTTCGCCTCGCAGCGCAGCAGCAGCGGTTTCATCCGACAGCCTCCATCGCACCGGCCGACCGCGACTTGCCGCCGCACGGGCGCACCGCGATGCTGCGGCCATGCACGTCGTCGGCTCGATCATCGCTCGCCTGGGCAGCAAACGGCTTCCGTACAAGAACCTGCTCCCGTTCGCCGGGAAACCGCTCGTCGGGCTCGGCATCGAGATCCTGCGCCGCTCGCGGCTGGTGAACGAAATCGTCGTTTCCACCGAGAGCGAGCTGATCGCCCGGGTGGCGCGCGACTACGGCGCGACGGTGCTCCGCCGGCCGCCGGAACTCGCGGCCGACAACGTGCCGTCGGTCCCCGTTTTCCAGCACATCCTCGCGCAGTTCCCCTGCGATGTGCATGTGAACTTCAACATCAACCTGCCGCGCTGCGCGCCCGAGGTGATCGACCGCGCGGTCGAGCTCGCCGCCGAGAAGGGCGAGGCGCTCTCGGTGCCCTACGCCGCGTGGTCGCAGACCGCCGATCGGCTCCACAACTACGGCGATCCGTGGGCACCGGAGAAGAAGGCGTTTCTCTTCGAAGACCCCCGCGCCGGCACGACCGACGTCCACACGATCGACGACCTGCTCGGCGTGTACCGCGAAGCGCAGGGCCCGCTGGCGGGTTGGGAGAGCTGAGCGCGGAGAGCAGAAACCGGAGACCGGAAAGCCGGAGCAAAACGCAAAACCCGCCCGGATGGTGGGGCGGGCTCTAGGCCCGCCATTTTCGCTCGGGTCGTGACGGCGGGCACGAAGCCCGCCCGACCGCCCGAACCGCCGCCGGCGTTGCGCGCTCGTCACGAATCCTCCCCCCGCAGCGCCACGCGTAGTGCAGCCACGACCGAATCCTGCTGCGCGTCGGTCATGCCGAAGAACAACGGCAATGTGAGCGTCGCCGCGTAACGCGCCTCCGCGGCGGGGAAAT
>DATGXO010000018.1:0-20258 GCA_035298965.1 Opitutaceae bacterium | reverse complement strand
GTGGGTTGATCGCGCCGTCGCATTGGTCCGGTCGAGTGTGACGTTCGGCGGACTCGTCTCGCCGCAGATCGGCGGCGTGGCGCTTGGGTTGCTCGCCCGGTTCGCGCCACGGTGGGCCCGCGTCGCGCGCTGGGGTGGCCTGCTGGCCGGCCCGCTGCGCGTGCTCTGGTCGCGCAAGACTGCCGCGCGAGCGCGGATTCAGCCGAGGCGCGGCGTCGGGCGTTGATCGTCGAACAGGGGCTTCACCGAGGGGCGTGTCAGTACAAGAAGCGTGAAGACGCCGAGCGCGGTGCCGAACGGCATGAACATGCATTCGACGCCTGCCATGACCTGGCAGAACAGCAGGCGGCGGCGTTTGGCGAGGCAACGCCCCGCATAGAGCACACAGGCGGCGAAGGTCCAGCCGGCGAGGATGAAGCACGAGGCGAAGATCACGAAGATCCAGCCGAGGAACGCGGGCGGCGGTGGCTGCCCGGAGCCGGTCATCGATGCGGGCGCGAGGATGAAGAACAGCCCGACGGCGAGGTGGATCAGCGGAAAACACGCGAAGAGCGCGGCGATGCCGGCGACAACGTAGTGGAAGATCGTGAGCAGGCGGAGGTGTTCGTGGTCCTGGTCCATGGGGGGAGGAGTTGCCCCGAAGCAAAATCGGCGGGAGACGGGAGGCGAGCCGCGATCGCGGAGCGCACTGCCGGGCTCCGGTTGCGCAGATGATTGCGGAGACTGCTCGTGTCCGCTGGCGCGGGCTGAAGCACCGCGCCACGGGCCGTCCCTGGCGCCTCAGGGTTCGGGTGGCGGGGCGGGCTCTACGCCCGCCAAGCCTGCGCGGAAGCGGATGGCGGGCGTAAGGCCCGCCCCATCGACGGAGCCAGCCGCGGTGCCTGTCTATTGGCGTGCCCGGATCGCGGAGACTTCGGCGGGCGTGACAGCGGCGGAGGTCTGGCCGAAGCGTTGGCGCAGGAAGTTCACGAGGGCGGCGGTCTCGTCGTTGTTCAGCAACGGTGCAAAGGGCGGCATCGCGTTTGCGTACCGAGGACGGTCGGCCGGCAGTACGGCGTCGGGACCGCGGAGGATCAGGTCGATCAACCGTGCGGGCTCGCCGGCGACGATCGGACTGCCGACGAGCGCGGGCTGCATGTTGCCGGCGCCGGCACCGTCGGGCATGTGACAGGTGGCGCAGTGCCGCTCGTAGAGTGTCGCGCCGAGCGCACTGGAGAGGATGGATCCCGCGGGTGTGGGCAAGACGTCGGCCGGTGTGGCGGACGTCTGGGCGGGGATGTTCGCGGCCGGCGTGGTGGCGTTGTCGCCCACGTAGATGATCCGCCAGATGCGACCGCGGTCGGTCTCGCTGATGAAGAGCGATCCGTCCGGAGCGACAGCGACACCGCCCATGCGGAAACGTTGCGGGCCCTTGTTTGCGGCGAAGATCTCGTAGGTGCCGAGCGGATTGCCGCGTTCGTCGAAGGGGACGAAGGCGATGTTGAAGCCGTCCTGCGGCAGAGGCGCGCGATTCCACGATCCGTGGAACGCGATGAAGGCGCCGCCGCGGTAACGCGCCGGGAATTGCGCGCCGGTGTAGAACGTCATCTGCAACGGCGCCCAGTGGGCAGGGAACGCGATGAGCGGATCGGGGTAGCGCCCGGGCTCGGCGCGCTGGCGGTTGTCGCCGCCGAACTCGGGCGCGACCATGCGCGCCTTGCGATGCGGGTCCCAGTAAGTGTACGGCCAGCCGAGGTTGGCGCCCTCGTGCAGGCGGTGCATCTCCTCGGCGACGCGTTCAGCGTTGTCGAAGTCGTCGTAGAATTCCGGAGCCACAGTGCTGAGGTTGTCGCGGCCCATCATCACCATGAAGAACTCGCGGGCGATGGGCTGCCAGGCGACCGCGAGGCAGTGGCGGTGGCCGGTGGAGAAATGGAAGCCGTCGGCCTGCGTCTGGTTGAGCCGATCAGCGTCGAAGCGCCAGAAACCGCCATGGCGCTTCTGGTGCTCAGTGGCGTCCTTGCCCTTCGCGCCGAGCTGGCGGTCGGGCTCGCTGAAGACGTTGTAGGGCGAGCCGACTTCGACGAGGAGCCGGCCCTCGGCGTCGAACGCGAAACTCTTGGAGTTGTGGCTGCGCTGCTCCGGGAGGTCGCGCACGATGACCTGTTGCTCGCCGGACGGAACGAGTTCGCCGACCCGATACGGGTAGCGGAAGATGGCGGTGTTAGACGAGTGGTAGAGCCAGTTGCCGTGGAACGCGATGCCAGTGCCGCCGCCGGAGCCGAAGGTGCGCTGTTGCTCGAAGCGGCCGTCGCCGTCGGCGTCGTGCAGCGCGACGATGCCCGAGGACTGGAGCTTGGCGTAGAGGTCGCCGTTGGGCGTGGCGGCGAGGAAGCGGAGTTGTTCGCGTGGGCGGCCGGAAAGTTTGGTGAGATCATCGGCGACGATGAAGGCGCGGAATCCGGGAGGTAGCGTGAGTCCGCCGTCGTCGGGATCGGGCGCCGGAACGGCGGCGGTGGTGTAAGTGGCGAGACCGGCGAGGGCGAGAACGAGGAGCGGGACAGTGCGGCGCATGGCGGGCAGGGTGTGCGGAAGAGCGAGCCGAACGTAGCGGCGCGGGCGCGTTTGGAAAACGGTGGCCGCAGATTCCGCGGCTGCGGGCGGCGATGGAGGAGGGAGACCGTGCCGCGCGGCTAAATCGGCGGATGCGCGTAGAGAGCTGCTCTCGCGAGCAGCTCCACAGGTGAAGGCGATGCGGCGCGGGTTATTGCGCGAGTTTCTCGCGGAGGTATGGCGCGGTGGGACTGCGCTTGAGTTTCGCGACGCCGGAGACGGGGCCTTGGTAGAAAAGCTCACCGCCGGCGGGGCCGCCCTCGGGGCCGAGCTCGACGAGCCAGTCGGCTTCGGCGAGGAGATCGAGGTGGTGCTCGATCACGACGACGGTGTGGCCCTGGTCGACGAGGCGGTGCAGGAGGTGGATGAGTTTCTCGCAGTCGCTCAGGTGCAGGCCGATTGTGGGCTCCTCGAGGATGTAGAGATTGCGCGGGGACTCGCCGCGCTGGCGCTCCTTATAGGACTGGAGACCGCGGGAGAGTTCGGTGACGAGCTTCAGGCGCTGCGCTTCGCCGCCGCTGAGGGTGGGGCTGCTCTGGCCGAGCGTGAGATAGCCGAGGCCGGTCTCGCACATGAGCGCGCAGACTTCGCGGAGCTGGCTATGGAAATCGAAGAAGTCGCGCGCCTCCTCGAAGGTCATCTCGAGGAGATCGGCGACGTTTTTGCCCTTCCACTGGATCTCGAGAATCTCGGGGCCGTAGCGACGCCCGCCGCAGGCTTCGCAGGTGACGAAGGTGTCGGGCATGAAGTTCATCTCGAGCTTCACGCGGCCGGCGCCTGCACAGGTCTCGCAGCGGCCGCCGGCGGTGTTGAAGGAGAAACGGCCGGCGGTGTAGCCACGGATCTTGGACTCGGGGATGGAGGCGAGGAACTGGCGGACGAGGTCGAAGACGCCGAGGTACGTGGCCGGCGTGGAGCGCGGCGTGTGGCCGATGGGGGATTGGTCGACCTCGACCACGGCTTTGAAGCCGGCGGCGCCGGTGAGAAGGGCGAAGGGGGCGGAAGGGGAGATTGGTGACGGGTGATCGGTGATGGGGTGGGACTCGGCGGCAGCGGAGAGGGAGACTTCCTGGGTGCACTTGGGCGCGAGCTTGAGGAAGTCGCGGCCGGTTAGCTTGGTCTTCTTCTGCTGGATCGCGCAGGCGACAGCGGGGTGGAGCAAGTCGCGGAACAGCGTCGATTTTCCCGCACCGGAGGGGCCGGCGACCATGATGAGGCGGCCGAGCGGAAGGCGGAGGTCGAGAGACTTGAGATTGCGGAGTCGCGCGCCGGTGAGCTCCAGCCAATCGATTTTCGATTGGGCGGAGCGGGCGGATTTCGCGCGGGATTTCGCGGCGGTGGACGGCGGTCCCAGCGGTCCCGCGCTACCGGCGGAACCTTGGCACTTGTCACTTATTACTTCCCGGTACTTTCCCCGCAGCGGGTGCGCGATGCCTTTGTCGAGGTAGAGTCCGGTGAGGGAGTTCTTGTTCTTGCGGAGGTTGGCGGGCGTGTCGTCGGCGAGAAGTTGGCCACCGTGACGGCCGGCGCCGGGCCCGAGATCGATGATGCGGTCGGCGTGGTCCATCACGACATCGTCGTGCTCGACGACGAGCAGCGTGTTTCCCTTCGCGCGGAGGCGCTCGAGAGTGGCGATGAGGCGGTCGTTGTCGCGCGGATGCAGGCCGATCGAGGGCTCGTCGAGCACGTAGAGTACGCCGGAGAGATTCGAGCCGAGCTGCGAGGCGAGGCGGATGCGCTGGGCTTCGCCGCCGGAGAGGGTGTCGGCGGAGCGCTCGAGCGCGAGGTAGGCGAGGCCGACTTCGTCCATGAACTTCAGGCGTTCCTCGATCTGCGGGATGATGTCGCGCACGATGAGTTTGCCGCGCGCGTCGAGGTCGAGATCGCGCAGGCGGGCGAGGAGTTGCGAGGGCGTGAGTGCGAGGAGCGCGGGCAGCGAGAGCGGCGCGCCGTGTTTAAAGTACAGATGCACGGCGCGGGAGACGCGGTTGAGGCGGGTGCCGCCGCACTCGGGGCAGGTACGAAACTGGGCGCCGGAATCGTCGTCGAAGAGGTGCGCGAGTTCGGCGATCTCGGGCGGCGTCTCCTCGTCGTCGGCATCGCTCTTGAGCATCCACGGCGAGAGACGGCCGTGGCCGCGGCAGACCGGGCACCAGCCCTTCGGCGAGGCGAAGGAGAAGTCCTTCGGGTCGAGGACGGGGAAGGTTTCGCCGGTGGCGGCGTCGGTGCGCGTGGTGGAAAACCACGAGACGATCTCGCCGCCGGGGAGAAGGAGGAAGCAGGTGCCCTTCCCGAGGCGCAACGCCTCGGAAAGGGAGGCGAGAGGCGAGAGGGAAGAGGCGAGAGGAGTGGACGGTCTGGATGCAGCGGACTTCTGGGCCTCTTGCCTCGCGTCTCTTGCCCCGGGCATCGTCGTGGTCGCCGATCGCAGATCGGTGACGACGACCTCGATGTTGTGCTCCTTGAAGCGGTCGAGCTTGGCGAAGTTCTCGACGAGGAGCAGGCGGCCATCGGCGCGCATGAGCTCGAAGCCGTGGTCGCGGATCCAGTCGGCGATCGGCTGGTGATGGCCCTTGCGGCCGCGCACGAGCGGGGCGCAGAGGTAGAGGTGTTTCGCCTTCTTCGCGGCGGGCGTGGCGAGAGCGGCAAGGAAGTGTTTCTCGAGTTCGGCGGTGCTGAGGGCGCGGATGGGCGCGCCGCTGACCGGGTGGTGCTGGATGCCGAGCTTCGCGTAAAGAAGGCGCAGATACTGAGCGACCTCGGTGATCGTCGCGACGGTGCTCTTGCGGCCGCCGCGGGTGATGCGCTGCTCGATGGCGACGGTCGGCGGAATGCCGGTGACGCGGTCGACGGCGGGGCGCGGGAGCTGCTCGACGAACTGGCGCGCGTACGGGGACATCGACTCCATGAACCGGCGCTGGCCTTCGGCGAAGACGATGTCGAAGGCAAGGGTCGACTTGCCGGAGCCGGAGACGCCGGTGACGACCGTGAGCGAGCGCAGCGCGATGGAGAGGGAGAGGTTGCGGAGGTTGTTTTCGCGAGCGCCGAGGATTTGGAGAACCGGTGATGGGTTATTGGTGATGGGTGATGGGGCGGACGGCTCGGCGGCGAGAGCGAGCGGCTTCGACTGTGGCGATTTGCGATTGCCGATTGCCGATTTGCGATTGGCGGAGGCGGCCTGGGCGTAGGGTGCTTGCTCTGGCTCGGCGGCGAGGGCGAGCGGCTCGGAAGCGCCGCCGGCGAGCGCGGCGCGGAGGTAGGGGGCGGTAGCGGTGCGGGTGAGCGCGACCTGTTCGGGCGTGCCCTCGGCGACGATACGGCCGCCGGCGGCGCCGCCTTCGGGGCCGACTTCGATCAGCCAGTCGGCGTTCTTCAGGACATCGGTGTTGTGCTCGATCACGACCACGCTGTGGCCTTGGTCGACGAGCGCATGGAGCACGGTGAGCAACCGGCCGACATCGTGGCGATGGAGGCCGGTGGTGGGCTCATCCAAGAGGAGCAACGCTCCTCTTGGATGCGGTTCAGGGTTCAGTGTTTTGGGTTTCGGGTTTTGGGTTTCGGGTTTCGGGGCGGGGGTGGCGGTGGATTTGAGATTGGGGATTTGAGATTTGAGACTGGTGGCGGGAGCGGCGGCGACGGAGCCCGTGCGGGCGTCGGCGAGCGATGCCCCTGTCGCAGGAGTGGGCTCGGTGTAGTTGCCGAGGTATTTGACGAGTTTGAGGCGTTGGGCTTCGCCGCCGGAGAGGGTGTTGAGCGGCTGGCCGAGGGTGAGATAGCCGAGTCCGACGACGGCGAGCGGGGCGAGGCGCGAGCGGATCGCGGGTTGCGCGGCGAAGAAATCGAGTGCTTCGCGGACGGTGAGCGCGAGCACATCGGCGACGCTGCGGCTGTTCCACGTGCAGGCTAGGATCTCGGGCTTGAAACGGCGGCCTTCGCAGATCGGGCACGGCACGTAGACATCGGAGAGGAACTGCATCTCGACGGCTTCGTAGCCGAGGCCCTGGCAGTGGTCGCAGCGGCCGTCGCCGGCGTTGAACGAGAAACTGGATGCGGAGAATCCGGCCTCGCGCGCGGATTCGGTTGCGGCAAACAGATTGCGGATACCGTCCCAGGCGTCGGCGTAGAGGGCGGCGTTGGAGCGCGGGGTGCGGCTGAGCGGCGACTGGTCGACGAGCACGATCTCGCCGAGGTGCTCGAGTCCGTGGATGGCTGCGATCGAGGCGGGATCCTCTGCGAACTGACGGCGGGCGGCGAGCAGGCCCTGGTGGATGACGTGGTCGAGCAGCGTCGACTTGCCGGAACCGGAGACGCCCGAGAGCGCGACGAAACGGCCGAGCGGAAGCGCGACGGTGAGGTCGCGGAGATTGTGCTTCGTGGCGCCGGAGAAGGTGAGCCAGCGGACCGGGGTTTCGGGTTTCGAGTTCCGAGTCTCGGGTTTGGCGGAGGTGGCGGCTGAGGGGATGTAATCTGTTGAATTACAAGTTCCGTCCGGGGCGGAGACGCCGCTCCGGGGCGCGGCGCGATATCCAGAAACCGGACGACGCTGGGCGGGGACGGGGATGAAGCGCCGGCCGGAGAGGTAGTCGCCGGTGAGCGCGGCGGAGGAGGCGAGGAGCGCGGGGACGTCTCCTTGGAAAACGACGTGGCCGCCGGCGGCGCCAGGCTCGGGCCCGATCTCGATCACGTGGTCGGCGGCGCGGATCATCGATTCGTCGTGCTCGACGACGACGACGGTGTTTCCCGCGGCGGTAAGTGAACGGATGATACCGATCAGACGGTCGATGTCGCGCGGGTGCAGGCCGACCGAGGGCTCGTCGAGGACGAAGAGCGTGTCGACCAGCGAGGAGCCGAGGCAGGAGGTGAGGTTGACGCGTTCGACTTCGCCGCCGGAGAGCGTGCGGGATTGGCGGTCGAGCGTGAGATAGCCGAGACCGACCTGCTCGAGGTAGCGCAGGCGCGCGAGGATGGCGTCGAGGGCGAGGTCGGATGAATGGGGATTGCGGAATGCGGATTGCGGATTGGGCGCGGGCGCTCCGGCGGAGGTGGGGAATGGATCGGATGGGACGGATGGGGAGAACGATGACGGACGATCGGCGAGGGGCGAGAGGAGTGCTAGGAGTTCGGAGACGGGAAATTGATAGAGTTCGGGGAGTGTGCGGTTCTCCCATTTCCAGCAGAGCGCCTCGGGTTGGAGGCGCGTGCCGTGGCATTCGGGGCAGAGGTTGTAGCTGCGGTAGCGCGCGAGGAAGACGCGGTAGTGCATCTTGTAGGTGCGCGCTTCGAGGTAGCGGAAGAAGCCTTTGAGGCCGTACCACGCGGCGGGCCACTCGACGCCGTTTTCACCGTAGCCCGGTTCGCCTTCGATGACGTAGGCACGCTGCGCGGGTGTGAGTTCGCAGAACGGGAGGTGCGTCGGCAGTTTCTTCTTTTTCGCGAAACCGAGCAGGTCGCGCTTGGACTCGCCGAAGACTTCGCCTTCCCAACATTTGATCGCGCCGGCGTCGATGCTCAGCGTCTCGTCGGGGATCGCGAGGCGGTAGTCGATGTCGATGACGCGGCCGAACCCGCGGCACTTCGGACAGGCGCCGATGGGCGAGTTGAAGGAGAACATCGCCGGCGCGGCGGGGCGGAAGCGGCGTCCGGTTTTCGGCGAGTGGAGGCCGCGGGAGTAGTGGCCGAGCTCGGAGAACGGGCGAGAGGCGAGAGGCGCGGGGCGAGTGGAATCGCCGCTGTCGCGCGCAGCGCCAAGGGAAGGCGTGCCGGACGAGTTCTCGCCGAAGAGGCGGACTTCGCCTTGGCCGAAATGCAACGCGGTCTCGACGGCTTCGGTGAAACGCGCCTTCGCGGCGGGTTCGAGGGCGATGCGGTCCTGAACGACGAAAAGGGCGGTGGCGGAGTCGGAGAGCGGGGAGGTGAGATGCTCACTCGTTCCGCTACGGGACTCGTCGGGAGCGAGCAGGTCGTCGATACGGTGGAGCGCGCAGGCCCCTTCGGCGTGGGGGACGAGGACGCGTTGGTAGGATTGGCCTTGAAGATTCTGGAGGATCTCGCGCCACTCCAGATTTTCAGGACGGGCGACGCGGAAGGCGACGAGCACGGTGGCGCCGATGAATTGCGCGGCGGCCTTCGCCCAGATCGTCTGCGGGTTGTCGTCTTCGACGCGCTCGCCGGTCGCGGGGTCGTAGCAGGCGGCGACGTGGCTGAACCACAATTTGAAGTAGTCGGTCAGCTCGGTCATCGTGCCGACGGTCGAGCGCGAGGTCTTCACGGTGTTGCTCTGCTCGATGGCGATCGAGGGACGGATGTTCTCGATCGAGTCGACCTGCGGCTTGGCGAGCAGTTCGAGGAACTGGCGCGTGTAGGCGCTGAACGTCTCGACGTAGCGCCGCTGGCCCTCGGCGTGGAGCGTCTCGAAAACGAGCGAGGATTTCCCCGCGCCGCTGAGCCCGGTGACGACGACGTACCGGCCGAGCGGGATGTCGAGGTCGAAGCCCTTGAGATTGTTCTGCCGGACGCCGCGGAGGCGGATGGTTTCGAGCGCTGCCATGTGAGGAGCGCGGAGGGTTAGGAGATCCGGTGCGGCGCGCAACTCGGGCGATGGAGAAGCCACGTCGGCGACGTGGCCTACAGATGCTGCGACCGGAGGCGCGCGAAGAAATCCAGGTGTGCGGCGACTTGGCGCTCGGGGTCGAACTGTGCGCGGGCCCGCTCGCGTGCGGCAATGGACATCGCGGCGCGGCGCGCGGGTTGGGTGAGGAGCTCCGTCAACGCGGCGGCGAAACGTGCGCGATCGCCGGCGCGGATCAGATGACCGGTTTCGCCATCGCGAAAACACTCCGCTGCGCCGCCGACCTCGTAGCTCACGACCGGCACGCCGGCGCATTGCGCTTCGACGAGGAAATTTGGCAACGACTCGCGCTGCGACGTCAGCACCGCGAGCGCGGCGTCGCGGTAGAAGCGTGCGGGATCGGTCTGCCAGCCGTGGAAAACGACACGATCGGCGAGACCGAGCGCCGCGGCGTGGCGCTCGCATTCGGCGCGAGTCGGGCCATCGCCCACGAAGGCGAGGCGCCAAGGCAGCTCGCGCGGGAGGAGCGCGGCGATATCGAGCAGTTCGCGTTGGTTCTTCTCGCGGCGGAATTGGGCGACGCAGAGCAGGCGCGGCGTTGCGGTTTCGACGGAGTCGCTGCTCTCGTGCACAGCGTCACGGGTGGAGGTTGCGGAGTCGGTGGCGGTGTTGGCCTCGGCGAGCAGGGCGGCGTGGAGCAGGGAGTTCGGGATCACCACGCAGCGGTCTGCGGCGCCTTCTGGCGCGACGAGCGTGCGGCGGGCGAACTCCGAGTTGGCGATGATGCCGCGGGCGGCGCGCAGACCGCGGCGGTAGAGCCACGGCAGCGTTTTGCCGGTTCGTACGGTCGCGACGATGGCGGCCTGCGGCAGGGCGCGCTGGAGTTGCGCGGCGCGGCAATTGGCCATGCGGCCCATGCAGAGAACGATGTCCGGCGCGGCGGCGCGCGCGGCGGCGACGAGCCCTGGCGCGAACCAATCGAGTCCGGCGTCGAAAGGTTGAAGCGCGCGATGTGGCACCTCGGCCGCGGCGAGCTCGGGGGCGAGTGTCCCGCCGGGACGAAAAGTGAGCAGGGCGGCGGTGTGGTCGCGGGCCGCAAAGGCGCGCGCGAGAAACGCCGTCTGCCGCTCGGTGCCACCACCGCGCAGGCGATCCTGGACGAGGAGAATTTTCATTGCCCCGAGGGGGTCGGCCCCGACAGTCGCGACGAAACGACGATGAATAACGGCTTCTTCAATCAGATGCTGCGTTGGCTGTTTCTCGCGATGGGTGTGGCGCTGGCGGCCAAGATTGTGCCGGGCATCCACTGCGACGACGGCATGACTCTGCTGGTTGTCGTGATTCTCCTGAGCCTCTTCAACGCCTTTCTGAAACCGTTGCTCGTGCTGTTCACGCTGCCGCTGGTGGTGCTCTCCGCGGGCTTCGGACTGTGGCTCATCAACGCGTTTCTGCTCTGGGCCACGAGCCGGTTCGTCGACGGGTTCTACGTCGGAGGCCTCGGCGCGGCGCTGCTCGGTTCGCTGATCATCAGCCTGACGAACATGGCGTTCACGGTGCTCTTCGGTGCGAAACGAGTGAAGGCGCAGCGCGGCCCGCGCGGTCCGCAGGAGCCGCCGCGCCCCACGCCGCCGCCCGGCAAGGGCGATGTGATCGATGTGTAGGCGCGGGCTTCCGACCGCTCGGTGATTCGGCCGTTTGTTTGGTTTGCCGCGGGGTCGCCTGCAGGCAATTGGGGCTTGGCGAGGGCAAGCGACGGTAGTTGCCTTAACACTGCGCTCGGCCCCGCGTCGGTAACACACCGGCCGGCGGGTTCGTCCGAAGCGCGTGCATCCCCACCACATGAACCGTCCGTTTCGCCTTGTTGCCGCGCTCCTGACCGGAAGCGCGTTGGTCGCTCCTATTGCCCACGCCGTTTCGCAAACGGTCGATCTCGGAGGCGCCGTCACCTCCGGCTCGCTCGCGAGCGGAAACTTCGTCATCGGCCGGCTGCATTTCGTCGTCACGGCGGGCGGCGGTTTCACGATTTCGCAGACGGGTGGCCGTCTCTACATCGCGGAGAATCAGGCGGCGGGCGACTTTCGGTTGGTCGTGACAGCGGACACGGGCGGACAGTTTGGTCTCAAGACCATCTACATCGATCAGCAGAGTGCGGGCGGGCCGGCGGGTTGGGGACCGTATCTCTCCGCCGCCTTCGGGGGCACTTCGACCTCGATCCCGCTGTCGAGCCTCACAGGGTCGACCACGGTGTCGTTCGAGGCGTTCGGCTACCGCTCCGGGCAGGAGCTGGTGATCGAAGACATGGAAAACCTCGGTGGGGTGGTCGGAGCGATGCAGACGAAGATCTACTTGGACAACTTCGACGTGGATCTCGCGGCCGCGGCGCCGACGGTGACCGATTTTCTGCGGAGCAACCCGGCGACGAGCCCGACAAGCGCCGACAGCCTCACGTGGCGGTTCGTGTTCTCGGAGGCAGTGACCGGCGTCGACGCGGCCGACTTCGTGATCTTCGGCACGACGGCTACGGTCACCGGGATTTCCGGCAGCGGGACCACGTACAATGTCACGATTTCCGGCGGAAATCTCGCGAACCTCGAAGGCACGGTGACGCTCGGTTTTTCGGGCGCGCACAGCATCGTCAACAGCGCGGGCCTGAACCTCACCAACCTCACACCGACAGGTGCGAACGAGTACTTCTACGTTGTCAGCAACCAGCGCGCGCCGACGGTGGCCGCCACGGGCAACAATCCCGCGTTTACCGAGGACGGGAGCGCGGTCGACTTGTACAGGAGCGTGGCGGCGGCGACCAACGACAGCGCTCAGAGGTTCGCTTCACTTCAGTTCACCGTCAGCGCCGTGGCTGCGGACGATGTCGTGCAATTCAGCGGCACCGCGATCGCGTTGACGAATGGCGCCGGCGGAGCGCTCAGCGGCATCTCGGGCTCCTATGGCGTTTCCGTTTCCGCAGGCACCGCGACCGTCTCGATCTCCGGCCTGAGCCAAACCGATGCGCAGATGACCGCGTTGATTGATGGGATGACGTTTCGCAACATCGGCAACAATCCCGGCAGCACTGCGCGCGTGGTCACCATCACGAGCGCCACGGACAGCGGCACCTACTTCAACAGCGCGACGTTGAGCGTGGCGACCACCGTGACCGTGATCGCCACGAACGACGCACCGGTGCTGACGCCGTTTGCGCCGACGTTGCCCTCGATCACCGAGGACGAGACGACGAACAGCGGTCGCACGATCGCGGCCGTCGTCGGGACCAGCAGCGCCGACCCGGACGCGTCAGCGCTCGGCGGTGTCGCGATCATCGGCACGAGCGGCACGACGGGCATGTGGCAATTCAGTGTGGACGGAGGCAGCACGTGGTCGGCGATCGACGCGGTGTCCAGTGCAAGCGCACTGCTACTGCGCTCCGCGGACCTGATCCGCTGCGTGCCGGACATGATCCACTCGGGCAGCGCGAGCCTCAGCTATCGTGCGTGGGACCAGACCGGTGCCACGGCGGGAAAACAAGGGACGAAGATGGCGGCGTCGGCGGGGGGCGGCACAAACCCGTTCTCCAGTGCCACAGACAGCGCCAGCATCACAATCAACAGTGCTGCGCCCACGACCTATCCCGATTGGGCGAACGACAACTTCTCGGCCACGGACCTGGCGAATCCCGCGATCGGAGGCGCCGATGCGGATCCCGACGGTGTCGGCCTCACGAACCTCCTGCGGTACGCGTTTGACCTGCCTGCGCGCGGGCAAGTCTCAGCGACGACGACGGCCGTGTACGATGGCAGCGCTGCGACGAAGACATTGACGCTGAGCTTCCCGGTGCGAGCCGTGGCCGATGGGCTCCGCTACGATGTCCAATCGAGCCAGGACCTGGTGACGTGGACCACCGCGGCGACCTATACGGCCACCGGGACCCAGCGGCAGGTGGCGCATGTCGCGGAAGTGCCGGCCGGAGCGACACGGTTCTTCCTGCGTCTCCAGGTCCGGTAAACGGCTTGTTCGCTCGCAGCGCGACAACCCTTCGCCCCGCCGGCCGAGTGCCGTACGGGGCGAGCGGTCGCGTTCGGTGGGTGCGAGCGACGGGGGAGCGGAGCAGGGCTGGTCGCCCGACCTGGGTCAGGCCAGAGTGGCGGCTTGCACCGCGGCACGGCGCGAGCCCGGCGAGGTGGCGCGGGGGCGAGCCGTGTGCGAGACCGCGGGAGCGGCTGACGTCGCGCCTTCGACGAGTTGGAGCAGGTCGCCGACGGCGTCGCGCAGAGTGGCAGATTGCGCGTGGAGTTCCTCGGCGGCGCTGGCGCTCTCCTCGGCGTTGGCGGCGTTGCCTTGCGTGACCTTGTCCATCTGGGCGACGGCAGTGTTCAGCTGGCCGATGCCGGAGCTCTGTTCGCGGGAGGCGTTGGCGACCTCGGCGACAAGTGAATCGACTTCGCGAATATGGGTGACGATCTCGGTCAGACCGGTGGCGACCTGGGTGCTGAGCGAGACGCCGCGCACGCTCTTCTGGATCGAGTCGTCGATCTTGGCGGCGGTCTCGCGGGCGGCGTGCGCAGAGCGTTGGGCGAGGTTGCGCACCTCCTCGGCGACGACGGCGAAACCGGCTCCGGCCTCGCCTGCGCGGGCGGCTTCGACGGCGGCGTTGAGGGCGAGGATGTTCGTCTGGAACGCGATCTCGTCGATGGTCTTGTTGATCTTCGCGATCTCGTCGCTGGAGGCCTTGATGGCGTCCATCGCCTGGGACATCGCGCGCATGTCCTCGGCGCCGCGCTCGGTGGCCTGGCGGGCGGAAGTGGCGAGGGTGTTAGCCTTCTCGGCGTTGGCAGAGTTGTTCTTCGTCATCGACGAGAGCTCCTCGAGGGAGGAGCCGGTCTCCTCGAGTGAGGCGGCCTGTTCGCTCGCGCCTTCGGCGAGTGTCTGGCTGGTGGCGGCGACTTGGCCGGCGGCGGCGGCGATCTGCTCCGCGCTAGAATCGAGTGTCTGTACCACGGCCGCGAGACGGCGGCTCAAGCCGGACACGAGGAGGTACCCGGCGGCGATGCTGGCGAGCAACACGACGCCGGCGGCGCTCAGCGAGACGAGAATGCTCGAGTCGAGGAGCTCATCGCTTTGTTGTGCGCCGGTGACGGCGCTGGTGACGTTCGTCTCCACCACGCGATCGAGCACACCCTGGTAGGCATTGTAGGCGGGGCGGAGCGCCTCGAGGTTGAGCTTCTTTGCGGCGGAGGCGTCCGCATTTGCGAGCAACGAGAGGACTTGCTGGCGCACCTCGCGGTAGCGCTCGCGCGCGGCGTAGAGGTCGGCGAGGAGTTTCCGGTCGGCCTCGGACTCGATAGTCTTCTCGTATCCCGTCAGAAGCCGCGTGACCTCGGTCTGCAACGATTGGAGCTCAGTCACCTGCTTCTGCAGTTCCTCCGGCGTGCTGGCCTCGAGTGCGCGCAGCACCGTGATCTGGGCGTCCCCGATGCGGCGGGCCGCTTGGGCGGCGAGCGCGGTGCCGGGGACGGCGTTGTGGGCGATGTGTTCCGAGGCGCGTTTGACGCGCCGCAACGAGATGAACGAAAAGACCGTCTGGGCGGCGACGAGCAGCAAAACGATGCCGAAGCCGAGTACGATGCGTTTCTTGATAGTCCAGTGTTTCATGTGGGGGAGACACCGACGGACACTGCGCCGCGGCGGCCCAGGGAGCGGGGCGCATCGCAGTTGCCGCTCGGGTGTGCAAGCGGCGCCGCGAAGATCGGATGCGGCGGACGATTCTGAAGGGATGCGCGCGAGAGAAGTGGGGGTGGGTGAGAGCGGAACTGGGGTTTCAGCCTCACGTGCGGGTCGGATTTTCGAGGAGGTTTTCCCGGTTGACCCGGACCGGTGGTGGCGGCGACGTTGCGGACTCTTCCAACGGAACTGCTACCACCATGTCCGAAAACAACTCGTACGATCTCATCGTCATCGGCGGCGGCCCCGCGGGCTACGCGGGCGCCATCCGCGCCGGGCAACTCGGCAAGCGCGTCGCGTGCGTCGAAATGGAGCGTGCCGGCGGCACCTGCCTGAATTGGGGCTGCATCCCGACCAAGGCGCTGCTGAAGAGCGCCGAGCTCTTCAAGACGATCCAGAAGGCGGATGCGTATGGCCTTTCGGTTGAGGGCGCAGGGTTCGATTTTGCCAAGGTCGTGCAACGCTCGCGCGGCGTATCCGACCAGATGGCCAAGGGCATCGAGTTTCTCTTCAAGAAGAACAAGGTCGACTACATCGTCGGCAAAGCCTCGGTGCCTGCTCCCGGCATGGTCGAGATCACCGAGGGCGCCAAGAAGGGCACGATCCTGAAGGCGGCCAAGATCCTCATCTGCACCGGCGCGAAGCCGAAGCGCATCCCCGGGCTCGAGGTCGACGGCAAGCGCGTGATGACTTCGCGCGAGGCGCTCGCCCGCACGGAACGGCCGGCCTCGATCGTCGTCGTGGGCGCGGGCGCGATCGGCGTAGAGTTCAGCTACTTCTTCAACGTTTTCGGCACGAAGGTGACGCTTGTGGAGATGCTGCCGCAGATCCTCCCCGTCGAGGACGAGGAGGTCGCGAAGTTGCTCGAGCGCAGCCTCACCAAGCAGGGCATCGCCATCCGCACCGGCACGAAGTGCGAAGACATCCGCGTGGGCGAGAACTCGGTGAAACTGAAGCTCGTGAAGGGCGACAATGCCGAGGAGATCGAGGCCGATGCGCTGTTGCAGGCGGTCGGTGTCGGCGCGTACACCGAGGGACTGCTCGGCGCGCGCGTGAAGCCTGAGCTCGATCGCGGGTACCTGAAAGTCGGCGACGACTACCAGACGACCGTCCCCGGCATCTACGCGGCGGGCGACATCATCGGCCCGCCGTGGCTCGCGCACGTGGCGACGTTTGAGGCGGTGAACGCCGTCAACGGCATGTTCGGCGCGGGCAAACCGGAGCGCGTGAAGACATTTCCTGGTTGCACGTACTGCCACCCGCAGGTGGCGAGCATCGGCCTCACCGAGAAGGCCGTGAAGGAGAAGAAGCTCGAGTACAAGATCGGCAAGTTCCCGTTCACGGCCTCGGGTCGCGCGGTGGCTGCCGGCGATTCGGAGGGCTTCGTGAAGATCATCAGCGATGCGAAGACCGGCGAGATCCTTGGCGCGCATGTGATCGGCGGCGAGGCGACGGAGCTCATCACCGAGTTCGGCCTGGCGATGAACGTGGAGGCCACGATCGACGAGATCCACCACACGATCCACGCGCACCCGACGCTCAGCGAAGCGCTCGCCGAAGCCGCCGCGGCCACGCACGGTCAGGCGATCCACATCTGAGCCGGGACGCCGCAGCCGAGCGTCGAGGGCCGAGAGCCGAGCGATCGGTGCGCGGACTTCGGCCGCTCGGGTGACCGGCGATGCTTGGGATTTCAACGCTCTCGTCGCTCGTCTCTCGACCACTCGAGCGCCTGACCTCCGTTGACCGGTCGCCACTGCGTTGCGCGGCGGACGCGCAATCGCCGCAGCCACGGCTCCCGTGTGCCGCGGCGCGTTATTTTTCGTGATCAGCCGCGGCGCGGCGGATTTCCATCGACGGCGCGGATCCCGCTGGCGAGGTTGAAGCGCCCCATGAGCGAACAGCCCCCCCAGCCGTTGCGCGTTGTCATCACCGGCGGAACCGCCCCGGAACGAGCGTTCCTGCACGCCCAGATCGCGGCGGCGCCCTCGCGTCCCGAGGTGTTCGAAGCGGAGAACAGCGAGCCGTCGCAGGAGAACCTGTTCACACGGCTCTTCCGCAGCAACCCGACCGCCACGCTTCTGGTGCGTTGGAGCGATCTGGCGATCATCGACGCGAATCCGGCTTTCGTGGAGTTCTCCGGTTTCACTGCGGACGAGGTGCTCGGGCACAACGCCAAGGAACTCGACCTGCTCGTGGACCGCAGCGAGGGCGAGGAGTTGCTCACGCGGCTGCGCGCGGCGACCTCGTTGCGCCATGCCGAGGTGTCGTTCAAGACGAAGGCGGGCGAGCGGCGGCTTTCGACCGGCTTCTTCGAACGCGTCGAGATCGAGGGCGTGGACTACCTGCTCTGCATGATCGTCGACCTGAGCGAGCGCGATCGGGCGGCGAACGAGATTCGCAAGCTGGCGAAGTTTCCCGAGCTCAACCCGAATCCAGTTCTCGAGTTCGACCTCGCAGGCCGCCTCACGTATTTCAACCGCGCGGCCGTTTCGCTCGCGCAGTCGGTCGGCTTCGAGACGGTCGAACAGATGCTGCCGGCGGAGCACGCCGAGATCGTGGGCGAGTGCCTCACCACGCAACAGCCGCGGTTGCGCCAGGAGACCAGGCATCGCCAGCAGACGCTCTCGTGGTCGTTCTACCCGATCGTGCCGCAGGGCGTCGTGCACTGCTACGTGGGCGACATCACGGAGAAACTGCAGCTCGAGGAGCAGATCCGGCAGGCGCAGAAGATGGAGGCCGTGGGCCAGCTCGCCGGTGGCGTGGCGCACGATTTCAACAATCTGCTCACGATTATCCAGATGCAGATCTCGATGCTGCGGATGCGCGGCGGGCTCTCGAACGAGATCTCCTCGGGCATCGACGAGATCTCCAACGCCGCCGAGCGCGCCACCAACCTCACGCGCCAGTTGCTCACCTTCAGCCGCCGGCAGGTGAAGGCGGCGAAGAACCTCGACCCCGGCGACCTCGTGGGCGGCATGACGAAGCTGCTGCGCCGCGTCCTCGGCGAGGATGTGATCCTCGAGAGCCGTTTCGCGCCGGAGCTGCCAATGGTGTACGCGGATCCCGGCATGCTTGAACAGGTGCTGATGAACTTCGCCGTGAACGCCCGCGACGCGATGCCGCGCGGCGGACGGCTGCTGATCGAGCTCGACGCCCGCGCGTTCACCGAGGTGCAGGCGCGGCGGCATCGGGACGCGCGCGCGGGCGAGTTCGTTTGTCTCTCGGTGTCCGATACCGGCGTCGGCATCGCCCCGGAGAACATCGTGCGGATCTTCGAGCCGTTTTTCACGACGAAGGAGGTCGGCAAGGGCACGGGCCTGGGTCTCGCGATCGTCTACGCGATCGTGCGCCAGCACGAAGGCTGGATCGAGGTCGAGAGCGCGGTCGGCCGGGGCACGAGCTTCCGTGTCTTTCTGCCGGCGCTCGTGCGCAAGCAGCCGGGCGCGACCGAGGGCGAGGCCGGCGGCGGCGAGCAGCTCCCCGGCGGGTGCGAGACGATTCTCGTGGTCGAGGACGAGGTGGCTGTGCGCGCTGTCGCACGGATGGCCCTACGGCGGCTCGGCTACACGGTGCTCGAAGCGGACAACGCGCAGGCGGCCTTGCGCCTCTGGTCGGAGCTCGGCGGTCGGGTGGACCTGCTGTTCACCGACATCGTGATGCCCGGCGGCATGTCGGGCCACGAACTCGCCGCACGGCTGCAACTGCAGAAGCCTGAGCTGAAGATCCTGTTCTGCAGCGGCTACACGCGCGAGGCGGAGGCGTTCGAACCGGGCGACGGGCGCAGCGCCAGTTTCCTGCCGAAACCATACAAGGCCGGCGAACTCGCGCTGGCTGTGCGGCGTGTGTTGACGGCGCAGACCGTTTAGCGGACGGCGACACGCGTGATTCGTTCGCGCCGCAGCAGCCAAACCGTGACGAACAACAGCGCGAGATCGCGCCCGAGGTATTCGAGGTACGCCGCGCCGCGGACGGAGGCGGGGCGCCCAAAGCAACCGCAGACGATGTCGAGTTCGCGCCATGCCGCTTGGCCGAGCGCGACAAGGAAGACCGCCGTGAGCGCGAAAATCAGCCCTAGCGCCGCGTCGCGGTGCCGCGGCCTCAACAGCGCAAGCCCGGCGCAGAGCTCGAGCCACGGCAGCCACAGCGCAACCGCAGCGGTGAGCGGCGCCGGCAGCAGGCGGTAGGAGAGGATCGCATCGTGAAACGCCGCCGGATCGGCGATCTTCGCGACTGCTGCGACGACGAACACCGCGGCGAGCGCGAGGCGCAGGATGAGGTCGACGAGTTTCATCGAGCGGAGGCTTCCATCCACGCCTGCCACCCGCCGTGGAGCACGCGCACGTCGTCGAACTGGTACTCGCGCCGGAGCTTGTCGGCCACGTGGCGGCTGGTGCCGCAGGCGCGGTCGTCGCAATAGACGATCACTCGCGTGCCGGGTTGCCACCGCTGGATCACGGCGACGATCTGGGCGTCCCAGTCGTCCGCGGTGAGCGGCAGTGCCTCCGGAATGTGGGCACGCGCGAAGTCGGCGGCGGGGCGGGCGTCGAGCCAAAGTAGCGGTCCGCGGTGGTCGCGGGCGGCGGCGAGCGTCGTCTCATCGGCGCGCGGTGCATCGCGGAGGAGCGCGCGAGCTTCGGGCCGGAACGCGGCAGTCGCGGCCGCGAGCAGCGTGGCGACCGCGAGGATGCCCAGCAGGCTGCGGAGCGGCGCGCGCATTGTCACAGCGTGCGCGCGACGACGGTGAACTGCCGCGCCGCCTGATCCTCGCCGACGACGGTGTGCAGCGTGATGGCGGTGTAGTTCAGCACCTCGGCCGGCGGTGTGACCTCGATCTCGAAATCGCGACCGGTGTCGCCGACCGGGCGGAACGTGACACCGAACCGCGGGTCGCTGCTCTGCGCTTCGGTGAGCCGCGCGTGCTGATCGGGCGCGAAGGTGAGCCGGATGCGCTTGGGCTGGCGGGGTTCGTTGCCCTTCCAGAAGACGAAGCGGGTATCGAAGCTCACGAGCGCCTCGATATCGGCGACGAACGCGACCGTGGAACTCGCGCCATCGTCGGTCGTCACCGTGATGTCGACGCGGTGATGCCCCTCGCGATTGCCGGGATGGTAGGCGATGGTGAACTCCCCGCGTTCGCCGGGGGCGAATGTCGATTTCGCGAGCGCCGGCACCGTGCAACCGCAGCCGGGCCGGATCTCGGTGATCGTGACGGGCTGCGCGCCGGCGTTGACGAAGCCGAAGCTCGCGTGCGTCTCCGCTTCCTGGGCGCGGATCTTCGCCGAGATCTCGGCGGAGTCCCATTTCAGCTCTGCGCTGGCGGCGGCGGCGAACACGGCCGCGCCGATGGCGGTCGCGGCGAGGCGCAGTGCGCGGAGGGGAGGCG
>DATGXO010000017.1:0-4539 GCA_035298965.1 Opitutaceae bacterium | reverse complement strand
TGACCGTGGCTGCCGTGGCAGCGACCGACGTGACGGCCAGCAGGCCGACGATGATAAGTTTCTTCATGTGATGATACCTTATCTAGTTCTCGACGCGGCTTGTTAGGGTATGGGCAGGAAGCGCCGCGACAACCTCCCGCCCCCGCGAAGACCATATTTTCCGCAGGAAATCGTCAATACGCATCCGAGAACGTTTGTGTCACGGGACACATCCCCCGAGCGAACACGTCCCTATATTAGGGGACAAGCGAACCCACTGAACACAATTTTGCTCGTCGCACTCCGTGCCAGCCGCAGCACAGACATCGCCATGATCTCATCAAGAAACTGTGACAATATACCCCGAAAGTGAAATCACCTTGGAACGTGGCTAGCGACGGACCCGCGCGCTATCCCTTTTTCTGCCACCCCGGGCGACCAGGACCGAGCCCGGCGACCTAGGGCCCCTTTCTCAGCCGTGCCGCCGGGTGTCGCGGCGCGCCGGATTTCCGGGCTCGCGGCCGGCATCGCGCCAGATAGCCTCGGCCCGCGTGAGCTTTCTACGCCGCCAACTGCGGAGACGCTCGATCCGATCCTGGATGCTGACCGGGTCGTTGACGCTGGTGGTCGGAGTGGCCGGGACCCTGTTGTCGGTGGTCCTTCTGCAGGAGCGCGCCGCGGCGCGCAGCGTGGCTTGGGCGGAACTCGCCGAAGTCTCCCGCCGCGTCGTCTATCGCGTCGAGCAACTGCTCGGCGCCGCCGAGATGACCGCCGCCTCGGCCGCACGGTCCTTCGGTGGTGGCGCGCTTCCGGCAAGCGAGTGGGAAAACGCGTTCATTCGCCTCGTGCCCGCGTTCGAACAACGCCCCGAGCTCACCTACCTCGGCTTCTCGCTCGCCGAGACCGGCGAGGCGGCGTTTCTCCACCGCCTGCCCGATGGCCTCGTCCAGTGGCTTGCCTATCTGGACACGCCGGCCGGCGCGCGCGTCATCCGCGTCTACGACTACCGCGCGGGCGCGTTCCACCTCCACGAGGAAAAACCGTGGGACGGCTACGATCCGCGCCGCCGGCCGTTCTTCCAGCGCGCCACCACCGTGCGGAAACCCGACTGGGTAGGCACGTATCCGTTCACCGATCCCGGCGGTCGCAACCCGATCATCGGCGTCACGTATTGTCTGCCCGTTTTCACGGCCGCGGGCGAACTCGCGGGGGTCTGGGATGCCGATCTCGACCAAGGCGCGCTCTGCCAGTTCATGCGCCAGCTCCGTCACGAGACGCATGCCGAGTCGTTCATCGTCGAGTCGCGCGCGGGAAACCTCCAGGCGATCATCGCGCATCCCGACGAGCGTCGCCTGAGCCGTGGCGACGAGGCCGCCCGTCCCGCCGCCGCCTGGCTCGCGGCCGAGGCGCCGCTCTTGCTGCCCGGCGCACGTTTCTCCAGCGAAGCCGCCGAGCTGCGCGTGCCGAACCTCCGCTGGACGATCTGCACCGCGCTGCCGCAGAGCGGCGCCGCGAGCGCCTTTCTCCACCAGCAGAGCTGGTTGATCCTGCTCGTCACGTGCGGCGCCGTGGTCGTCGCGGTCGGGAGCAGCATCGCGTTCGCGCGCCTCACTGCGTGTCCCGTCGAAGAGCTGCGCGCAGCCGTAGCCGGACTCGCCGCTGGCGCAGCGCCGGTGTTGCGCAACCGCCCCGCGCCGCGCGAGCTGCTCGAGCTCAACGCCGCCTTCGGCGAAATGGCCGCCGCAATCGCCACCCGCCAGCAGCAGCTCGCCGCCGCCAACCTCACCCTCCAGCGCGAAGTCGCGCAGCGCACCAGCCAGGAAGCGCAGCTCGCGGCCGTGATCTCGCACGTACCCTTCGAGCTCCTCGTCTGGGACGCCGACGGTCGCTGCATCCTGCAGAACGTCGCCTCACAACAACGCGTCGGGCCCCTCGTGGGCGCCGTGCTCGATGCCCCTCCCTCGCCCAAGCTCGCACGCCTGCAACTCGCCGAGAATGTCCGCCAGGCCCTCGCCGGCCATGTCGTGCACCGCAACCTCGTCGGCTCCGACGAGGGCGTGATTGTCTTCACCAACGCCGTCTTCGCCCCCGTGCGCGCGGAAGGCCGCATCACCGGCGTCGTCTGCGTGAACATCGACGTGAGCGAACAACGCCGCGCCGAGGAGGCCCTCCGCTCCAGCCAGCGCCGCCTCAGCCTCCATCTCGAGAATACGCCGCTCGGCGTGATCGACTGGACGCCCGATCTCGTCGTCGCCGCGTGGAACCCCGCCGCCGAGCTCATCTTCGGCTGGCCCGCCGCTGAGGCGCTCGGTCGCGAGCTCTCGTTCCTCGTGCCGCCCGCCGAGCACCCGTCCGTGACCGCCTCCTGGCGCAACCTCCTCGCCCGCCGCGGCTCCGCGCGTTACTCGCATCCGAGCGTCACCCGCGACGGCCGCACCATCGAATGCGACTGGTATGCGACCGTCGTGACCGACGCCGACGACCGCGTCGCCAGCATCTCGACACTCGTGCTCGACGTCACCGAGCGCGCGAGCGCGGAGCGCCTCTTCCGCGAATCCGACGAACGTTTCCAGAAGGCCTTCCGCCGCGCGCCCACGCCACAGGCGATCGTGCGCCTCGTGAACAACACCCTCGTCGACGTGAACGACCGCTGGGTCCAGTCCTTCGGCCTCACGCGCGAGGCGGTGATCGGCCGCACCGCCCTCGAGATCGGCCTCTGGCCCGATCCCGCGACCCGCGGCGAAGTCCTCCGTGAACTCGACCGCAACGGCGAGATCCACGACCGCGAGATCCGGCTCCGCCGCGCCGACGAGCGCATGGGCGTGTTCCTCCTCTCCGTCACGCTCGTGAACCTCGCAGGCGAGGCGACGATGCTGTTTTCGTTCATCGACATCACCGAGCGCCAGCGCGCCGAGCACGAGGTGCGGCTGCTCAACGAGAGCCTCGAGCACCGCGTCGCCGACCGCACCCGCGAGCTCGAACAGGCCAACGCCAAGCTCCAGGAGCTCGACCGCCTCAAGAGCGAGTTTCTCGCCACCATGAGCCACGAGCTGCGCACCCCGCTCAACTCCATCATCGGCTTCAGCGCGATCCTCCGCCAGGGCATGGCCGGCCCGCTCAACGCCGAGCAGCTGAAACAAATCGAGATGGTCCACGGCTCCGCGCGCCACCTGCTCGGGCTGATCAACGACCTGCTCGACGTCTCCCGCATCGAGGCCGGCCGCATCGAACTCTTCCCCGAAGCCGTCGCCGTCTCGGCCGTGCTCGACGATGTCGAGCGCACGCTCGCGCCGATGGTCGCGACCAGGCATCTCCGCTACGCGACCGAGAGCGCCGCCGGGTTGCCGGCCATCGTGAGCGACCGCAAACGTCTCTACCAGGTCGTGCTCAACCTCGCGAACAACGCCGTGAAGTTCACCGAGCGCGGCGAGGTCGTCGTGAGCGCGGTCGCCACGCCCGAGGGCGGCGTCGCCATCGCGGTGCGCGATACCGGTATCGGGATACGCGCCGAGAATCTGCCGCGGTTGTTCGAGGCGTTCCGCCAAGTCGACGGCTCCGCCCGCCGCGTGTACGAGGGCACCGGGCTCGGCCTCTTCCTCGTGCGCAAACTCCTGCTCCTGCTCGGCGGCGGCGTGACCGTCGCGAGCGAGTTCGGGAAGGGTTCCACGTTCACCATCACTCTTCCCGCCCAGTGCCCCGCCACCCCGCGCGGCGCCGAGGCCACACCCTCGGTCTGGAACGCCCGCCCCCCGAAACCATGAAGCCCCGGATCCTGCTCATCGAGGACAACGACGCCAACCGCCACCTCGCCACGTTCCTGCTCGAAAGCGCGGGCTGCGAGGTGCACCACGCCGGCGACGGCGCGCACGGCCTCGCCCTCGCCTCGAGCCTGCACCCGACGCTCGTCGTGCTGGATATCCAGATGCCGGAGATGGACGGCTACGAGGTCGCCGCGCGCCTCCGAGCCGATCCCGTGACCGTCGCGATACCGATCCTCGTCGTCACCTCCTACGCCCAGACCGGCGACCGCCAACGGGCGTTTGCCCTCGGCGTGTCAGATTACCTCGAGAAGCCGTTCGAGCCCGACGATTTCCTCGCCCGCGTTTCCCGTCTGCTACCCCCAGTCGCTCCGCCATGAAGATCCTCGTCGCCGAAGACAACGCCCAGAGCCTCTACCTGCTCGAGCAATACTTCACCGCCCACCGCCACGAGGTCTGGTCCGCCGCCAACGGCCGCGCCGCCCTCGACCTCTGCCGCACCCGCGGCGCGCCCGACATCGTCGTGTCCGACGCGCTCATGCCCGGCCTCGACGGCTTCGAATTGTGCGCCGCGCTCCGCCGCGACCCGCAACTCGCCCACCTGCCGTTCATCCTCTACACGGCGACCTACACGGCGGAGGGCGACGAACGTTTCGCGCTTTCGATCGGCGTCGACCGCTTCGTCGTCAAACCGATCGAGCCCGACCGGCTCCTCGAGATCGTCGGCGAGGTGCACGCCGCCATCCACCGCGCCCCTCCGCGCGCGCCGCGGCCCTCCGAGCAGAGCACCGAGCAACTCCAG
>DATGXO010000016.1:0-16389 GCA_035298965.1 Opitutaceae bacterium | reverse complement strand
CGCGCGAAGCGGCCGGTGCGGAGGAACGCGAGCGCCTGCTCGGCGGTGCGGCGGCGAAAGAGGATCAGCGTGTGGTTCGAGGGTAGCGTGATGTGGTCCGCCATCCCCTCGAGGCGGGTGCTGCGCTCGGCCACGGTGCCGTCGTGCGGGCGCTCGAGAAACCACCAGCCGATCGGGTTCAGCGCGAAGCTGCCGGCGATCACGCCAAACTCGAAATCGCCGCGCGGCGGCAGCGTGCGCCAGTACGCATCCGGGCCGGTGCCGAGCGCGCCGAGGTTGCGGCCGATGATCCGCCAGATGATCGGCAGGCGGCGGAGTTTGTCGGAGACGGCGCTGCCGTTGTGCGGCGGCACGATGTTCACCACGCGGCCGAGGTTTGCGGGGCGATGCGTGGCGAGGTAACCGCGCACGATCAAGCCTCCCATCGAGTGCGTCACGAAGTGCAGACGCGGCGCACGATCGACGCCGAGTTCCGCGAGCTTCGCGGCGAGCCAGCGCGGACCGAGTTCGGCGAGTGGCACGGTCTTCGAGGGGTAATCGAGGTTGTGCACCTCGTAGCCCGCGGCGGCGATGAGGCGAGCCAGGCGCGCGGTCAGCCGGCTGCTGATCGCGACGCCGTGGAGAATCACGACGACTTCGCGCGGCATGATGCTCGAAGGCGAGGCGGCGGTGGCGGGCGCGTTCATGTGGCTGCGTTATCCAGGATCGGGCGACGGGCGAGGAGCAGCGCGCGCGTGGTGACGGCGCCGAGCACGATAGCGCCGCCGACGAACGCCCAGCGGCCGGGGAATTCGCCGAGCACGAGTGCGGCCCAGATCGGATTGAGCAGCGGCTCGAGCATGAGGATCAGGATCGAGCCGAGGGCGGTCACGTGCTTGATCGCGCGCGCGTAGAGGAAATACGAGAGGCCAAGCTGGAGCGTGCCGAGCGCGACGAGCGCGGCCCAGCCGGTCGGGCTCGGCAGCGGACCGGCGGCGAAGAACGGCAGACCGACGACCGCGCCGAGCAGGTTGCCGAACACGATGGAGTCGGCCGGCTCGGCGTCCTTCTGTTTGCGCAACAGCACGGTCATGAAGGCGAACGACACGCCGCTGACGACCGCGAGGATGCTGCCGAGCAGGCCGTCGGCGCTGAGTTGGTCGGCGAAGAACAACGCCATGCCGCCGAACACCACTGCGATGGTGATCCAGTCCAGCCGCGTGACACGTTCGCCGAGCAACCAGCGGCCGAGCCACGCGACGTAGATCGGCGCGGTGTACTGGAGCAGGATGGCGTTGGCGGCGGTGGTAAGCTGGTTGGCGGTGGCGAAGAGCGCGGTCGTGCCCGCGTAGGCGATCGCCGCGCCGACCATCACCGGCGAGAACCGCAGCCGCCAACGACGCAGGCAGACCATGAGGAACAGCGCCGCGATCAGTCCGCGCCCGCCGGCGACGGCGAGCGGGTGGATGTGGACGGACTTGAGCAGCACGCCGCCCGAGCTCCAGAGCAGGGCGGCGGCGAGCAGCCCGAGGACGGCGCGCGAGCGCTGTTGTTGCGTTTCCGGCACGCGGCCAGCCAACGGACCGGGCCCGCGGCGGGCGACATTTTTCCGGCCGCGACGCTCTCGCCCGCGCGCGGTGCAATACGCGGCGGTCTTTCCGATGGCGGCGCGCGCCGCAGGCGGCTGGCGGGTTGTGCGCGGGCGGAAAAACGCCACAGTGCGCGCGCATGAAACACCGGATCTTCGGGCCCACGGGGCGGCGCGTCAGCGAGGTCGGGCTCGGCTGCTGGCAGCTCGGGGCCAACTGGGGCGCGGTGTCCGACGCGGACGCGCTCGCCACGCTCTACAGCGCCTACGAGCGCGGCGTGAACTTCTTCGACACGGCCGATGTGTACGGCGATGGCCGCAGCGAGCGGCTCGTGGGCGAGTTCCTCCGGGAGACGAAGGCGCAGGCGTTCGTCGCCACGAAACTCGGGCGGCGCGGCGATCCGGGCTGGCCGGCAAACTTCACGCGCGAGGTGATGCGTCGCCACACGGAGGATTCACTCGAGCGCCTCGGCGTCGACGCACTCGATCTCACCCAGCTGCACTGCGTGCCGTTCGAGGAGCTGCGCCGCGGCGACGTTTTCGCGACGCTCGGCGAGCTGCAGCGCGAGGGGAAGATCAAGGCATTTGGTGCGAGCGTGGAGACGGTTGCGGAGGCGCTGCATTGCCTCGAGGTGCCCGGCCTCACGTCGCTCCAGTTCATCTTCAACGTCTTTCGCCAGAAGGCGGTCACGGAACTTCTGCCGGCGGTGACGGCGAAGGGCGTGGCGTTCGTTGTGCGGCTGCCGCTCGCGAGCGGGCTGCTCGCGGGCAAGTACACGGCGGCGACGCGGTTTCCGGCCGACGACCATCGCAATTTCAACCGCGACGGACAGGCGTTCAACGTGGGCGAGACGTTCGCGGGGTTGCCGTTCGCCAAGGGCGTGGAGCTCGCCGACGAGTTGCGCCGCTTCGTGCCGGCGGGCATGGCGATGGCGGATTTCGCGCTGCGCTGGTGCCTCGATCACGAGGCGGTGACGACGGTCATCCCCGGCGCGCGCAATCCAGAACAGGCGCGCGGCAACCTGCGCGCGAGCGAACTCGCGCCGCTTCCCTCGGCGCTGCACGCGCAGCTGCGGCGGTTCTACGGCGAGAAGGTCGCGGCGCACATCCGCGGGCCGTATTGAGACGCCGGATTACGGCGACGGAGCTGATCGGGCGCTCGGCATCCCCGAACCGCCCCGCCGCCGCCGATCCGGCGCGATGGCCCCTCGCCCGCCCGCTGGCTGGCGGGCGGGAGCGCTCGAGCTTGTTGAGCGGCATCAGGCAGCCGGACTTTGTTTGTGCCAGGTGACCTGTTCGCCGGCGGCGGTCATGCCGACGATCTGTTGTGCGTCGAAAAACGTGACCTGCACGAGCGCGTAGTACGGCATCACCTGGAAGCCGGCGGCCTGACGGCCTTGGAGCAGGATCTGGCTGGCGGTGGCATCGGCCTTCCACTGGCCGTCGACGAGGCTCTGGCCCATCGGGGTGAGCAATTCGCCGCGGAACGTGCCTTCCGCGGTGAGGACGAGTTGCAGCGTGCCGAGGGCGAAGGGCGTCTGGATCCGCACCTGCCATGAGCCGGGGAGGATGCTCGCGAGCGCATGGCTCGTCGGCATCGGGATCGGCGGGGGAGCGGAATGTCGCTTCGTGGGCGCGGGTTCCGGCGTGGCGGCGGGGGCTGTGTGGAGCGGCGGGGCCGGGCGGGTGTTCCGCTTCCGGCCCGTGATGCCCCAGAGGAGACGGTCGAGGGCTTTCTCGTCGTCGTCGCCCTCGCCGAGATCGACCCAGGTGCGGCTGCGGAGGAAGAGCGGCAGCGCGGGTTTGTGCGCGCCGCGCAGGAGCACGGGGATCACGGGACGCAGCGTTTCCCGGTCGTCGACCGCGAGCTGCAACGCGGCGCGCATCTCCTCGGTTTCCCAAGGTCCGGCGCCCGAGGGGCCGACGACGACGGCGACGCTGCGCGACTGGAGGATGCCATCTTCGAGGAGTTGTTGCCACGGGATGCCGGGGCGGAGCTCGTCCTCGTCGAACCAGACGGAGAGCTGGTGCGCGAGCAGGCGGTCGCGGAGGGCGCGCACGTCGGGTTTGTCCTTGTTGCTGTGCGAGAGGAAGACGTCGAAGGCGGGCGGCTGGCTCATGGCGGGGCAGTTGTTCGGGGTCGCGAAAAACTCCCCGGCGCGCACCTGGTGGGGGCAAGCCGCGTTCCGGGAACGGCGGTGAGGATACGCGTCGGCGCCCGAGAATCGAGCGGTAACACGCCGTTTCGTTCGATCAACGCGGCGGCGGCAGCGGCGTGAGCGGGATGCCGCGGGGGCAGGCGCCATCGGTGCGGACGAACTGGCTGCGGCAGCGGGGGCAATAGCTCCGGGCGCCGGAGCCGTCGGGCTGCGGCGGGGCGAGCAGGGCGGAGGGATCGATCCCGGCGGTGGCGAACCACGCGTGGAGACGGCGTTCGCCATCGGCCGCGTGCCACGCGCGGATCGGGCGCGCGGCGGCGAGCAGCCCGGGAGGCGGCGCGGAGGGTGTGTTTTCCCCGCCGGCGATTTCCTCGGGCAGCGGCAGCGGCCAACGCGCGTCGGCGAGGGCGGCGAACGCCGTTTCCTCGCGCAGCCGGCGACCGGGGGCGGCGAGCGCGACGAGCAGCGGGTGCGGCGCGGGCGTGGCGGCATCGGTCAACAGGCGGCGCCAACGCAGGCCCTGCGGCGGGAAGAGCGCGGCGGAGAAGATCGCCTTTGTCGTGCCCGGCTGGAGCCAGCGGCGCAGCCGGCGCGTGGCGAGAATCGCGGAAACGATCCCGCCGAGGTAGGCGACCAGCGCGAAGAGCAGCAGCGGCGAGAGCAGGCGCAGGATGCGCGGCGCCTCCTCGTACTCCTCGGTCGACGGGGCGAGGCAGACGATCGCGGTGACGGCAACCATGGCCAGGAGCGCTGCGGTGTTGAGCCAGGCGCAATCACCCGTGCGGCGGCGGATCACCGCCAGGCGGCGGCGCCAGTGCGCGGGGCGCAGCCGCAGGTCGAGCCAGCGGCGCAGGTGCGTTTCACGCGCGGTGGGCGTGAGCGGCGCGAGCGCGCGAGCGAGCGCGAGCAGCTCGGCGGCGGGCCAGGCGGCGGCGGCCGGGGCGAAGAGGCGGCCGTTCACCACGAGCCAGCCCTGTTTCTCGGCGACGGTTTCGATCTGTTCCCAGCGCCAGACGGCGGTGAAGGGCGCGCGCTCGGCGGGGCGGCCGGCTGTCGCCACGGCTTGGTTGCACAAGCCTTCCGGCGAGAGGGCGAAGGGCGGATCGTCGGCGCGGAACCGCCAGGCCCACGGCGCGGGCGGGAGCAGATGCAGCCGCGCGTGGTGCAGGACGGCGGGCCGCGGCGCGGCGCGGCGGATGGTGGTGTGCGGCAGGCGACGGCGGCGCAGGCCGTCGACGAGGTAGGCGATCCAGAAGATCGCGAGCACGGACCACCATTCGGACATGGGGGAGGAGAGTTCCGGAAGGCGACCGAAGGCAACGAGGAGAACGAAGGCGTCGCTCGGCGCGCCTGTGCCGGGCCGTGGACGACGGGACGGCGCCGCTCAGGAGGTCTTGTCGGAATCGGTCGGGTGCGAGCCGGTGAGCTTCTTGAAGAGCTTGGCGATGCCGGCGCCGATGGCGGCGATCACGACGATGATGCCCTTGCCGAGCTTGGCGAGCAGCGCGCCGAACTTGGAAAGCAGGCCCATCTTCGCGGCGGCTGCGGCGCCGCCGCCGAGCACGAGCGCGGAGAGGCCGACGGCGGCGATCTTGTCCCCCTTCTTCCACTCGGCGTAGCGATGGCCGGAGGTGTAGCCGAAATTGCCGGCGAGCAGCGTGGCGGTGGCCTGCGAGGCGGCTTGGTACTCCTCGGGATCGGCGACGAGGGTGACGTTCATGTAGCCGCCGCGGCCGAGGAGACGGATGTTTTCGTTGATCCAGTGGGACTGGTGGTTGTCGCGCGAGGAGGAGAGCTTGAGCGCCCAGGTGAGGTTGTGCGTCTTCTCGTCGTAACGCGGCGTGGCGGCCCAGCCCTGGAGCTTCATCTCGTCCCAACCCTCCTTCTTGCGCGCCTCGTTGGCGGCATCCTGGTTTTCGCGCATCGAGGCGAGGAGCTTGTCGGCGTTGAGTTGGTCCTTCTCGTCGTCCTTCACGTAGCCCACGTCGGAGAAGTCGAAGAAGAGCATCCAGCCGGCGGGATCGATGACGACGCCGACCTCGTCGCCGGCGCGCATGTTGTGGGTGAGCTTGTAGAAGAGATCGAGAGAGTCGGCGCCGACGAAGTGCTGGCCGGGCAGAAGTTGGTATTCGGCTACGGAGCCGAGCGCGACCTTCGCGGGGCCCTCGGTGGTCTTCACGCCCTTGCGGTGGAGCGCTTCGGCGAAAGTCTTCGGCGGCTCCTCCTCGACCGGTGTTGCGGTGGAGGCGGCGGGCGCTTCGGGCGCGGGATCGGCGGCGCGCAGAGCGAGCGGGGTAGCCAGGAGCAGGGCGGCGAGGAGGGAGCGACGGACGAGGTGCATGGTGCTGAGGTTCGGGAGAAAGACGGCGCGCTGAAGCGGCGCGACCCGCCAAGGTTGTTCGGCAGCAAGAACGCCGTCCCAAGACGCGGCAATCCTTCGCTGCGGATCGGCGCGGCGCGGTGCCGAATTTGACAAAACTTCACGGCACGCTCTCATCCGCCGCCGTGCTCCGGCGGATCTTCACGCTCGTCGCCTGGATACTGGTCGCCTTCTGGCTGCCGGCGACGCTGCATTGCGCGGCGGAGACCTCCGGCTGGATCGAGACCGCGGGTTGCTGCGCGGATGAAGCGCTGCCGGTGGCGGACTCGCATTGCGAATCGGACCACTGCGCGACGCTCGAAGCCGGTGTGCCGCGCGAGGAGCTGAGCGCGCTGGTCTTGTGCGTGCCGGCGCTGGCGTTGCTCGAGGTGTTGCGGCCGGAGCTCCGGACGGAGAACGACGCCGACAACGGCGTGACCCCGTGGCTCGCGGCTCCGCCGGAGATCGGCGGGCGGTGGCGTGCTACGGAGCGCGTGGTCGCTGCGGCGCGCGCGCCCTGATGGGCAGTTGAACCGGGGCGGACTACTGCGAGTCCGCCGAAATGGTGGTGCCCGAGCCCGCGCGGCTCGGCTCCGCCGTGTGCCGGGAAATCCGGCCAGCCGTCCGTGCAACTGCCATGTCCTCCCGTCTCGTTTTCCTCACTCTCGTTCCGTTTTCGGTCGCTGCTGCGGCCGCCCAACCGACTCCCATCCCGATCGAAGCGCTCGTAGCCGAGATCGCCGCCGGGCATCCCGAGCTGCGCCAGTTCGAGGCCGAAGTGGCCGCGGTCGGCGCCGAGGCGCGAGCGATCGCGCCGCCCCCGCCCGAGTTGTCGGTCGAGCTGGGACGCAAACGTGTCCGCGCCGCCGGCGGTGAACTCGCCGGCGAGGGCGCCGTGTGGTCGGTGTCGCTCGCGCAGACGTTTGTGTGGCCCGGCCGGCTGGCCCTGCGCAAAGCCGTGGCGCAGCGCGATGTCGCGCTCGCCGAGGCGGGGCTGGGGCGTTTCCGCGCGGAGCTCGCGGCCCGCTCCCGTGAGCTTGCGCAGGGTCTGCACGCCGCCGCGCTGAAGGCCGACGCCGTGCGCGAGGTGGCCGACCGCTACGCCGCGCTCAAGGAGACGTTGCTCGCCCGCGAGCCCGGCGGCCTCACCCCCGAGCTGGAGCTGCGCGCGATCGAGGCGCAGGACCTGGCGCTGCAACGCCGCGCCACGGCCGCCGAGCTGGAATTGCAGGCCGCGTTGCTCGAACTCAACCAGCTCCGCGGCGCCGCGCCCGACACGCCGCTTCTCCTCGCGCCGGTGAGCCCGGTTTTTGGCGACGCGCCGGAGCTCGTCGCCCTCCTCGACGCCGCGCGGGAGAACAACTTCGAGTTCCGCGCCCGCCGTCTCGAACTGGAGCGCCAGGGTTTCGCGGTGCGGTTGGCCCGGCACGAACGTTATCCGGACGTGACCGTCGGCCCCTTCTACACGCGTGAGGGAGGAGACGGTCGCGAAACGACGGTGGGACTCGGCCTGAGTCTGCCGCTGCCGATCACGCGTGCGCCGCGGGCGGGCATCGAGGCCGCGGAGGCGCGGCGCCTCCAGGCCGAGGCGGCCGTGCGCGCGGCGCAGCGGGAACTGGAGCGCGAGGTCGCGCTCGCCGCGCAGACGTTTGCCGCGAAGGTGGCCGAGATCCGGCGCTGGTCGCCCGGGACGGTGGCGAAGTTTCGCGAAGCGGCGGCCGCGGCCGACCGGCACTACCGACTCGGCGCCGTGCCGCTCGGCACGTACCTCGAACTCCAGGACGCGTACCTCGAAGCGATCGAGGCGCTGCTCGACACCCAGAGCGAAGCGCTCGCCGCCGGGCTGCGCCTGCAACTCCTCACCGGTCTCGACTTCGGCGCCGTGCGCCTCGCGCCATGAAGCCCCGACCTCTCTTTTGTGTTTCGCTTGTGCTCGCGGCCGCGCTGTGCGCCGGCTGCGGGTCGCACGCCGAGGCGGGGCACGGCGTGCACGAGCACGCGGCAGAGGCGTCGCCGGCGGTCGAGTTCAAGGCCGGCCGCGGGCTGCGTCTCGGGCCGGCGGCGCAGCGGTTCGCCGGGCTCGTCACGGCGGAGGTGGCCACGCGCGACCTGCCCGGCTCGGCGAGCGTGACCGCGATTCCGGAGACGGCGCTGCTGCGCACGGTGCGCGGCGAGTTCGTGTTCGTCGCCAACGGTGATTGGTTTCTGCGGACGCCTGTGCGCACGGCCGCGGCGGCCGGCGGCTGGGTCGAGGTGCGCGACGGCCTCTACGAGGGCGACACGGTGGTCGCGGAGGGCGCGCGGGCGTTGTGGCTCGCGGAAATTCAGGCGGTCAACGGCGGCGTGAGCTGCACCCATGGGCATTGAGCCCGCAACCACGATGTTCGAACATCTCATCGATTTCTCCCTGCGCCGCCGCGCCTTCGTGCTCGCCGCGGTGCTCGGCCTCGTGGCGGTCGGCGTGTGGTCGGCGTTCTGCGTGACGGTCGACGCCGTGCCGGACATCACCAGTCCGCAGGTACAGATCAACACCGCCATCGGCGGGCTCGCGCCCGACGAGGTCGAGACGCTCGTCACCGTGCCCATCGAGATGGAAATGGCCGGGTTGCCCGGGATGGTGGAGCTGCGCTCGCTCTCCAAGTTCGGCCTCTCGCAGGTCACGATGAGTTTCCGTGATGGCGCCGACATCTACCTGCTCCGGCAGCTCGTGAACGAGCGTCTCGCCCGCGCCCGCGACGCGCTGCCGCCCGAGGTGTCGCCCACACTCGCGCCCATCGCGACGGGTCTCGGCGAGATCGTCTATTACACGGTGCGTTATCGAGGCGGCGTCGCGCAGAACCCGACCGACCGCGCGGCGCAGCTGCGCGAGCTGCGGCTCACGCACGACTATCTCGTGAAGCCGTTGCTGCGCGCCACGCCGGGACTGGCAGAGGTCAACGCGATCGGCGGCTACGAGAAACAGATTCTCATCGAGCCGGATCCGGCGAAGCTCGCCCGGGCGGGCGTGAGTTTCGCGCAACTCGTCGAGGTCGTGAGCAAGAGCACCGCAAACGCCGGTGGCGGCGTGCTCGAGCTCGGCGGCGAGGCGGTGGTCGTGCGGGCGGACACGCGCGCGCGATCGGCCGAGGAGCTTGCACGGTTGCCGGTGAAGTTCGCCGGTGGCACGGAGCCGATCGTCGTCGGCGATCTCGCCGCGGTGGGAATCGGCTCGGCCGTGCGCACCGGAGCCTCGACCGAGGACGGCGAGGAGGCCGTGACGGGAGCGGCGATCATGCTCGCCGGCGAGAACAGCCGGCTGGTCGCGCAGGCGGCGGTGGCGCGGTTGCGCGCGATCGCGACGAAGCTGCCGCCCGGGATGGAGCTCCGCGTCGTCTACGACCGCTCTGATCTGGTGAACGCCACGATCGCCACGGTGCGCGCGAATCTCTTCGAGGGCGCGGTGCTCGTGGCGGCGATCCTGTTCGCCGTGCTCGGCAACTGGCGCGCGGCGGCGGTCGTGGTGCTTGCGATCCCGTTGTCGTTCCTCTTCCTGCTCACCGGGCTCGTCCAAGGAAAGTGGAGCGCGAACCTCATGAGTCTCGGCGCGGTCGACTTCGGCCTGATCGTCGACGGCGCGGTGGTGATGGTGGAGAACATCCTGCGCCATCTCGCCGAGCGCCAGCGCACGCTCGGCCGCGCGCTCACGGCGGAGGAGCGGCTGCGCGAGGTGCGCGCGTCGGCGCGCGAGGTGGCGCGGCCGATGTTCTTCGGCGTGCTCATCATCACGGTCGTGTACGCGCCGGTGCTCGCGCTCACCGGGATCGAGGGGAAGATGTTCCGCCCGATGGCCATCGCAGTGATGCTCGCCCTCGGCGGCGCGTTGGCTCTTTCGCTCACGTTGATGCCGGTACTCTGTTCGTGGATGCTGCGCGGCCGGCTGGAGGAGCACGACGGCCGGATCGTGCGCGCGGCGAAGGCGGTCTACACGCCGTTGCTCGCGTGGGCGCTGCGGCGGCGCGCGGTCGTGATCACGGCGGCGCTGGCGTTGTTCGCGTTCGCGGGCTGGCGTTTCGCGGGGCTCGGCGCGGAGTTCCTTCCGCAGCTCGACGAGGGTGCGCTCGCCATCCAGATGATCCGCGGCAACAGCGTGGGCCTCGCCGACTCGGTCGAGCTGCAGAAACGCACCGAGCGGCTGCTGCGTGAGAAGTTCCCCGAGATCGCCGGACTCTTCTCCCGTATCGGAACCGCCGAGATCGCGATGGACCCGATGGGGCCGAACACCTCCGACACGTACGTGGCGCTCCGGCCGCGCGCCGAGTGGCGCGAGATCGACGGACGCCGGATCACGAAGGCTGAACTCGTCGAGCTCATGCGTCGCGAACTGGCGGCGACGGTGCCCGGCCAGGCGCACCTGTTCACGCAGCCGGTGCAACTGCGCTTCAACGAGATGATGGCCGGCGCGCGCGCGGATCTGGCGTTGAAGATCTACGGCGACGACTTCGCCGAGCTGGAGCGGCTCGCCGGCGAATGCCGCGATGTGTTGCGCGCGATTCCCGGCGGCGCCGATGTGGAGTTCGACGCGCTCGGCCGCCTGCCGATGCTCGAGATCACCCCGCGGCGCGACGCGCTCCGCCGGCTCAACCTGCACGCCGACGAGATCAACGCCGTCGTCGCCACCGCGCTCGGCGGCGAGGAGGCCGGCGCGTTGGTCGAGGGAAGCCGGCAGCTCGGTATCGTCGTGCGGCTGCCGGAGGCGGCGCGGCTCGATCTGGCGGCGTTGCGGGAGCTGCCCGTGCGCACGGCCGAGAACGACGGCATCCAGGTGTCGCTCGGGCGGATCGCGGACCTGAATGTCGCGGACCGCGTGGGCGTGATCGCCCGAGAGGATACGCAGCGCCGCGTGGCGATTCTCGTCAATGTGCGGGGGCGCGACACCGACAGTTTCGTGCGCGAGGCGACGGCGAAGCTGCGCGGCGCGGTGAAGTTTCCAACGGGTTACTACTTCGAGTTCGGCGGGCAGTTCGAGAACCTGCAGGCGGCGCGGGCGCGGCTCGCGGTGGTCGTGCCGGTGGCGCTCGCGCTGATCTTCGCGCTCACGTACGCGAGCTTCGGCAGCGCGCGGCAGGCGGCGTTGATCTTCGTGAGCGTGCCGCTCGCGGCGGCCGGCGGGGTGTTCGCGCTCGAGCTGCGCGGGCTGCCGTTCACGATCTCGGCGGCGGTGGGTTTCATCGCGCTCGCCGGCATCGCGGTGCTCAACGGCATCATGCTCATCAGCTACATCAACCAGCTCCGCGGCGAGGGGCGCGCGCTGCGGGCGGCGGTCGTCGAGGGCACGCTCACGCGGCTGCGACCGAAGCTCATGACGGCGCTCGTGGCGTCGCTCGGTTTCGTGCCGATGGCATTGGCGAACGGTGCCGGTGCGGAGGTGCAGCGGCCGCTGGCGACGGTGGTCATCGGCGGGATCGTGAGCTCGACGTTTCTCACGCTGGTGGTGCTGCCGGTGTTGTACGATCTCGTCGAAACGAGGCGGAAGCCGCGCGCGGGCAGCGGCGAACCATGACCTACTTGCCGCTTCTGGACGGTGGGGCGGGCGTTATGCCCGCACCCACCGTCGGAGTCCCGAGCGGAAAAGTTTCCTCACACGGCCCATCACCTCGAACCACTCAATCGATGAAGACCAAGATCCTGCTGTCTCTCGCCGCCGCGCTGTGCGCCGCGGCTGTCGTTCACGCAGAAAAGATCGTCGGCGGGCCCCAAGGCGGCCGGCTGCTCGAAACGGAACCGGCGCGTGCGGAGTTCGTCGTGAACTCCGAGCGCAAGGCGGAGATCCTCTTCTACGATGCTGCGCTGCAACCGACGGCGCCGACGACGCAGGTCGTGTCCGTCACGGCTGAGCCGGCCGCAGGCCGCGTGAAACTCGAAGTCGTGAAGACGGATTTCGGTTTCGCGACGAAGGAGCCGCTGCCGGCGGGCGAGCCGTACCGCGTGGTCGTGCAGGTGCGGGCGAGCGCGGAGGCGAAGCCGCAGAATTTCCGCGTGGACTTGAACCTCGGCCACTGCGGCGGTTGCGATCGCGCCGAGTACGCGTGCACCTGCGAGGGGCACTGAGCCCGGAGGTCTTGTCGAGCGACGAGCGTCGAGGGCCGAGTGCCGGACTGTTGGTGCGCTGAAATCGGCTGCCCGGGGGAGCACCTTGGCCCCCGCGCGCTTGTGCTCGTGTCGCGGCCACTCGACACGAGTTCGCCCGGGCGCGGAGGGGCTGTTGTCTTCGTGCGGCGGGCACGAAGCGCGGACTGAAGCCGCGCCTTGCGGCGCTGCGTGGCGTTACTGGCGCGCCTTGAGCATCTCGGCGAGGGCGGCCTCGTCGACGGTGCCTTTGACGGTATTGAGGAAGCCGAGCACCTTGAGCCGCTCGTCCGGGCCGCACGAGGAGATCTCGACCATCCAGTCCTCGGCCTTCGGCGCGGAGACGATGATCTCGTCCGACCACGCGATCACCTCGGCGGCGTCGATGAAGCCGCCCGTGATGCCGCGAATGAAGAATTCCGCCTTGGTGCGATAGTCCATCGGGCAGAGGAAGCAGAACGCAGCGCGGCTGCCAAGCGCCGGTGCGCGGGCCGCGAGAGAAGCGCCGAGCCGCGGCTCACCCGGGAGGGTTCGCCCTACCCACAGACACGATCACCTTCGGCTGCGCGAAACGGCTGGGCGCCTACGGCTGATAGAGCCAGAAGCGGCGGGTCTGCTGCTGGTATTGCAGTGCGCGTTGACGCCATTCCTCGTGGAGCGCGGCGACGTTGGTCCGCGGGCCGTCGCGCACGAGCGCCTGCCAGAGCGCGCGCGAGCCGGTGTGTTTGCGGAAGAGATCGGCGTCGGTGTTGGAGGCGTTGGCGAAGGGGTTTTTCGGGTTCCACGCGGCGGCGAGCTGCATGAGATGGAAGCTCAGCTCGGTGGGGCGCCAGGCGTTCCAGTCGGTGATCTCGGTGTAGACGCCGCGCATCGGGGCGCCCTTGCTGTCGGTGGTGCCGATCACGGCGAACGACACGCCGCGCAGGTGGAGTGCATCGAGCGAGCGTTTCAGCTCCTCGGGGCTCTTCTGGGGAAACGTGAGCGTGCGAAAGGGATACCCGGTGCCGACGCCGTGGCGGAAACCGCCGATCTCGCAGCCGAGGCCGGTCATCGCGTAGCCGGCGGCGGCGCCGAAGCTGCGCACATAGGGCGAGGTGGGGACGAACTTCAGCCCGGTCTCGGGCCAACGCATCGAGCGGCGCCAGCCTTTCATCGCGATCACGGTGAGCTTGCCCTTGTTGCGGACCGCCTCGGGGACGGAGAGCACGCCGGGGGTGTTTTTCGCCACGAGCGCGAGCTCGCCGATAGTGAGGCCGTGCACGTAGGGGACGCGAAACGCGCCGACGTAGCTCATGAGGTCGCTGTCGAGCGGCGGGCCGTCGACCTTCAGGCCGCCGAGCGGGTTGGGGCGATCGAGCACGATCACCTCTTTGCCGTTTTCGAAACACGCCTCCATGCAGACCTTCATCGCGCTGATGAACGTGTAGCTGCGCGTGCCGATGTCCTGCAGGTCGATGACGAGGGCGTCGATCGACTTGAGCTGGGCGGGCGTGGGCTTGCGGGACTTGCCGTTGTAGAGGGAGAAGATCGGCAGGCCGGTCGCCGGATGGATGGAGTCCTGGTAATTCTTGCTCGCGGGGATCGTGCCATCGATGCCGTGCTCGACCCCGTAGAGCGCGACAAGATTCACTCCGGGCGCGCGACGGAGGACTTCGACGGTGCTGACCCCGCGGCGATTCACGCCGGCCGGATGCGTGAGGAGCCCGAGGCGTTTGCCGCGCACGGCGGCGAAACTGTCGGCCTCGAGTACGTCGATGCCGAGCATGACCGGGTAGATGCGATCGACGGGCCGGGTGACGACCGACGCGATCGGCGCCGCGGCGCGCGTCGGCGGGACCTTGGCTGGCTGCGCCTCGGTGCAGCCGAAACCGCAGAGCGCCACGCCGAGCGTGACGAGACAACGGAGACGGAGCAGCGGAGGTGCGACCGTGAGGGGCATGGGCGGCTACTCTTGGAGGGCGAGCGAAGCCGTCGAGTCGAAACCGGGCGGGCGGGCGAAACGGCGACGCGGACGGCAGCCGCGCGTGCTGGCCTCGGCGCCGAGTTGTCGCGCGGCCGCCGTCCGCGTCGCCGTTTCGCCCATCGTGCTGAAGCCTGCTGGTTGGGCGGGGGCGCCGAGCCAGCAGACTGGCCGGACGGAGCCCGGCGGCCTGGCGCCTTCATTGGAGGCGAGTTCGTCGGTCACCCGAAGATCAACAGCCCGGGAGAAACCCCGTCTGCGGTTTCTGGTATGTCAGCTATTGGTTGACATGCCGTCTTGCGACGGAAGGCGGAGCAAGGCGGCGAGGTGTTGGCGAAGAGCGGTCGCGAGCAGCTCGGGTGTGCGGGTGAGCGCGGTGGCGAGCGGGAGGTTCGGCGGTGTGATCGCGTGGGCTTGCGCGAGGGACGACAGGGCGGTGGGTGGGAGTTTGCCGAGCGAGCCGGCGAGGATGAGCACGGGTTTGCCAGCGGCGGCCGCGGCAGCCACGAGCGCGCCGGGGCCTTTGCCGTTAAGCGAAGAGGCGTCGAAACGGCCCTCGCCGGTGATGACGAGATCGGCGGCGGCGATGCGGTTTTCGAGATCGAGCCAATCGTGCACGAGAGTCCAGCCCGGCACGAGTTGCGCGCGGGCGGCGACCGTGAGTCCGAAAGCGATCCCTCCTGCGGCACCGACGCCGGGCGCGTGGGCGAGCGAGCGCGGTTGACCGCAATGCGCGGCGAGCAACGCCGCCATGCGCGCGGTGGCGGACTCGAGCGCGGGAAGATCGGCGGGCGTGAGGCCTTTCTGCGGCGCGTAGATCGCGGCGGCGCCGGTCGGGCCAAGCAGCGGATTCGTGACATCGCACGCGACGCGCAGCGGCGGAAAGGCCGCGGGCACGTGGCCGGCGAGGCGCGCAATGTGATCCCAAGCGGAAGTCGTCGGCGGAAAAATCGCGGCGCCGCGGGTGTCGAAGAATTTCAGCCCCAGCGCGCCGAGAGCGCCGAGCCCGAGGTCGTGCGTGGCGCTGCCGCCCACGCCGAGCAGCAGCGCGCGAGCGCCGCGTTGCGCGGCGGCGGCGAGGAGCTGGCCGGTGCCGTAGCTGGTGGTGCGCCAGGGGTTGCGCTCGGCGGGCGGGACAAGGGCGAGTCCGCTCGCGGCGGCCATCTCGACGAGCGCGATCGTATCGGTTTCGCGGAGCGGGGGAAGCGCGAGGCGTGCGCGGGCGGCGGCGGGGATGCGGGCGAAGGAAACGATCCCGTAGTCGGCAGTGCGCGTTTCGCCGAGTGGGCCGACGACGCGGACCGGAACCATCTCGCCTCCTGCGGCCGCGGTGAGGATCGCGGCAAAACCGTCGCCGCCGTCCGCGAGCGGGGCGGAGTCGATCTCCCAATCGGGGTGCGCGGCGCGGAGCGTTTCCGCGGCGACGGCGCAGGCGGCCGGCGCGGCGAGCGAGTCCTTGAATTTGTCGAAGGCGAGGAGGACGCGCATGGGGGGAGGTGTGGTGAGGGCAGGAGCGTCTGCGCTCGATCAGCGGCTTTGCCGCTTTTTGCTTGGAAGCAATCGATCCCGGAATTCTTGCGCGCATCCGGGACCGAACCACAGGAGGTTGATCCGTACTCGCCCGTTGCGTGTGGCGATCTCGAAGACTGTTGGCCCGTAAAGACGGTCATACGGCCAACGGTTGCTGCCGGGACGAGAGATCCGCTCAATTGCGCCGAGCTCAATCTCATGGCGGCGGAGCCATCCTTGGTGAATCAGTGTGCTCTCCGTGAAAATCACACGCATGGCCCTGAAACGCCATGTGAGCACGGCTGCGAGTGCGGTGATGGCTGAGGTAGAAAGATAGGCTCCGCCCATAAGCGGAGCGACAAGGGCCAGTAGAGCCATCACCGCCAGAACGACTGCAAGACCCGGGGTGTGGCGCAGCGTGGCTTTGTGGGTGCCGCGTTCGCGTGAGAGTAACCGTTCACTCTTCACGGTGCCATTTCTTGGATCTGCCGCGCCAGCCAAGCGGTGGCGCCGGGCTCGTCGGTAAAGGCGCCGTCGAGTTGTGCCTCGTAGGCGGCGGCGAGGATCTCGCGGAAACGCGGGCCGGGTTGCAGGCCGGCGGCGGTGAGATGGCGGCCGAGCAGGAGCGGCTTCGGCGCGGCATCGGCGAGGGCGAGCGCGCGGGCGGCGGCGGCGAGTTGTTCGATGCGATGTTCGCTCGCGGGATCGCGGCGCGGCGGGCGGCCGAGGT
>DATGXO010000015.1:0-16012 GCA_035298965.1 Opitutaceae bacterium | reverse complement strand
GGTGATCCGACCGCCGCGCGGCATCGCGTCGCGCGCGTTGATGCAGAGGTTCATGAACACCTGCTCGAGCTGCCCCGGATCGCCGACGACCGTCGCCGGTATCGCCGCGGGAGTGAGCACGAGTTCGATGCGCGCCTCGAGCAACCGCCGGAGCATCTTCGCCTGGCGCGCGAGGAGTTGGTTGAGATCGATATCGACCGCCTTCGCCATCCGGTCTTCGCGACTGAACACCAGCAGCTGCCGCGTGAGCTGCACGGCGCGCGCGCAGGCCTCCCGCACCTGCACGAGGCACTCCGCCCGATCCTCCGCCATCGCGGCGTCCTGCGCCTGCTCGGTGAAACCATCGATGACCTGCAGGAGGTTGTTGAAGTCATGCGCGATCCCGCCGGCGAGCAGACCCACCGCCTCCATCTTCTGCGAGAGACGCACCTGCTCCTCGAGCTTCGTCTCGCGGGTGACATCCTGGCCGACGAGCACGTAGCTGCCGACCAAGTCGGCGCTTTCGCGGATCGGGTAGACGGCGAGCCGCATCAGGGAGGCACCGCCATCGGCGCGCGTCACGTTCAACCGCGACGACCAACGGCCCTCGTGCGCGACCACCGACAGCACGCTCTCGAGCGTCAGCGGGGCTCCGTCGGTGTCGTCATGGCGGCAACGGGAGCAGATGTCGCAGATGTTCTGCGGTGCTGCCAATCCGGTCGCACGGACAAACGCCGGGTTGACGAACTGCACAGCACCATCCGGCGCGAACAACGCCGTCGCCACCGCGCTCTGCTCCACCGCGGCGGCGAGGCGCTTGCGCTCGAGTTCCGCGCGCAGCCGGTCGGTGAGGTCGATGCGCGCCCCGATCACCCGCACCGCGCCGCCGTCGGGATTACGCGCGATGCAGATCCGATCGAGCACGTGGCGGGTTTCGCCGTCGGCGCGCACGACCCGGTACTCGAGCATCCGCCGCGAGACCTCCGAGGCGACCGTGCTCCGGAGGCTGCCGAGGAACCACGCGCGATCGCTCGGGTGCACGTGAGTCTCCCACTGGTTGATCGTCATCGCGGTCCCGGGCGGGAGCTGCAGCTGCGTCGCGTAACCTTCGTTCCACCACAGCGTGCCGACGGTGAGATCCTGGTCCCAGACCGCGTCATTCGTCGCGCGGGCGATCAACTCGAAGTGCTCATGGCTGCGCCGGAGCGCTCGCTCGGCCCGCCGCCGCAGCACGATGATCCAACACAGCACCAGCACCGTGGCCGCGAGCACGCCGATCACGATCACGCCCGCGATGATGCTGGAGCGGTGCACCTGATAGAAAGTCCTCGGCAGGTGGAACAACTCCGCATCCGGCGGCAGCCGCTCGAGCGGGATGCCGTGCCGTTGGAGCTGGTCGAAATCGAGAGAGACGCGTGCCGGGCTGTGCGATACGACCGGGATCGATTCCACCGCCTCGCCCGCCAGAACCCGCACCGCGAGCTGACCGACGAGTTCGCCGTGCCGCTCCTCGGACAACAGGCTGCCGCCCATCCCCTGCCAGACCGCCGTCTCCCACGTCTCGCCGCTGCTGAAACGCACCAGCGGCGGCGCCACGAAATAGACCGGCACGCGGCTCCGCAGCGCCAGACTCCGGCCGAACTCCGGATCGTCCACCAGCACGCGGCCCGCCTCGTCGCGAAAGATGCTCAGCAACAGCACCGCCGTGCCGTCCGGCAGCCGCTCCACCTGTTGCAGCAACGACTCGGCGGTCCAACCTTCGACCCAATCGATCGCGAATGGCGGCCGCTCGCGGGCCAGCACGCGTTCAAACGCATGCCTCGTCGCCAACCCGCTCTCGGTGCGGCAGTGCACCGCCGCGATCCGCCGCACTTCCGGTTGGAGCCGGTGGATCAACTCCAGCGTGCCCGCGAAATCATACGTCTGCGCCACGCCGGTCACGAAGCGCCGCGTGCCGAGCGACTCCGGATCGAGGTCGTTCACGCCGCCAAAGACGACCGGCACCGTCGCCCCGAAATAGTCGCGATGCGCCAGCACGAACGTCACCGCCGGATCGTCGAGCGCGATGATCAGGTTGAACGGCTGCCGTTTGTACTTCTCGTCGAGATGCGCGAGCAGCAACGCCTCGCGCGAAGGGTACGGGAAACGCCGCCAGTCCATGTACTCCACGCTCGGTCGCACATCCGGCCGAGCCTCCGCCAGCGCCCGCAACACCGCCGCCTGTTCGCCGTCGCTCCAATTGTAGCCCAAATGGTAGGAATTGAGCAGCAGCACGCGGGTTTCACTCGCGCTCGCTGCCGATCCCGGTTCCGACGCCGGTTCTCCCGCGTCGGCGATGACCGCCGCGAACAGGAGCACGCACGCGATGCCGCCGCGCAGGCCGACGCGGCATCGCTCGAGAAGGGGAATCCGGAGCATGGAAGGGTTGGGGCGGTTCGCCTCTTCGTACGGCGAACCGAGCTGACCGGGGTAAAAGACTCAGGCTTCCCTCCGGCGCAAACGCGCATCGGGGAAACACTCATTCGGGCGCAGCCGTTCGGCGCCCGTTCCAGCGATTCACTCTTCGCGGAGTTCGCGCCGGGCGAGCTGCCCGCAGGCGCCGTCGATATCCACGCCGAGCGAGCGCCGCAGCGTCACTTTCAGGCCGGCACGTTTCAGCGCCGCGCCGAAAGCCTCCCGTCGCTCACGCGGCGTGCCGCGCAACCCGAGCCCATCCGCCTCCGCGATCGCGTTGAACGGGATCAGGTTGATGTGCACCGGAATTCCCGCGACGAACGCCCGCAACGCCTCCAGATCCGCCTCGGTGTCCGTCAGCCCGTCGAACAACAGGTACTCGATCATCAGCGGATTCCGCTGCCGCGCCGTAACCGCCTCGGCCGCCGCGCGCAGCTCCGCCAACGAGTGTCGCCGCGTCGCGGGCACGAGCCGCCGCCGTACCTCCGCGCGCGCGCTGTGCAGGCTAAGCGCGAGATTCACGCCCGGGAAACGCTCCGCAAATCGCACCATCGCCGCCGGCACGCCGACCGTGGAAACGACGATGTGCCGCTCGGTGAAGTTGAACCGCTCCGGATCGCGCAACGCCTCGACCGCCTCGGCGACCGCCGCCTCGTTGTGCAGCGGCTCGCCCATGCCCATGAACACGAGATTGCGCAGCGTGCGCCCCTCGGCACGGAACAACCGCGCGGCCTGCAGCACCTGATCGATGATCTCCGCGGTCGTGAGGTTGCGCTTCAGCCCGAGTTTGCCCGTCGCGCAAAACGCGCAATCCGCCGCGCAGCCGACCTGCGTCGAGAGGCACACCGAGCTGCGCCCCGTGTGAAACCGCAGCAGCACGCTCTCGATCGTCGAACCGTCGGCGGTGCGGAAACCGAGTTTGCTCGCGCCGTCGATCGTCGAGTCCTGACGCGAGACCAGCGTCAGCGGCTGCCACGCCACCTCCGTCTGCCACGCCTCGCGCGCCGCTTCGGGCAACGCCGCCAGCACGTCGTCGACCGGCAGCCGGTGCTTGAACAACGCCTTCTCCGCACGCCGCAACTCCGCCTCCGGCACCTTCAGCCGGCGGCCGAGCGCACGCAGCGCCGGTAGATCATGGACGTCGATCATCGCCGCGCAGCCAAAGCCCGGCTCCGCCACCGCGCAAGCACGCGTCCGGGCCGGGCCGTGTGCGCGCAGTCGAATGTCGAAAGCTCCAGCGACGAGCGCAGGAGCCGAGGGCGACGCTCGGCCACACGCGGAACCAAGACCACCGCGACCCTCATCTGGCGCTCGACTCTCGACCCTCGTCGCTCGACGGCATCCGTTTCTCCTCCGTTCCCCTTTCCCTGATTCCACATTCCCTCTTCTGTTCCGATTCCTCAGCCAAGAAAACCTTTGCCCCAAAACCGCCGCGCCGCAGACACTCGCGCTTTCCCGATGAGCAACGCCACTTCTCCCGTCCTCAACGCCTCGTCCCTGCGTGATCTCGATCCCGAGATCCACGCCCTCGTCGCTGCCGAGCTGCACCGCCAGCAGGAGCACATCGAGCTGATCGCCTCGGAAAACTTCACGCTCCCGGCCGTCATGGAGGCCCAGGGCAGCGTGCTCACCAATAAGTACGCCGAGGGTTACCCGGGCAAGCGCTGGTACGGTGGTTGCGAGTTCGTCGACAAGGTCGAACAGATCGCCATCGACCGCGCCAAGAAACTCTTCGGCGCCGAACACGCCAACGTCCAGCCGCACTCCGGCTCCCAGGCCAACTTCGCCGTTTACACCTCCGTGCTCCAGCCGGGTGACAAGATCCTCGGCATGAACCTCAGCCACGGCGGCCATCTCACCCACGGCAACCCAGCGAACTTTTCCGGCAAACTCTACAACTTCGTCCAGTACGGCGTCCGCCAGGACAACGGCCTCATCGACTACGACGAGCTAGCCAAGGTCGCCGCCGCCGAAAAGCCGAAGATGATCACCGTCGGCGCCAGCGCCTACCCGCGCGTGATCGACTTCGCCCGCATGGGCGAGATCGCCCGCTCCGTGGGCGCCCTGCTCTTCGCCGACATCGCGCACATCGCGGGCCTCGTCGCCGCGGGGATTCATCCGTCGCCCGTGCCGCACGCCGACTTCGTCACCACGACCACCCACAAGACCCTGCGCGGCCCGCGCGGCGGCCTCATCCTCTGCAAGGCCATCCACGCGAAGGCGCTCGACAGCGCCGTGTTCCCCGGCGGCCAGGGCGGACCGCTGGAACACGTCATCGCCGCGAAGGCCGTCTGCTTCGGCGACGCGTTGAAGCCCGAATTCGTCTCGTACCAGAAGCAGCTCGCCGCCAACGCCAAGGCCCTCGCCGCCGCCATGCTCAAGCGCGGCTACGCCCTCGCTTCCGGCGGCACAGACAACCACCTCATGCTCGTCGACCTCCGCGCGAAGTTCCCGGAGCTCACCGGCAAGGTCGCCCAGGAGGCGCTCGATAAGGCCAACATCACCTGCAACAAGAACACCGTCCCGTACGAGACTCGCTCGCCCTTCCAGGCCAGCGGCATCCGCCTCGGCACGCCGGCGGTGACCAGCCGCGGCATGGTGGAAGCCGACATGGAGCAGATCGCCGAGGCGATTGACCTCGTGCTCGGCGCCCCCGAGAGCGAGGAGAAGCGCGCCGCCGCCAAGGCGATCGTGAAGAAGCTCACCGCCGCCCACCCGCTGCCGTACAAGGCGGTCTGAAGCAGACGTCCACGTTTTCCGTCATCACGGCCCGCCCTCACCGGCGGGCCGTTTTTGTTTTTGTGGTGGGTCGGGTTTCTCGCCCGGCCCCGAGTCTGCCACCTCACCGGGTCACGTTATCGAGGACCCGTCGGCTCGACGGCGGCCCGAGATAGGTCGGCTTGAGCCCGCCGGCATCGATCACGAAGCGCTGGAGCACCACGCCGGAGTCGACCATCCACACCTTCAACGTGTGCCGGCCGGCCGCGAGCGGCTGGCGCGCGGTGGTCTTGATCTTGATGTGGTCGGCGACCGAGTCGTTCCACCACTTCGGATACTTCCAGTCCGGCACGTCCTCGCCCTCGTTGATGTTGAGAATCTGCGGCACGCCATCGTCGATCGCGACGGCGAAACGCAGCCCGCCGCCCTTCCGGAAATCCTGCGTCGGCGAGACATGGGCGACCACGGAGACCGCGGCCGCGTCGTCGAGCAGCGTGAAAACGTACTCCAGCCGCGGCGCGTCCGCCCCGTGCGTGCAACTCGCGGCGGTGGACGGCGCGATCGTGACCGCGGAGTCCGTGCGCCCGAGGTTCGGGATGGTGATCCAGCGCGCCGCCGCGCCGTTCTGCACGCGGTCGAAACGCGCCGCCTCGATGGCGACGACACCGTTGTTCTCCACGGCCCCGGCGAGCGGCGGCTGCTCGTTGCGGATCGGCAACGTCACGGTGTACTCACTGCCCGCGCCGGCGAGCACGAGTTCGCCCACGCTGCGGCCCGGCGGCGCCTTCTCCCAGTCGACGGCGATCTCGATCCGCTCCTCGAACCGGGTCGTGCCCTCGCGTTTCGCCGGGCGGAGCCACTCCTGTTTCGGCGTGAGCGTGTAGTGAAGCGGCTGATTCCCGCGGTTGATCACCTCGACGTACGGACGCTGGTCGTTGCTCCGGTCAGCCGGCGGAAGCGCGTGGTTGAAACTCCAGTCCGCCTCGACATCCAACCAGCCCCAGCGCGGCCGCTCGCCGTGCTCCACGAGGAAACCGAGCTCCGTGCCCTCCACGGGCTGCACGTACGAGACCGCCGGCATCCGGTTCAGCGGCGGGTGCTGCCAGTAGGTGTAGCCGATATGCGTCTGGTCCATCATGTGGTTCCACTTCCCGCCGAGCAGCTCGGTGTGAAACTGGCGGGTGAGCGCGGCGTCGCGGGCGAAGAGTTCCTTCACGCGGTCGGCGTAGTGGTTGGCCGGAGCCGCGCCGCGCTCGGCGTAGTAGGCGTTCTTGCCCGCGGCGACGACCATCTCGTTGAGATTGGCGCACGCCTCGATCGGGAAGAGCGCCAGCTGGAAGAATGCCGGCTTGTGCGAATCGGGCAGCCGGGCGTGGAGCGCGCGCGCCTTCTCGGCGAGCTGCCGGTACTCGGCCACGATGCGGTCGGCCTCGCGGTAGTTGCCCACGCTGTAGGTCTCGGGCGCGAGCATCTCGGGGGTGCGGCGGGCGTTGTACTTCGTGTAGAGCGCGAGCAGCTCCGCCACCTCCGCAGCGTGCTCGGTGCCGAACTGCTGCCGCGCCCAGTTCGTGTAGTACGCCGGCAGGTCCGCGGCGGGGATCGCCTCGGGGTTCCAGGCGAGGTCGAGGAAGAAACTCATCGGCAGCTCCATGGGCTTGATGTCGCCCACGTTCACGATCCACAGGCCGTGCACGCCGGCCTCGTAGGTGAGGGTCATCTGCTCCCAGATGCGCTCGATCTGGCTCACGTTGAGCCAGCGGTAGGAAACCGGCGCGCCGACATAATCGACATGATAATACATCCCGTAGCCGCCCTTGCGCTCGCGTTCCTCGGGGCGCGGGAGGAAGCGGATGTTGCCCCAGTTGTCGTCGCTGAAGAGGACGAGGATATCGTCGTCCACGCGCATGCCCTTGTCGTAGTAATCCTGCACCTCCTTGTAGAGCGCCCACACCTGCGTGGTCTGCGCCGCGGGTTTCCCGGTGACCTCGGCGATGATCTGGCGCTGGTCGGCGATGATCTGCTTGAGCAACGGCACCGCGGCCTCCTCGGCCATCGCCTCGTCGCCGTCGCCGCGCATGCCGACGGTGACCACGCTCTCGTAGTCGCGCACGCGCGCGAAACCGCCGCGCCAGTACTCCCGCAGTTTCGCCGCGTTGTGCTCGTAGTTCCACGGGCCGCTGCCGTAGCGCTCCCACTCGTGGTGCGAACGCATCATCGGCTCGTGGTGGCTGGTCGACATCACGATCCCGTACTCATCGGCCAGCCGGGGATTCTCGGGGTAGTCGTCGTTGAAGGAGACCGGCAACCACATCGCGGGCCACAGGTAGTTGGCACGGCAGCGCAACAGGAGTTCGAAAACGTGGCCGTAGAACTCGGGGCCCGTGCCGCCGAACTTCTCCTGCGCCCAACGGCGCAGCGCGGGCGCCTCGTCATTGATGAAGATGCCGCGGTACTTCACCTTCGGCTCGCCCGAGGCGAAGGCGCCGGGCTTCACGTGCAGCTCCGCGCGGTGCGCCACGGGCGCGTCGGCCCAGTAGTGCCACGGCGACACGCCGATTTGCCGCGAGAGTTCGTAGATGCCGTAGATCGTCCCGCGCTTGTCGCTGCCCGCGATCACCAGCGCGCGCTCCACCCCAGGCACCGGCTGCGCGACCGTCGCGATGATGAAGCTCTCCCATTTGCCCACGAGCTTACTGCCGTCGAGTTGACCGGCGGCGACGAGGCGGTCGATCAACTCGCTCCGCCCGATCGTGCCGATGATCACCGGTTGCGCCGCCGCCGGCTGACGCTCCGTCGCCTCCGGCTTCCGCCCGGTGACGCGTTCAATATCCGCCCGCAGGTCGCCGATCGCGCGGAGCACGCCCTTGTGATCATGCGCATCGAACCACAGCGGCGCCGCCTGCCCACGCTCCACGAGCGGGAACGCCTCGGGCACCGCCGCCGGCTCGACGACCAGCGGCTCCGCAAGGCTCGACGTCGGATCGCCGCACCAACCCCGCACGCCGACGAGCAGTGAAACCAACACGATCAGCACCGCGCGGATTGCCGGGGTGCTCCGACTTTGGGGGAGAAGCATCATCATCATGAGGCAAACCCAACCTGAGCGCGCCACAGGCCCCACGACAACCGTGCCGAAGTCCACGTTAACCGCATCGACAAAGGGCCCCGTGCCCCTCGCGTGGCCGCCCATACGCCGCTTGCGCTCGGGAGGGGCGCGCGGTCTGATTCCGCGGCTACCACTGCGCTACCACCGTGTCCACCGCCACCACCGCTCCCGCACCGAAGAAGACCTCGCTGGGTGTGATCTTCCTCACGCTCTACCTCGATCTGATCGGCTTCTCGATCTTCTTCCCGCTCTTTCCGGCGATGCTCGACCACTACCTCGCGCGCGAAGGCCGCGGAGGCGTGCTCGGCTGGTTCCTCGGCCACATCGAAACGCTCGCGCCGTCGCTGCACGGCGGCGGCTACACCGCGGTGCTTTTCGGCGGCATCATCGCGTCGCTCTACTCGTTTCTCCAATTCGTCTTCGCGCCGATCTGGGGCGCGCGCTCCGATCGCGTCGGCCGCCGGCCCGTGTTGCAACTGACCATCGCCGGCACCGCCGCGAGCTATGCGATCTGGGCGTTCAGTGGCTCGTTTCTCCTCTTCCTCGTCTCACGCCTCGCGGCCGGAATCTTCAGCGGGAACCTCTCCGTCGCCACGGCCGCCGTGAGCGACATCACCTCACGCGCCGACCGAGCCAAGGGCATGGGCCTGATCGGCGCGGCGTTCGGGCTCGGCTTCATCACCGGACCGGCGATCGGCGGCCTGACGGCCAACTGGAATCTTCTCACGCGCTGGCCGGAGCTCGCGACCGTCGGCATCCACCCGTTCAGCGTGACGGCGCTCATCGCGTTCGCGCTGTGCCTGGTGAACCTCCTCTGGGTCCAGCGCCGCTTCGCCGAAACGTATTCACCGGAAACATCCGCAGCCCACGAGCGGCTCCGCCACCCGCTGCGCGCGCTGCTGGCGATCCCCGCCGCGCACGTGCGCCGTGTGATCTGGATCAACGCCCTCTTCGTCCTCGGTTTCAGCGCGCTCGAGCTCACGCTCAGTTTCCTCGCCGCCGACCGCCTCGGCTACACGCCGCGCCAGCTCACGGCAGTGTTCGTTTTCACCGGCGTCGTTTCCGTCGTCACCCAAGGTCTGCTCGTGCGCCGGCTCGTGCCGCGGATCGGCGAAAAAACCGCGTCGCTGCTCGGCCTCGCGCTCGCGTTCGCGGGCATGGGATGGCTCGCCTTCGCGTTCAGCGCCGGCTCGATCTACTCCAGCCTCGGCCTGGCCTCGATCGGCTCCGGTTTCTGCTACTCCGCGCTCTCGGCGCTGCTCTCGCTCTATGTCGGCGAGGACGAGCAGGGGCGCCTCATGGGTCTCTTCCGCGCGCTCGGTTCACTCACGCGCGCCATCGGCCCGATCGCGGCCGGCATCGTGTATTGGTCGCTCGGCTCCACGGCCTGCTACGTCGCCGCCGCGGCCGTGATTCTCCTGCCGCTCGGCCTCGCGCTCTCGTTGCCGCCGGCGCGCAAATGATCCGGTCGCTCCAGGAAACTTCGCCTCGTCCCCGGCGTCTGAGTGCACGCCGCATGGTCCTCGCCCGCGCGTTCACCGTCCTCTCGCTCGCTCTGCTGTCCCCGCTCGCCGGACTCGCCGCTCCGGCCACCCTGCATTTCGACGCCAAGCAACTCGAGCCGGACCAGGTCGTCGTGCCCGGCCGCCAAGTTTCCCATCTCCTGCTCGTCGAAGGTCGCGTCGGCAACGCCGGCCCTTATTTCTTCCTCATCGACACCGGCTCTTCGGTGACGCTCGTCTCCGACCGCATCGCCGCCGCCGTGCCGGGCTTCCGCACCACGCCGGCGGTCGCCCCCGTACAGGTCGTCTCCGCCGCCGGCGGTGCCACGATGCTTGGCAGCACGACCGTGCCCTCGCTCACGCTCGGCACGGCCAACTTCGCCAACGTCCGCGCCGCCGTTTACGATTTCGTCGATTTCTCCAACCACCTCGGCGTGACGATCGACGGCATCCTCGGCTTTCCGATCTTCCGCGACCTCCTGCTCACGCTCGACTACCCGCGCAACCGCGTCGTGCTTTCGCCGCGTTACCCCGCGCGCACCGTGCCGGGCGTCGCGATCCCCTTCGCGCTCGAAGACGGTACGCGGCCGATCGTGAACGTCGCGCTCGGCGACAAGACGTTCATGGCATTGATCGATTCCGGCAGCGATCTGCCGTTCACTCTCGACGCCACCGGGCTGAATCCGCCGTTCAAAGCCGGCCCGCGCACCGGCCCGCTCGTCGCCACCCTCTCCGGCAACGCCCCGCGCCAGATCGGCCGCCTCGCCGACAACCTCGTGCTCGGCACCTGCGAGATCCGCGAGCCGCGCGTCATGCTCACCGACCAACTCTCGACGATCGGCGCCGAGATCCTGCGCCACTTCACCGTCACCTTCGACCAACGCCGCGGCCTCGTCATCCTCGACGCCGAGCGCACCGCCGCCGTCAAACTCCCCTCCCAGCGCACCACCGGCCTGAGCTTCGTCCGCCTGCCCGCCGAGTGGCGCGTGCTCCAAGTGCTCGACGACGCGTCCGCCGCGACCCAGCAGATCGAACCGGGCGACGCCATCGTCGGCATCAACGGCGAGCCGATCATCAAGTGGAACCTCGACCGTTTCGAGAAACACCTCCGCAACGCCGACACCGTCGAGTACCTCTTCCGCCGCGAGAACCGCAGCTACCTCGTGAAGGTGCCCGTGTACGATCTCGTGCCGTAGGTAATTGCTGAGCGTGTGGCGCTGCTCGCGAAAGCAGCGCTCGGCACGTCGTCCCTGATGGTGCTGCGGCCTTCACGCCTGCCATTCCGCGAAAACCCGCTCCCGCTCCGCGGCTCCATCGCCGACCGCGCACTCGAAGTTTGACCCGACTCGCCGCTTCCCGCGTCGTGAAGCTTCCGACGCCGCATGCCTTCGCCGCACCCCACACCGCCTCCGTCCCCGGCCCGCCCGTCTGCGTGCCGTTGGTTGCGGCTCGGCGTGGTCGTCGCGGTGCTCGCGCTCGTCGCCGCCCGCTGGGATGCACGCACCGGCTTCACCGCGCTGCTCCGCTTCGGCGACGCCTTCGCCGAGCGCCGCGTGCCCGCCGTCGCCGCGCTGCCGCTCGAATCAGTGCCGGGCCTCGGCTACGACGGCCAGTTCTACGCGCAATTCGCCGTCGACCCGCGCGTCCTCCGGCCCGAAGTGCGCGCCGCGTTCGACGTGCCCGCCTACCGCGCGCAACGCCTCTTTCTCCCGCTGCTCGCGCACACCGCCGGTCGGCCGTGGTGGATCCTGCAAACCTACGCGTTGCTCAATGCCGTCGCGTGGTTGCTGCTCGCGCATTTCTGGTGGTCCGAGATCACCGCCCTCGCCCCGCGTCGCGCCCCTTGGCTCTGGCTCGCGGGTGTGCTCAGTCTCGGCGCGCTCGACAGCGTGCGTTTGGCGCTCGTCGATCTGCCGGCGGCGCTGTTGCTCCTGCTCGGCGTGCGCGCAACTCGCACCACGAAGCCCGGGCGCGCCGCTGTGTTTCTCGCCTTGGCCGGACTCACGCGCGAGACGGCCCTCTTCGGGGCGTTCGCGATCACCCACGCCACGTTCTGGAAACGCTGGGGCTTGCGCGCACTCGGCGCGTTGCCGGCGGTCGCTTGGTTCGTGTGGCTACGCGTCAATCTGCCAGCAGGCGTCGGTGGTTTCGCCGGGAATTTCGCGTGGCCCGGCGCCGCGCTCGCCGCACACCTCGCGCGCTGCGTCTGGGAGCTCGCGCAGGGCAACTTCGACTCGCGCTACGTCTGGGGGCTGATCGGCGCCACTGGCTTCATCTATCAGTCGTTGCACCTGATCTTCCTCGCGCGACGCCGCTGGGCCGAACCTTGGGTGCGCGCCAGCGTGCCGTTCGCGGTGCTGTTCTGGGTGTTGGGCGATTCCGTGTGGGCAGGCTACTGGGCGGTGGCCCGCGCCTCTCTGCCGCTCACGCTCGCTTTCAACCTCACGTTGCCCGCCGGCCGCGGCTTCTGGTGGCGTTTCGTGCTCGGCAACGCCTGCCTGCTGCACGCCGTTTACCGATTTCTTCCACCGTTTTAGGCGCCGCCACACCCGGGCTCGACAGAGGGTTCGTAACCGCCACGTGAATCCCGGATCACCTCGGCAACTCCGCGACTCCCTCGGCGCCGCCGGCTGAAACCGGGCTTGAAAAATTCCCCGACGAGCCTAGCGAACAACCCCTTCATGTCTAAAACGCTCGTCATCGCCGAGAAACCAAGCGTCGCCGCCGACATTGCCCGCGCTCTAGGCAAGGTCCCGAAGAAGGGCGAGGTTTTCGAGAACGACGAGTACGTGATCAGCTCGGCCGTCGGCCACCTCGTCGAACTCGAGATGCCCGAGGACATCGACGAGAAAAAATACCGTTTCTGGCGCCTCGAGTCGCTGCCGATCATCCCGGGCAAGTTCGGCGTGAAGCCGATCGAGAAGACGAAGGACCGGTTCCAGCTCCTCAAGAAGCTCATCGCCCGCGACGACGTTACGACGATCCTCAACGCCTGCGACGCCGGCCGCGAAGGCGAGCTCATCTTCGGCTACATCCTCCAGGCCGCGAAGGCGAAGAAGCCCGTGAAGCGCCTCTGGATGTCATCGATGACTAACGACGGCATCCGCACCGCGTTCACCAAGCTGCGCACCGGCGCCGAGATGCAGCCGCTGCAGGACGCCGCCCGTTGCCGCTCCGAGGCCGACTGGCTCATCGGACTCAACGGCACCCGCGCCGTCACGAAACGCCTCTTCGGTTCGCGCAAGGGCTCGATGGCCACCGTCGGCCGCGTGCAGACGCCCACCCTCGCCATCGTCATGCAACGCGAGCGCGAGATCCGGGCGTTCAAGGCGCGCACGTACCACCGTGTCGTCGCGACGTTCAAGGTCGCCGAGGGTGACTACGAAGGCGTCTACGAAAAACCCAGTTTCAAGAAGGGCGACGATGAACACGATCGCGCCGAACGCCTCTGGCAGCGCGCCGCCGCCGAAGCCGTGGCCGCCGTCACGCAGCCGGGCGCGAAGGCCGCCGTCACCGACGAGAGCAAACGCACCACGCAGATCTCGCCGCGCCTCTACGACCTCACCTCGCTCCAGCGCGACGCCAACAACCGCTTCTCGTTCTCCGCGCGCCGCACGCTCCAGATCGCGCAGGGCCTCTACGAGAAGCACAAGATGATCACCTATCCCCGTACCGACTCGCGCGCGCTGCCCGAGGACTACATCGGCACGGTGAAGGCCACCCTCGGCCGCCTCCACGGCGACATCGCCAAGCACGCCGCGACCGTGCTCGAGCACGGCTGGGTGCACCCGAACAAGCGCATCTTCAACAACGCCGAGGTCACCGATCACTTCGCGATCATCCCGACCAACGAGGAACACGGCCACCTCGACGGCGACGAGCAGAAGATCTTCGACCTCATCGCCCGGCGTTTCGTCGCGATCTTCTTCCCGCCCGCGCAGATCGATGTGACCACGCGCACCAGCCGCGTCGGCGCGCATAGTTTCAAGAGCGAGGGCAAGGTCCTCGTCGATCCCGGCTATCTCGCCGTCGCCGGCCGCACCGGTTTCGAGGACGGTTCGAAGAGCCTGCCCGCACTCACGCCGCCCGACGGCAAGCCGCCGCACTCGGCCGTGACGAAGGTCGATGTGACCGACGAAGCCACCAAGCCGCCGCCGCGCTACACGGAAGCCACGCTGCTCTCCGCGATGGAAAACGCCGGCAAACTCATCGACGACGAGAACCTCGCCGACGCCATGAGCGAACGCGGCCTCGGCACGCCCGCCACCCGCGCCGCCACCATCGAGCATCTCATCGGCGAAAACTACATTTCCCGCGAAGGCCGCGAGCTCATCCCGACCACCAAGGCCGAGACCGTGCTCGATTTCCTCGGGCACACCAAGTGCGACGAACTCACCTCCCCCGCCCTCACCGGCGAATGGGAGTTCCAGCTCCGCAAGGTCGAGCAGGCCAAGCTCTCCCGCGAGACGTTCATGGAGAACATCGTGGGCCTCACGAAGAAGATCGTCGCCAACATCAAGGAGCACGAGGAGACCGGCGTGCCCACCGATGTGATCTCGCCGAGCGACAACCAGCCGCTGCTCGAATTCAATCGTTGGTGGCAATCGCAGGACGAGACCCTCCGCGTCTACAAGGTGATGAACAACCGCCGCTTCACCCTCGACGAGGCGAAGCAGCTCATCGCCGACAAAGAGATCGGGCCGTTCGACGACTTCGTCTCCGAGAAAACCGGCAAGCGTTTCGCCGCCAAGGTCGTGCTCGCGAAGGACGAGGAGACCGGCAAGTGGAAGGCCTCGCTCGACCTCGGCAACAAGGTCGAACTGAATACGCTCGAAGGTTTCTGGCGCGACGAGAAATCCGGCGCCGAACTCTGCGAAGGTCCGACCAGCTACATCCTCCGCGAACGCGAGGGCGAGGGCTGGAAGCAGACGTTTTCCGTGCCGCGCCGTCTCTGCCAGAAGGAGATCACCCGCGAAACCGCCACGAAGCTCGTCGCCGAGGGCAAAACCGACGTCATCGAGGGCTTCATCTCGAAGCGCGGCCGGCCGTTCAACGCCTTCCTTCTGCGCAACGGCGAGCGCCTCGCCTGGGAGTTTCCCCCGCGCCCGAAGAAGGCCGAGGGCGAAGACGGCAAGAAGGGCACGCGCAAAGCCAAAGCACCCGTCGACCTCACCGGCGCCACCCAGATCGGCAAGAGCGAAGCCCATGGCGGCGCCGACATCCTCCAGGCCGCGGACGCGTACTACGTCACCAAGCCCGGCACCGATGCGCCGCGTATCGTCTTCAAAATGGCCCGCGAGATCTGCAAGAAGGAGATCACGCCGACAGACGTGTCGCAGCTTCTCACTGGCGGCCGCACCGAGCTGATCGAAGGTTTCACCTCGAAACGCGGCTCCGCGTTCTCCGCCTATCTCGTGCTCTCGAAGAAGAAGGACCGCAGCGAGTTCGAGTTCCCAGAGCGGTAAGCGACGGTGCGCGCCGCTCGTGCATGTGGCTCCGCTCTCGCGAGCGTCGATCCGTGTTTTCCGCCCACTCCGCCGCGCGTCTCGCCGTTCGACAACCTCCGCCAAATCAGCATGATCCCGGCGATGCCCCTTCGGCTTCAGTACGCCAGCGCGACGGATGTCGGGCGCACGCGCCGGGAGAATCAGGATCGTTTCCTCGTGCGGGAGGAGCTGCAGCTTGCCGCCGTGGCCGACGGCATGGGTGGGATGCCCTGCGGCGAAGAGGCCGCGCAACTCGCGATCGACGCGCTCGGCGCCATCGCTCCGGAGTCGTTGCCCGAGGATCTCGCCGGCTGGCGCGCCTTGCTCGGCACCGTGAATCGCACCGTGTTCGAACTCGGCCTGAAACTCAGCCCGCTGCTCGGCATCGGCACCACGCTCACGATCGCCCACGCGCGCGGGTCGCGCCTTCTGCTGGCGCATGTCGGCGATTCCGCCGCGTTTCGCCTCCGCGACGGCGTGCTCGAGCAACTCACCGCCGAGCACACCGTCGCCGCCGAGATCCTCGCCCGCCGGGCGCAAGGTTCGCTGGAACGCCTGCCCCGCGGCGCCGAGCACACGCTCACGAGCTGCATCGGACTGCCATCCCTGCCGAGCGTCGACGTGCATGAGACCGACCTGCAGCCCGGCGATCGTCTCCTGCTCTCCAGCGACGGCCTGACGAAGCCCGTCGAATCGGCCCAGCTCGCCGTCGCCCTCGCGCGCGCCGATTCCCCCGCCGGCGCCGTCGCCGACCTCATCGCATTGGC
>DATGXO010000014.1:0-2033 GCA_035298965.1 Opitutaceae bacterium | reverse complement strand
CCACGCCGAGGCCCAGCTCGCCATTCTCCTCGTCGAGCAGTACGTCGATTTCTGCCGCGACGTCGCCGACCGCTTCTACGCGATGGACCGCGGCGCCGTCGTCGCCGCCGGCCCCATCTCCGCCCTCACCGACGAAGTCGTGAAGGAACACCTCCAAGTCTGAGTTCGAAAACCCTCCACCATGTAGGAGCCTGCTTGCAGGCGATCCGGCCACCCACCTCTTCGTTTCCTTCGTTACCTTCTGTCGCCTCCGTTTCCTGATTTTCTGAGTTCCAGATTCTCTTCTTCCGCCATGCATCTGACCCCCAGAGAGCGCGAAAAACTCCTGATCGTCGTCGCCGCCGATCTCGCCCGCCGCCGACAGGCCCGCGGCCTCAAGCTCAACTATCCGGAAGCGATAGCCATCATCTCCTACGAGATCATGGAAGGCGCCCGCGACGGCCGCACCGTCGCCGACCTCATGAGCTTCGGCACCACACTTCTGACACGCGACCAAGTCATGGAAGGCGTCGCCGAAATGATCCACGAGGTCCAAGTCGAAGCCACTTTCCCCGACGGCACCAAGCTCGTGACTGTCCACAACCCCATACGCTGAGCCTCCGGCTCAGCTAACGAAGAACGCAGAATGATGAATGCAGAACTCCGATCAGCCCGCGTCCCCGTCTCTGACTTCCGCATTCTGCACTCTCCACTCTCCCTTCTTCCCTAGGTCCTCCGCACCATGATCCCCGGCGAAATCATCCCCGCGTCCGAGCCCGCCACGCTCCCGGCAAATCTCGACCTGTCCACCATCACGCTCGAGGTCGTGAACACCGGTGACCGCCCGATCCAAGTCGGCTCGCACTACCATTTCTTCGAGACGAACACCGCGCTCACCTTCGACCGTGCCGCCGCCCGCGGCTTCCGCCTCAACATCCCCGCTGGCACCGCCGTGCGTTTCGAGGCCGGCGACACCAAACGTGTCGAGCTCGTCGCCCTCGCCGGCCAACGTGAAGTCTTCGGCCTAAACGCCCTCGTCAGCGGTCCGTTGGACCTAACGAAGAAGGCAAAAGGCAGAATGCAGAAGTCGTCCCGACCGAAGAGTTCACGATGAACTCCGTTCCGCATTTTCCATTCATCATTCTGCCTTAGGCCCCGCGGTCTCCGTTCCTGATTCCCTGAGTTCCAGATTCTCCGTTTTCCGATCTCCACCCGTTCCGGCCGTTCCTGCCCGTTTCCCGCTTTCCACATTCCCAATCCGTCTGCCCGTTCCGGCTCCGGCCATTCCGCAATCCGCATTCCGAAATCCGCAATCGCCATGCCGCTCCACCTTTCCCGCCGCCAATACGCCGAGATGTTCGGCCCCACGACCGGCGACCGCGTCCGCCTCGCCGATACCGAGCTCTTTGTCCAAGTCGAGCGCGACCTCATCGCCGAGGCCGCCGGTTACGGCAACGAGGTGAAGTTCGGCGGCGGCAAGGTCCTGCGCGACGGCATGGGCCAGTCGCCCACCGCCTCCGACGCCGACTCGCTCGACCTCGTCATCACCAACGCCCTCATCCTCGATCCGCTGCTCGGCGTCATCAAAGCCGACATCGGCGTGAAGCACGGCCGCATCGTCGGCATCGGCCACGCGGGCAATCCAGGTATCCAGTCCGGGATCGGCTCGTTCTACGCCGATCCCGCCACGAAGAAGAAGGACCCGATGATCGTCGGCGCCTGCACCGAGGCGCTCGCGGCCGAGGGCTGCATCGTCACCGCCGGCGGCATCGACACGCACATCCATTTCATCTGCCCGCAGCAGATCGACGAGGCCATCAGCTCCGGCATCACCACCATGCTCGGCGGCGGCACCGGCCCCGCGCACGGCACGCTCGCCACCACCTGCACACCGGGCGCCTGGAACATGCACCGCATGCTCGAGGCGGCCGAGGCGTTTCCGATGAACCTCGGCTTTCTCGGCAAGGGCAACTGCGCCACCGCGAAACCCCTACGCGAGCAGATTCTCGCCGGCGCCATCGGCCTCAAGCTCCACGAGGACTGGGGCACCACCC
>DATGXO010000013.1:0-19210 GCA_035298965.1 Opitutaceae bacterium | reverse complement strand
AGTTGCCGCGCTGGTGCTGGTGGTGGCAGCCGCCAGCGACCAAGGCGATCGCGCACGGCATCGCCGTCACCGGCGACGACGGCACGTTCAGGGTCGAGTTCACTGCCGCGCCGGATCGCACGGTGCCGACTAGGACCGAACCGGTGTTCTCCTACACGATCCACGCCGATGTGACCGACACGACCGGCGAAACGCGCTCCGAGGACACGAGCGTTCGCGTCGGCTACACGGCGCTCCAAGCGAGCGTCTCCGCCGCCGAGTGGCAGACGCCGGACAAGCCGGTCGAGCTGACTCTCTCGACCAGCTCGCTCGACGGCGTGCCCCAGAGCGCCGCGGGCACGCTGAAGGTTTTCGTGCTCCAGCAACCGGCGGCGGTCCAGCGCGCGGCGCTTCAGCAGGAGCGCTATTGGTGGTGGGGCGGCGACGCCGAACCGCAGCCCGACCCGACCAAGCCGGAATCGTGGGCACTCGGTGACGTGCTGACCGAGCAGACTTTCACGACCGCGGCTGATGGCACCGCGAAGGTGTCCGCGAAGCTGCCGGCGGGACTCTACCGCGCGGTCGTCGAGACGAAGGATCGGTTCGGAAAACCGGTGACGGCGCGCAGCGTGGTCGAAGTCGTCGATCCGGTGGCGAAGGCGTACGGCGTGAAGGTGCCGAACCATTTCGCTGCGCCGGCGTGGTCGGTCGAGCCGGGCGCGACCTTCACCGCGCTCTGGGGCACGGGCTACGCGAGCGGCCGGGCGTTCGTCGAGATCGAGTGCGACGGCCAGCGGCTCCAGAGTTATTGGACGAAGGCCGGCCGCACGCAGGCGCTGGTCGAGCAGAAGGTGACCGAGGCGCTGCGCGGCGGCTTCACGGTCCGCGTGACCGCCGTGCGCGAGAACCGTGTCACCTTCAACGAGCGCGTCGTGCAGGTGCCGTGGACGAACAAGCAGCTTGCGGTGAAGTGGGAGACGTTCCGCTCGAAGCTCGCGCCCGGCCAGAAAGAGACGTGGACGGCCGTGGTCACCGGGCCCGACGCCCACCGTGCGAGCGCCGAGATGGTCGCCGCGCTCTACGACGCCTCGCTCGACCAGTACGCGCCGCACGGCTGGCCGGCGGGCTTCGGGGTGTTCCGCGCGGAGTCGGATTTCGTGCAGTCGCAGTTCCAGAACGAGCGGGAGGGTTTTCGGCATTACCACGGTGGTTGGTCGGTCGAACAGCGCGCCATCGAGTGGCGCTACCGCATGTTCCCATCGGAGGTCGTGTCCGATGTCTGGGGCTGGCAGCGGGCGGGGGCTGCGTTCAAGATGACGAAGGAGCCGATGGAATTAATGGCGCCGCCGGCGCCAGCGGCGATGGCTGGAGGGCCGCCGATGCCTGATCAAGTCGAACAAGGTTCGGTCTTTCGCCTCTTGGAACAGACAAATGCGACCGAAGTGGCCGGCATGGGCCCCGGCGGTCTCAACCCCTCGGCCGCAGAGCCCGCCCCCAAGCCCGACCTATCCAAAATCGCCGCGCGCAAGAACCTCAACGAGACCGCGTTCTTCTTCCCGCACCTGACGGCGGGTGATGACGGCGTGGTGCGGATGACGTTCACGATGCCGGAGGCGCTCACCGAGTGGAAGTTCCTCGGCTTCGCGCACGACGCGCAACTGCGCGCCGGGCTGCTCACGGGCAAGGCCGTCACCACGAAGGACCTCATGGTCGAGCCGAACCCGCCGCGTTTCGTGCGCGAGGGCGACGCGATCGAGTTCACCGTGAAGGTGAGCAACCAGAGCGACCAGCCGCAGCAGGGCACGGTGAAACTCACCTTCGCCGACGCCGCCACGCAGCAGTCCGTCGACACCGCGCTGGGGCTCGGCGCGACCGAGCAGACGTTCGACGTGCCGGCGAAACAATCACGCAGCTATGCGTGGCGGATCGCCGTGCCCGACGGGCTCGGTTTCCTCACGTACAAGGCCGTCGGCGCCACCGCGCAGGCCAGCGACGGCGAGGAAGGTTTCCTCCCCGTGCTGAGTCGCCGGATTCTGGTCACTGAGTCGGTGCCGCTGCCGATCCGCGGGAAGCAGACGAAGACGTTCACCTTACCAAAACTCCTCGAGAGCGGCGCGTCCGACACGCTGCGCCACCAGTCGCTCACGGTGCAGATGACGTCGCAGCCGGCGTGGTACGCGGTGATGGCGTTGCCGTACCTGATGGAGTACCCGTACGAGTGCAGCGAGCAGGTGTTCAACCGGCTCTACGCGAACGCGCTTGCTCGCTACATCGCCAACTCCGATCCGAAGATCCGCCGCGTGTTCGAGCAGTGGAAGAACACGCCGACCCTCGACAGCCCGCTGACGAAGAACGAGGACCTGAAGTCGGTCCTGCTCGAGGAGACGCCGTGGGTGCGCGAGGCGAAGAACGAGAGCGAGGCGCGTCGCAACGTGGGTCTGCTCTTCGACACCAACCGGCTCGACGAGGAGACGGCGCGCACGTTGCGCAAACTCGCCGACCAGCAGCTCGGCAACGGGCTCTGGCCATGGTTCCCCGGCGGCCGGGAAAACGAATACATTTCGCTCTACATCGTGACCGGCTTCGGCCGGCTGCGGCACCTCGGCGTCGCCATCGACGCGGCGCCCGCCGTGAAGGCGCTCGGCGCGCTCGATGCGTGGATCGACGAGCGTTACCGCGAGATCCAGCGACTGCCGCATCCTGAGGAGTACGTGCCGAACCACACCGACGTGATCTATCTCTACGGTCGCAGCTTCTTCCTCGAGGACCAGCCGGTCGCGCAGGAGCGCCGCGCCGCGGTGGACTTCTTCCTCGGTCAGCTTCGGAAGTTCTGGCTGAAGACGGATTGCCGCATGTGCCAGGCGCAGGGCGCGCTCGCGTTGCAACGTTTCGGCGACAAGCAGACGCCGCTGGCGATCGTGCGTTCGCTCAAGGAGCGCAGCGTGAGCAACGAGGAGCTGGGGATGTTCTGGCGCGACACCGAGCTGAGCTGGTGGTGGTACCGCGCGCCCATCGAGACGCAGGCGACGATGGTCGAGGCGTTCGCCGAGGTCGGCGCGGGCGATCCGCAGGCCGTCGACGACTGCCAGGTGTGGCTGCTCAAGCAGAAGCAGACGCAGGATTGGAAAACGACGAAGGCCACGGCCGACGCGATCTACGCGCTGTTGCTCGGCGGGCGAAACCTGCTCGGCAGCGACGCGCTGGTGGATGTCACGCTCGGCGGCACGGCGATTCAGCCCGAGCACGTCGAAGCCGGCACCGGTTTCTACGAGAAGAAAATCGCCGCGCCGGAGATTCGCCCCGCGATGGGCGAGATCACCGTCAAGAAAGCCGACGAGGGCGTGAGTTGGGGCAGCGTGCATTGGCAGTACCTCGAGGACATGGCGAAGGTCACGCCGCACGAGGGCACGCCGCTGAAGCTCAAGAAGAGTCTGTGGGTGAAGCAGACGACCGCGAAGGGCCAGGAGCTCGTGCCCGTGAACGGCGCGGTGGCGGTGGGCGACGAGTTGGTTGTCCGGATCGAGCTGCGCACGGATCGCGACATGGAGTTTGTGCACCTGAAGGACCAGCGCGGTAGCGGCACCGAGCCCGTCGCCGTGCTCAGCCAGTACAGGTACCAGGACGGACTCGCGTACTACGAGAGCACGCGCGACACGGCGTCGCACTTCTTCATCGATTACCTCCCGAAGGGCACGTACGTGTTCGAGTATTCGACACGCGTGCAGCTCAAGGGCACGTACCAGACGGGCATCGCCGAGATCCAGTGCATGTACGCTCCGGAGTTCAACAGCCACTCCGAGAGCTTCGTGCTCGAGGTGAAATAGGGCAGGAACGCCGCTGGACCCGGAATGGGAATGTGGAAATCAGGAAATGAAGAAACGGAAGGCGGAGGGCCAGGTCGGCGACCTGGCCTACAGAAGACGGGGAGGTTTCCGGCTGTAGGCCACGTCGCTGACGTGGCTTCGGAGAGCGTCGCGCTCGAGGTGGAATAGGGCAGGAAGGACCGACACACCGATCGCTCGACGCTCGACACCCGGATCTCGTCCGAATCGCTGGCTGAGGCCCTGCGGCGATGGGCGCGGCGGATTGCCAATTGTCCCATGGGGGGCAGATTACCCGTGCCATGTCCGCGCAGCCCGAGTTCTCGGCGCGGCCGGCCAGTTGGGCGACCGCTTCCCCAACCATCCGTTGGGTGTTCAGATCGCGTGCGGACGGGGGACGAGACCGCATCTTGTCGCTCGACGGGCCTGCGCCGAGGGCTTCGGCAGCCGATCGGTCCGTTGCTGGACGCCAGCGGTTCGATTCGGCGGAGGCGACATCCCGGCGTGTGCGTTTTCGGCATGCTCCACCATTTCCGACAGCGCGGCCATGCGCCGCTCGCGATTGACCAGAGGCCTCAACCGGAGGCTCGATGATGAATGCATCCAGGGTAGTTCTCGCTCTATTCTGCGCTGCCTGTGGCAGCTTGTTTCTTCCCTTGCTCAGTGCTCGGCCAGAGGCTCATGCCTTCAAGGCACGGTCGATCACGGTGCAGAACGGACATTTCACCTTGAAGCCGGGAGCCCTCGACGCCGAGGTCCGTCGGTATGTCGGCTCGCCGGACCTTGAGCTCAATGACCACGTCCGTGCGTACCACGGCTTCGGCCCGAACGGCGTCTTCGATTCGCACTCATGCGACATCATGCTGCTGACCTTCGCGAACGATCAGGTGGTGGACATCAAGTTGATCAACTCCGAAGCGCTGACGGTGCTGAAGAGGCGACTCCAGAAAGGGGAGGGAAACCTCACGACCGCCTTTGTCGCGCCGAGCGATGGTGGATTCGACCAAACCTGTGCGCCGGACGGAACGCCGCTCCCGAGCGGAACCAAGTGAAGATTCGGCGCGGCGGACGGGAATATGGAAATCAGGAATGCTGGAACGGAAAACAGATGCCAGGTCGGCGACCGGGCCTACGGAAGACGGGAAGGCTTCCGGCTGTAGGCCACGTCGCTGACGTGGCTTCCGGAGGCCGCACGCCCCAGGTCGACGACCTGGCCTACAGCGCAACTTCACCAGCCCGCGATCGCTTCGAGGCGGCGGCGGTAGCGGCGGCCGATCACGGCGGGGGCAAAACGTTCCTCGATCGTCGCGCGCGCCTTTGCGCCGAGTTGTTCGCGGAGCGCGGGCTCGGCGACCAGCCGCCGCATCCACCACGCGGCGTGCTCGATATCCGGATCCGCCCACGTCTGGCCCTTCGCGTAGGGGCCGACATTGCGGTCGAGCGTGATGAGCTTCGCCTGCACGGGGCAGCCGTTGCGGTCGTTGACGAATTCGGCCGAGGCGGACCAGTCGGTCGAGATCACGGGCTTGCCGAGGTACATGCTCTCGGCGATCGCGAGGCCGAAGCCCTCGGAGCGGTGCAGTGACACGAAACAGTCGCATGCCGCTTGCAGCTCGTAAATGTCGGCGCGTGGGAGCGTTTCTGCGATAAGCGTGGCGCCGGGGAGTGCGGCGGCCTCGGCTTGGAGGCGCGCCCAAGACTCGGGATTGCTGGCGCGGTTGTGGACCTTGATGACGACGCCGACCTCGGCCGATGCCGGGAACGCGCGGCGGTACGCTTCGAGCAGCGCGCGGGGGTTCTTGCGCTCGCTGTACGAGTTGAGGTCGTAGAGGAACAGGAAGAGGAAACGGTCGGCGGGCAGGCCGAAGCGCGCGCGGATCGCGGCGGCAGTTTCGGTCGGCCGGGCGAAGCCGATCGCGTGCGGCATCGTGTGCACGCCGTGCGGGAGCTTCGCGGCGATCGCCTCGCGCACGAAGTCGCTCGGGCACCAGATCTCGTCGTAGTACTGCGCGTACTCGAGCCACGCGTCCGGAAACTCCGGCAGCTCCCACGCCCAGTAGGCGATGTTGTACTTTCCGGCGCGGAAGGCGCGACCGTGGTGGTGGTCGATGTCGCGTGACTGCGGGGCATCGACGTGGATGACGTTCACCCCGTGCGGATTCGCCGTCTGGAGACGCGCGGCGAGGGAGTCGTCGCCCTGCGGGTTGAGGCAGTTGAGTTTGAGCGGGACGACGGCGACGGGCAGCCCGGCGGCGTCGGCCGCGCGGACCATGCAACGCGCGGACTCGCCCACGCCGAGCTCGGCCTGGTGGAAGCCGACGACGTTCATCCCGAGGCGGAGGTGCTTGCGGGAGAACGCGTGGTTGAAGGGCGAATGGCGGTTGGTGAAATCGAAGATCGTCTCGCCGGAGTCCGCCACCAAAGCGCGGATGCGCAGCTGGCGGTTCTTGTTCTGCCGACGGTACCACTGGAGGCGGCGATGGATGGGCCCGAGAAACGTGAGCCCCTTCGCGACGCGGCCGAGCCAGGCGACGTTGTCGGTCCATCCGGTGCCGTGGAGGCGCAGGCCGATGGTGTTGTTCTCGCCTTCGCGCGGGGCGGGCAGATTGAGCGGCACCTCGAAGGGACCCGGCGCCACGGGCGCGACGAGCGCGACGCGGGTGCCGTTCAGCGTCACCTCGAGGCGCGGCGGGCGACCGGCGCGCTCGGCGGCCGGCCAGGGCTTCACGGCGCCGTGCAGGACGACGCGGCGAACGTCCGTGAACGCGGGTACGACGATGCTCGCTTCGAGTCGGAGCCAATGGGACTCGAGGTCGAACTCGTCGTGAAGCAGCCCCGTGAAGTGGGACCAACGGCTGGCGGGCGAGGAGAGACGCGGATTCGCGGACATGCGGCGCGGAAAATTAACGACGGGCGCGGCGGCGGTGTCCAACGGGAATCGGGCGTTTCCGCGGAGAACGTTCGAGAGGGCGGCGGTGCGCGGCCGAGTGCGAGTTTACCTCGGCACGCAGACGAGGTTTTCGACCATGAAGCCGATCTGGCGTTGATCCCGGCCGTAGCGGCGCAGGCGGCCCTCGTATTCGAAGATCAGCTCGCGCGTGCCGGGCTCGAGCGGGCAGGGCAGCGCGACCTCGCGCGGATCGCTGCCCGCGAGCGCGACGTGGCCGAGGATGCGTTCGCCGAGGCGGATCGTCAGCCGACCTGCGGCGACGGCGGTGGCGGTGAACCGCAGTTCGCCGGCGGCGGCAATCGGCTGGTCCCAATCGAGGCGAACCACCGCCGCGCGTTTGCCCCAGCGCCACGCGTGCGCATCGGCGAGTTCCACCGGCCACCAACCGGCGCGGGCGAGTAGCCAGGGCTGGCCGGCGGCCGGAACCTGCTGCGGATTCCAGAGCGTCACGGCGCGCGCGTCGCGCAGCGAAGGCGGCATGGCGGGCTCGCGCGGGCGCAACGGGAAGACGGCGACATCGCTGCGCGCCGTGGGGAGCTCGGTGAGGCCGAGCGCGTGGAGTTCGCCGAGGAGCGCGGCGGCGCCGTCGGTGTAGCCGCGGCGATCGATCCAGAGCGCGGAGAAGCCGGTGGTCTGAAGTCGCTCCACGAGCGCAGCGGTCGGCAGACGCGAGGTGGCGATCCCCCAGTCGGACTCTTCGCGCCCGCGCAGCGCGCCGTAGGAGAAGCGTAGGCCGGCGGAGGCGAGAAAGGGCCGGAGGTGTTCGTAGTCGCGGAGTTTCGCGGTGAGTCCGGCTTCGGGAAACGGCACGAACGGCAGTTGGAACACGCGCGCCTGTTTGCCGACCGCCTGCTCGAGCGTGGTGACTGCGGCACGGTCGGCGTCGATCTGCGCGGTGAGTTCGCGGCGCGTTTTGGCGAAGTCGGACCAGGGTGTTTGCTCGAACCAGCCGGCGGTGCCGAGCGCGACTGCGGCGGCGAGGGTGAACCAGCGCTTGCTGCCGCGCGTGGCGCGGTGCAGCGCGCCGAAGAGGAAAAGCAGCGCCCAGAGCGAGATGAAGACCCCGATGCGATTGCTCGCGCGGAACCACTCGACGCCGAGGAGCGCGAGCGCCGCGGTGCCTCCGCCGACCGTGGCGATGAGCCCGCACCAGAAAACGCCGTGGACGGAATCCGGGAAACGGTGACGCAGATCGGGTCGGGCGACCGCGCGCAGCCCCGTGAAGGCGAGCAGGCCGAGCCCGAGCAGGCCGATTAGGCCGAGATAATTGTAGAAAAACTCACCCTTCAGCGCGGAGTGAGCGGAGTACACTTGGCCGAAATCGCGGAAGAGCCGGCTCCGGTGATCGGCCGGCGGGATCACGAGGTCGAGCGGCTTGAGCGCGTAGAGCTCGGCGCCGGTGTAGCCGCGGTCGAATTGCTCGGTGCCGGACGCTCCGGTGAGTTTTGCGGCGAAAAACATCCAATGCGCGAGCGCTACGGTGAACGCCATTGCGGCGAGCAACGCTGTCAGCGGCGCGAGGCGGCGCCACGGGGCGCGGCGGAGGCGGTTCAAGCCGAACGCTCCGAGCGCGATGGATCCGGCGAAGAAGACGAAGTAGGGGTTGCCGAGTCCGAGCCACACGCCGAGCGCGGCGGCGCGCGCGAGCATTTTGCCGACGTTTCGCCCGAGGGGCGGAGCGGGACGGGCGGCGCTGGCGCAAAGCAGGAGGAGCGGCGGGAGCGTCCATGTCTGCGTGAAACTGAGCGTGATGAACCAGCGCAGGTGGTAGTTGCTAAACGCGAAGAGCAGCGCGCCGCACGCGGCCCACTCCGGTCGCCAGCCGAGGCGGCGTCCGCAGAGGAAAAACGAGAGCGCGGTCGCCGCGAGCAGGAGACAACCGACGAGGTTGACCGCCGCGAACGGCCCCACCGCGCGGGCGAGCAGACCGGCGAGCGCAAACGTCGGGCCGTCGCCCACTGGGTAGAGCGACCAGTCGGCGGCGAACGGCGCGCCGAGGCGCTCGACGTCGGTGAAGCCGACGAGCGGTTGCAGCGGGGCTTCCATCGCGATGCGCACGCGCGCGTAGATTTCGCAGGGGTCGCCGCCGAAGTCGTCGGGCGTGCGCCACGCGACGGCGTTCCAGCGGTCGGTATAGCCGGTCCACAGCAGGACGGTGGCGAGAACGACGAGGAACGGCCACGCGCGACGGGTGAGCGACGGAGAAAGTGGGGGACTCATGCTCGGGGGACGGGCGACCGCGGCGGGCCGCAACTGCCGCACGTTCGAGGGCGGCGTGGAGAGCGTCAAGGAAGCGTTGGCACGGTCGGCGCGTTGACAGCGACGCGGCGGCTTGGTCGGGTGCCGGCGATGATGACGCCCGACGAACACCGGCGCATGGCCGCCTGCGAGGACACTCTGTGGCACTATGTGGCATTGCATGGTCATGTGCGGCGCGCACTCGTGCGGAGCGGCGCGCACGGCGGCGGCACGTGGCTCGACGCGGGCTGCGGGACGGGCGGGCTGCTTCGGCGGCTGCGGTAGTGGTTTCCGGCGGCGCAGTTGCGCGGCGTGGAGTTTTCGGCCTTTGCGGTCGGATTAGCGCGTGAGCGCACGGACTGCCGGGTCGACGAAGGCTCGGTGCTCGCATTGCCGTACGCCGACGCGAACTTCGACGTGATCACGTGCGTCGATGTCATTTACCAGCTCGAGGAACCGGCGGCGGCGTATCGGGAGGCGGCTCGTTGTCTGCGGCGCGGCGGCGTGCTGGTCGTGAACGAGCCGGCGCACCAGTGGCTGTACTCGTACCATGACGTGAGTGTGGGTGGGCGGCGGCGTTTCACTCGGGCTGAGCTGAGGACACTCCTGCGTGCGGTCGGGCTCGAGCCGGTGTATGCGACGCATTGGAACTTTCTCCCGCTGCCGCTGGTGTGGGCGCGTCGCAAACTCCTGCCGGTGCCGCAGGGCAGTGACGTGGGCGAGTACCCGTGGTGGATTGCGGGGCCGATGCGGGTGATGATGGCGCTCGAGCGCATGTGGCTGTCGTGCGGCGGGCGTTTTCCATGCGGCGTGTCGGTGCTCGTGGCCGCGCGGAAACCGATGGGGCCGGCCTGAGCGCGGGCTGCGGGCCGTTTCGCGGTTGATCGTCGGTAGGCGGTGGCGATCCTGTGCGGATCGTGCCTTCCCCAGAAACCACCGACGCCAGGTTCTACGCCGGCAAACGCGTGCTCATCACCGGCGGGCTGGGCTTCATCGGCTCGAATCTCGCGCGCACGCTCGTCGGCCACGGCGCCGACGTGTTGATCGTCGACAGCCTGATACCGGAGTACGGCGGCAATCTGCGGAATCTGCATGGCGTCGAAAAACAGGTGCGGGTGAACCTCGCCGACGTGCGCGACGAACACGTTCTCCCCGTGCTGGTGAAGGAGCGCGACGTGCTCTTCAACCTCGCGGGCCAGACGAGCCACCTCGACTCGATCCACGATCCGGCGACGGACCTCGAGATCAACTGCCGCGCGCAGCTCTCGATCCTCGAGGTGTGCCGGAAACACAATCCCGCGCTCGCGGTCGTCTTCGCCAGCACGCGCCAGATCTACGGCAAGCCCGACTATCTCCCGGTTGACGAGAAGCACCCGATCCGGCCGGTGGACGTGAACGGCATCAACAAGTGCGCCGGCGAATGGTATCACACGCTCTACCATCAGGTGCACGGACTGCGCACGTGCGTGCTGCGGCTCACGAACACGATCGGACCGCGCATGCGCGTGAAGGACGCGCGGCAGACGTTCGTCGGCGTGTGGGTGCGGCAGCTGCTCGAAGGGCGACCGATCGAGGTCTGGGGTGGCGAGCAGTTGCGCGACTTCACGTATGTCGATGATTGCGTGGCGGCGTTGCTGCTGGCGGGACGGAGCCCGGCGGCGGCGGGCCGGGTGTTCAACCTTGGTGGGCGCGAACGCGTTTCCCTCGCCGAGCTCGCGCGCCTGATGGTCGAGGCGAACGGAGCCGGCGAATACGTCGTGCGCGAGTTTCCCGCCGACCGGAAGAAGATCGACATCGGCGACTACTACGCGGACTGGACGCTCATCCGCGAGACGCTCGGCTGGACGCCGCGCACCGCGCTGCCCGTCGCGCTGCGGCGCACGCTCGGGTTCTACCGCAAGGAGCTGAAACACTATCTCTGACCTGCGGGTCGCCCGCCGCCGTTTTCCGATGATCGCCAACGCCGACCCGAAAGCCAATCTTGCCGCCTGCGCCGAAGAGGTGCGCGTCGCCATCGCGCGCGTATTCGAAAGCGGCCGCTACATCCTCGGGCCGGAGGTGAACGCGTTCGAAGCGGAGTTCGCCGCCTGGCTCGGCGCGACGCACTGCGTGACGGTGGCCAACGGCACCGACGCGATCGAGATCGCCCTCCGCGCCGCGGGCGTGCGCCCCGGCGACGGCGTGGTGCTGCCCGCCAACACGGTGTCGGCGACGATCGCCGGCGTGCTCGCCGCGGGCGGCGTGCCGGTGTTCTGCGATGTCGACCCCGCGACGATGAACCTCTCGCCTGCGCGGCTGCGCGAGTTGCTGCGCTCGCCTCGCGCCGCGGGAGTGCGTGCGATCGTGCCGGTGCACCTCTACGGCCAACCGTGCGTGATGCCGGAGATCCTGGCGCTCGCGGCGGAGCGCGGACTGCTCGTGATCGAGGATTGCGCGCAGGCGCACGGCGCGGCGCTCGGTGGCCGAAAAGTGGGCACGCTGGGGCATGCAGCGGCGTTCAGTTTCTATCCCACGAAAAACTTGGCCGCGCTCGGCGACGGCGGCGCGGTTGTTACGAACGACACGCGGATCGCCGCGGATGCTCAGGCGCTCCGGCAGTATGGCTGGCGCGAGCGTTACGTGAGCGCCGGCGAAGGCGGGCGGAACAGCCGGCTCGATGAAATCCAGGCCGCAGTGCTTCGCGTACGGCTGCGGCACCTCGACGCGGAAAACGCACGCCGCCGGGAGCTCGCCGCGCTCTACGCGGCGGAGTTGGGTGAGGCTGGGCTAGCGTTGCCGCCGCAGCCGAGCGCAGATGTCGTGCCGGTGTTTCACCAATACGCTGTGCGCACGGCCGGCCGCGAGCGGCTGCGGGTCTGGCTCGAGGCACGCGACATCGTCGCGCAGGCGCTCTACCCGGTGCCGCTGCACCGGCAGCCGGCATTCGCGCGCTGGTCGCCCGATGCGACGGGCGCGCTCGCGGAGTGCGAGCGGTGTTGCGCGGAGGTGTTGAGCCTGCCGGTCCACCCGGCGCTGCGTGAGGCCGAGGTGCGCGAAGTGGCGGCCGCGGTGCGTGCGTGGGTGCAGGCCGGTCGGCCGTGAACTTTTCCGCCATGAGCGAAACCGTTCCGACCCTTTCCATCGTGATCCCGCTCTACCGGAGCGAGGCGAGCATCGAGCATGTGGTGGCCGACTTGGCCGCACTGCGGATCGAAGGCGGGTTGGAGATCGTGCTCGTGAACGATTGCAGTCCGGACGACACCCTCCGCGTCTGCCGCCGGATTCTGACGACGTGCCCGGTGCCGGTGACCGTCGCGAGCCACGCGCGGAACTTCGGCGAGCACAACGCCGTGCTCACCGGCCTGCGGCACACGCGCGGCCGCTGGGTGGTGACGATGGACGACGACGGCCAGAATCCGCCGACGGAGGTGCCCAGGCTGCTCGCGGCGGCGCGGGCGGGAGGGTTCGACGCGGTATTCGGCGACTACCGCTCGGTGAAGGAACACGCGGCGTGGCGCAACTGGGGCAGCGCGTTCACCAACGCCGTGGCGGGTTGGTTGCTCGACAAACCGGCCGGGCTGTACCTCTCGAGCTTCCGCTGCTTGAGCCGTTTCATCGTGGACGAGATCGTGCGCTACGAGGGACCGTACCCGTACATCGACGGCTTGATCCTTCAGAGCACGCGCGCGGTGACGGCGATCCCGGTTGCGCACAAACCACGCGAGCAGGGGCAGAGTGGCTACAACCTGCGCCGGCTGGTGCGGCTGTGGCTGAACATGTTCACGAGCTTCTCGGTCGCGCCGCTGCGGGCGGCGACGGTGCTGGGCTTGGCGCTAAGCGCCTGCGGGCTCTGCGGGGTGGCGATCGTGGTGTACCTGCATCTCGTCGACAGAGGTCCGGCGTTCGGCTGGGGATCGTTGATGGCGGCTCTGCTGATCTTCTCCGGCGCGCAGCTCGTGATGCTCGGCGTGATCGGCGAGTACCTCGGCCGGGCGTATCTCACGGCGAACCGTCGACCCCAGTCGGTCGTGCGGGAGGTGTGGCGCGGCGGGAAGGACTGAGCCGCTGGTTCGTTCAGGCCGCGACCAGACCGAGCGTCGGGAAGCCGGAGAACGCGGGGCGACGCCTGGCCGCGCGGCGAATCGTGGGCCGGCGTTGCGCTTCGAGGCGGGCGAAACGTTCGCGAAGGATCTCGCCTGCTTCGCGCAGCACCGCGAGGAGGAGCGGGCGGGCGTCGGATTCCTCGGGTTGATGCGCGGCGAGGAAGGAGTTGGCGGCATCGGCGAGGCGACCGAAGAACTCGCGCTCGGCCCACGGGCCGCCGGTGAGCCGGCTGTCGGCGCGGAGTTCGAAGAACAGCCACGAGAGCAGGCGGGCGTGGCGGGTGAGGATGCCGAGATCGCCGTGTTGCGCGGCGGAGCTGTACGAGAGGGCGAGGGCATCGTCGGTCACGAAGATGCCGGCGGTCTGCCAGAGTTCGGCGGTGGGAGCGTAGACGGCGGCAGGGGTGGCGGTGTCGAGTTCGGTGGCGAGGGCGATGAGGCGTGGGTGGCGGAAGGGAGTGGAGTTCATGCGCGCACGGTACCGGGCACCGTCGGACATCAGGCGCCCGAGGGCGGACGGGGCGGGTCGCGGGCTGGGACCGATGTGGGTGCTGCAACGGCGTCGAACTGGCGGGCGTTCTTCTGTTCGGAAGAATCTTCGGCTCGCCCGCCCACCATCGGAGGAACACCTGCGCGCACTCGGCGCTTTTCGCGGAACGGTTTCCCGTGTCGACTCGGCGGCGATGATCGTCGCCGTCCATCCGCTCGCGGGTTTCGACAAGGTGCTGCACTACCTCGCACCGGAGAAACTGTGCGCGGGCGTGGCGGTGGGCTCGCTCGTGCGCGTGCCGGTGGTGAACCGCTTCACGTTGGCGGTCGTCTCGGAGCTGAACCCGGTGCCGGATTGCCCGGTCGAGAAGCTGAAAAACGTGGCGCAGGTCGTGTACCCGTTTCCCGCGCTCACACCGGAGCTGCTCTCGCTGGCGCGCTGGATCGCCGCCTACTACGCGGCGCCGCTCGACACGGTGATCGAGGCGATGATCCCGGTCTCGGTGCGCAAGGGACTCGCACTGAAGATCGAGAAGCGCCTTGCCGTGGCGCGCGAGCTTTCGGTCGAGGAACTAGAGAGACTGAATCGCCGCGCGCCACAGCAGGCGAAGCTCTACGCGTTTCTGAAACTGCAACTGCATCCGGTGGCGAAGTCGCTCGTGTTGGAGCGGCTCGGTGTCGGTCCGTCGAGTGCCGCGGCGCTGATGGAGCACGGGGTGGTGCGCGAGATCGAGCATCGCATCGAGCGCGTGGCGTACGGCGACGATCTCGGTGGCGTGGAGCCGGTGGCGGTGGTTCCGCCTGAGCTGAATCTCGCGCAGAAGGCGGCGGTGGACTCGATTCGTGCGAGCGGCGAGAAGGGCGGTTTCGCGGTGCATCTGCTGCAGGGCGTGACCGGCTCGGGCAAGACCGAGGTCTATCTGCACGCGATCTCCGACATGCTGCGCGGGGGTGGCGGCGCGGTTTACCTTGTGCCCGAGGTGGCGCTCACGCCGCAGACCGTCGCGCGGTTGCGCGGCCGGCTCGAACAGCAGCTCGGTCAACGCGTGGTCGTGTGGCACAGTTCGCTCAGCGAGGGCGAGCGACTCGACGGCTGGCTGGCGCTCGCATCGGGCGAGGCGCGAGTCGTCGTGGGCGCGCGCTCGGCGGTGTTCGCCCCGGTGCGCGACCTGCGACTGGTGATCGTGGACGAGGAGCACGAGCCGGCCTACAAGCAGGACGAGACGCCGCGCTACCACGGGCGCGATGTGGCGGTCTATCGCGCGAAGCTCGCCGGCGCGGTGTGTGTCCTCGGCTCGGCGACGCCGTCGGTCGAGACGGTGAACAACGTGCGCCGCGGGCGCTACCGGCACGACGTGCTGCCCACGCGAATCGACGACCGGAAGATGCCGCTGGTGCACATCGTCGACATGCGCCGTGAGATCGTGGCGAAACGTGCGACCTCGGTGCTCTCGCGCCTGCTCATCGACAAGCTCCACGACCGTTTCGAGAAAAAGGAGCAGTCGATCCTCTTCATCAACCGCCGCGGCTATTCGAGCAGCCTGTTGTGTCAGGAGTGTGGTTACGTGGCGGAGTGCCCGCATTGCAGCGTGGCGCTCACGTACCACCGCGCCGACGAGACATTGAAGTGCCACCTCTGCGGGGAAGTGCGACCGGCGCCGCTGGTGTGCCCGCAATGCCGCTCGCCTAAGATTCGCATGCGCGGGCTCGGCACGCAGAAGGTCGAGGAGCACGTCGCCCGCATCCTGCCGCGGGCGAAGGTCGTGCGGATCGACACCGACACGATGGGGAAGAAAAACCGTTTCCGTGAGATCCTCGGCGAGTTCCGCACCGGGCGGATCGATATCCTCGTCGGTACGCAGATGATCGCGAAGGGGCTCGATTTCCCGAACGTGACGCTCGTCGGGCTGGTCGATGCCGACATTTCGATGCACGTGCCGGATTTCCGGGCGAACGAGCGCACGTTCCAGCTGCTCGTGCAGGTGGCCGGGCGCGCGGGGCGTGGCGACCGCGCGGGCGAAGTGGTCGTGCAGACGTTCACGCCGCAGGCCGACGCCATCCAGTTCGCCAAGCAGAGCGACTTCGACGGGTTCATCGAGGGCGAGATCAAGCTGCGCCAGCAGTTCGGGTATCCGCCATTCCGGCACCTCGTGCACCACGTGTTCCGCGGCGACAACGCCGAGAAGGTCCTCTGGGTGGCCGAGCAGTGGAAGAAACGCGTGGAGCCGCTGCTCGCCGGCGCGGCGGATCTGCGCGGACCGTCGCCCTCGCCGATCGAGCGCGTGATGGGCGAGTACCGTTTCCAGCTCTGGTATTTCACCGGTGCGGTGGTGAAAGTCGTCGGCGTGCTCGCGAAGGAGCAGCGCGTCTTCCCCTGGCCGGAAGGAGTCAGCCAGACCCTCGACGTGGACCCGATGAGCCTGAGCTGAGGGGCGATCAGGCAGTCGGGGGCGCGAGGACGAGCGACGAGATCAGGAGTTCGAACCGCCGCTCGGCGAGACGAACCGTGGCGGCTGCGATCAGTTCAGGCGGAAGGGAAAGGACTGCTGCATGCGGGTGGCGACCGCTCTGCCGTTGAAAACTCCCGGCTCGAAGCGCCATCTGCGGATCGCGGCGGCTGCGCTGTCGGCAAAGCCTTCGTGGGTCGCGTTGACGACGATGACATCGTGAACGGCGCCGTCTTCGGTGACGATGAACTGCACGACGGCTTCACCGGTGATACCCTGCTGTTTCAAGGCGAACGGGTAAATCGGTGCGGGCGAATCGATCAGCTTGGGTTTCACGTCGAGCCTGGCGAATTCGATGGCTTCTTCGGCGCGTTTTTCGAATTGGATCGGTATCCGGATCTTTGTCGCGACAGGCATGCCGTCTTTGATCGCGGGCTGGAACCGTGAACCCAGCACGGTTTCGACGGCGGAGCGGGAGAGGCGGCAATCTTTACAGGTGGCGCGGGCGAAGGCGGGCGCACCGTCCAGCCCGATGATGGCTTCGACGGTGACCGTCGTGGTGGCGAGGTCGCCTTCCTCGGGGTCGCGCGGATCGAAGATCGGGCGCAGCTCGACCAAGGTCGGTCGTTTCTCGAGTTCCGCGGACGGTCTGATCGTGATCGCTGCGTCGGTGCTTTCATCGGCGGCACCGGCGTTGCGCAGGAGGGTCGCGCAACGCTCGGCCTTGCTGATGGCGGCGAGTCGGAGCGCCGGCCAACCTTTCGCGGTTTGCTGGTCGACCGGCATGCCCGCTTTCAGCGCGGCGGCGATGAACACATCGGAATCCATCGCCAAGGCGGCCGTCAGCTCGGAGTCGAAGCGTGGACTGGCCAAGTCGACGGTGGCTCCGGCGGCGAGCAGCGTCTCGACGCATTCGCGGGAACCGGAACCGAGCGCGAGGGTGAGCGGTTTCACACCGCTCGCGGTGGCGGAATCGGCCGGCACGCCGGCTGAGAGCAGGGCTTGGATTGTCGGAGCCGAGCCGGCGAAGCTGGCGGCGTGGATCGGGGCAAAACCGCGGTTGGCGGCGATGGCGTTGGCTCCGGCCGCCAGCAGCAGGCGGACGACAGCTGCGTGTCCGCGGCCGGCGGCGGCGAGCAGGGGTGTCTCTTCGTTCGGTCCTAGTTGATTTGGGTCGGCTTTGGCGGCGAGCAGGTCCGCGACGATGCCGGCGTGCCCTTCGCGGGCGGCGACGAACAACGCGGTTTGCTTCCGCCATCCGGCGTTGGGATCGGCATGCTCGGCGAGCAGCAGTTGGACGAGCCGGCGCTGGCCCGCGGCGGCCTTGGGGACGAGCAGGCGATCACGATCCGCATCGAGGAGCTCGAATCTGGCCTTGTGTGCCAACAGCAGATCGACTGCCGGTGCGCAGTTGGAGAGAAGGGCGAGGATAACGGGCACCTGACCGAGTTTGTCGGGCGTGTTGATCGAAGCCCGTGCCTCCACCAACAGGCGGCAGATCTCGGCATGGGCTCCGATGGCGGCGAGGTGCAGCGGGGTGGAGCGATCGTCGTTGGCAGCCCCGGTTGAGGCCTTGGCTGCGAGGAGGCGCTCGACGACGGTGGAGCGCGCGGCGCGCACCGCACTGTGGAGCGGGGTGTCGCCGCTGTCGGCCTTCGCGGCTGTGGAGGCGTGGAGCTCGAGCAGCGTGTTCACGGTTTGGATCGCTCCCGTCTGGGCGGCGAGGTGGAGCAACGTGGGTGCGCCTTTCGATGTGGCGGGCACGCGAGCATCGCGGCGCAGCTCGGCGGCGACGGCGCCATCCTGCCCGAGCGCGAGCAAGACGCCGAGGCGGTCGGCGGCGGCGTCCGCGGGGGCGGTTTCCTTGGGCAGTGGCTCGCCGTTTTCGAGGAGGAGGAAGACGGGGTTTCCCGAGGCCTCGTCGGCTGCGAGGTCTAAGCTTACCCGGCCGGCTGTAAACCGGTCGCTGTAATCTGTCTGCGCGGGACGGGCGCGAAGGCGGACGGGCTTTCCGTCGACCTGCCAGATGCAGATGAAGACGGCCTTTCCGGGGTTGGTGGCTCGCCAACGGCTCTGCGGGCCGGACAGGAGACTGTTGACGGGCCGGATGCCTTCGGCGCGCCAGCCGATCGGGCGATCGGACTCGGACGGGGACGGCACTTCGGTGAGGTTGAAGGCGACGGCGGCTTCGACGAGGCCGGGATTCGCCACGAGATCGCCGACGAGCCGCAGCGGAGCGGTCGCGGGAATCTCACGCTCGCCAGAGGCGTCTTGGCCGACGAGGCGGCGCTGGTCGAAGGCGAGCACTTTGATCCACGTGCCGCCGACCTGCGCTTCGAGGGCGAGCGGCGCCGATTGCTCCGCTGCACGCGCGTCGATGCTCGCTGACGCGAGCAGACAAAGCACCAGCCACAATCCACTCCGCAGCGGGGTATCCATGACGGAAGATAACCTGAATCCGCCGCGCGGGGGCAAGCGGAAGCATGGTTGATCTGTCCCGACTACGTGCGCTCGCGCGATGGCGAGGGATGCCTCGAACGGTCCGAGCGGATGGTGCGGTCGGGTCTCGCCGATCGAGGCTGCGCAGTGGAGCGGTGCCCTCGGTTTTCGCCCGCACCGTTGGGTGGGCAAACCGAACTGTCGGCTCGGAGATTCGTCGCCCAACTCGGCGAGCCGATCGCGCCGACCTTGGCCCTCAGCCGCGCGAAGCGGCGGGGAACGGGATGAGGTCGAGGAGGCCGGAGAGGAAGCGGCGGCGCGGCGGGCGGGCGGCAGGCGACACCTCCGGCGTGGCCGGGGCGGCCGCGGCGGCGCGGCTGCGCTGCTCGGCGGCGGCGGCGACGTTGCGCTCCAGGAGCGGCAACGCGGAGTGATCGTGCGCCGCCTCGAGCCGACGGAAATAGTCGGCCTGCGCGACTTCGCCGGCGGTCCGGTAACGGCTGGCGGTGTGGGCGATCTCGGCGGCTTCGAGATAGGACTCGAGGCCGGGGACCGTGGCGCCGTTGATCTGCTTGAGGAGGGCGCAGAAGAGCCGGGTGTTTTCCCAACCGAGCGGGCCGTGCAGTTGCACGTCGAGCACGGCGAGTTCGAAGGCGAGCGCGGGAATCCGCTCGGTGGATGCGGCGGTCACGCCGAGGCGCAGGAGACGCTGGCGGAGCAGGGCGGGCGTGGTGCGTGGCAGCGTGTCGCGGCGGGCGCCGAGGC
>DATGXO010000012.1:0-28770 GCA_035298965.1 Opitutaceae bacterium | reverse complement strand
GGCGGGCGCCGAGGCGGCGGAGGTGGTTCAACGCCTGGTCGAGCGGGCCGTGTTCGAACGCGCGTTCGAGGTCATAGAGTTCGACGGCGGTGAACTGCTCGTTCGGGAGGTCCTCGTGGCAGGTGAGGAGGTGGCGAAGCTGGAGCGGATCGATGAGGTGGGCGTGGAGACCGGTTTCGTTGGCGGCGGCTCGTTCGCAGTGGGCGAGCAGCTGGGCCGGCGAAAGCGATCGCGCGATCAACGCGAGCCGGCGGAGGAGCGCGGCGGCGGCGAGGACCTCGGCTTCGCGCAAGAGGCGGCGCTGAGGCACGGGTGTGCGGCTCTCGCCGAGTTGATGGAGGCGTTGGAGCGTGGAGCAGAGTTGCTCGCGTTCGGTTTCCGCGCGTGCGCGGGCGGTGCGATCGAGCACAGGTGCGGCGCCGTGCCGGCGGTTGATGACGCTGCGGATGATCGCGGCTGAATTGGGCTCGGCATCGCGATCCCCGCCGGCGAGAGGCGCGGCGGACGAGCAGGTTTGAGACGTGTGGGTCGTCTTCATGTGGGGCCCCGAAAGTGCGGACGACCCGCGTCTGGGCCAGAAAAGCCTGCTCGTGTTTTGCCTGATTGTGGGGTGCGGCTTTTCCGTCGCGGCGGAGTGGAAAGTCCGCTTGCCTGCGGCCGGCCGGGCGGAAGAGGAACCGCGGATGGGCGCCGATCGGAAGCGGGAAGGGAGCTACGCGCCTGCAGTTCGGCGGTGGGTCGTGATCAGGCGGAAGGAACCGCCAATGGACGCCAATGGACGCTGATGGACGCGAATGCCGGAGCGTCGATCGCGACGAGCCCAAGCGGAAGCGACGTTACCAAGAACCTGAGCCGCGACGGCCTTCCATTCGCGAATCAGCGGGGTTCGCTGAGGAGTTGTTGCTTTGTCTCCTGCGGGAGATCGGTCGTGGCGAGCCAGGCGGCGGCGGCAGCGGGATCGGCGCAGCTCCAGGACGTGAAAAGAATGCGCTGGATGAGTGCGCGATTTCGATCGGCCGGGAGTTGATCTACCCAAGCGGTCGTGGCCTGCGGATCGGAGCGTACCCAGTTGATGGCGAGATTCATCGCTACGTTGCGGAAGAGGTTGCCTCTGAGAGTCGCGGCGATCGGCGCGACGGCTTTGGGATTGGCCTGGGCGGCGATGACGAGAGTGTTTTCCATCACGTTGCCGCGGATCGGGCCGCTCGGAATCGTGGAGTTGATCCAGTCGAGCGCGGTCTGCACGGAGTCGACGGCGAGCCGCGAGGCCACGGATTGGAGCGCGCCGCGCTGCGCCTCACTCGGCGGGATGGTGAGCGCGAACTCGCCGGCGAGTTTTGGATCCTCGGCAACCAAGGCGTCGACGATCTGTCGGCACAACGGCCCCCGCGGCACGTCTGCGGGCAGGTTGTTGATGGTTTGCAGCGCGGCTTGCGGATCGGTGGCGGCTTGGATTCGGACGATACCATTCAGCCGGGTTGCAACGGCGGCCGGCTCGCCGAGCGACAGGACAAACTCCACAGCCTGCTGGGGATCTCGTTCGGCAAAGTGTCGGCAGATTTCGCCGATCGCAGCGCCGCGGCTTTCGGCAGCGGGCAGCTGTTTTGCCCAAGCAATCGCGGCCGTTGGATCGGCTGCGGCCCAAGCGCTGGCAATACCGGCTGCGGCCTCCCAACGGGAAGAGCGTTTGGGTACTGCCGCGAGATGCGCGACGGCAGCGGCGGGATCGCGTTCGGCCCAGGCGCGGAAGAAGCCGTTGAGATCCAACCACGGCAGATGCTTTTGCCGGCTGATCCAGTTGAAAGCGGCATCCGGCGCCTCGGTGGCCCAGATGTGCAATAGGCGGGGCAACACGGACGCGCGCAGTTGTTCGTCGCGTATTTCGAGCGCGGCTTCGATTACGCGGGGTACGTCCTCCGGCTCGATTTCGGCGAGCAGGCTGCGCCAGTCGCGCGCTCGCGATGGCACCAGAAGTTCGTGGCGGGACGGTCGCGCGGTCGCCGCGGGAGCGGCGAGACCTGGCTGCGGCATAGGCGAGGCGGCGTCGAGGGATGTCGCCGAGCCGGGGAGTTGCGCGAGCCAAAATCCTGCGGCGAAGCACCCGGAACCGCCGACGAAGAGAAAGAGAGTGGAGGGTTTCATCGCCGAGCTTCCTGCCGCAGCGCGGCCTTGCGCTCGGCGGGCAGATCAACCGTCGCGAGCCATGTCCTGGCTGATTCAAAATCGTTGAGGAGCCAGCTGCGGGCAATCGCTTCGGTCGCGGACCGGCGGAACTCGGCGTCGCCGATACGTGCGGCCCATTCTGCGGCCGCTGCGGGATCATTCGCCGCCCAGTTTCCGGCTATGAACGTCGCCGCGTCTTTGCGGAGTTGTCCGTCCTGCGAGCTGCTGGCCCAACGGGCGGCCGCGTCCGGATCGACTCGGCCCCAACTGGCAAGCACGGCGCAGTAGGCCGAACGTCGAGCAGCGTCGTCGGAGAGGGTCAACGCCCACGCGCCAGCGGCGGCGGGCGCAGCATCCGCCCATCGACCGGCGATATCGTTGATGGCGTTCTCCGGGCGTTGGGAGGAGGGCAACGCCGCGACCAGCGCCGCGGCGGATTCCGGCGAGCGCCAAGTCAGTCTCCACAGCGAGGAGTCGAGAAACTGCTTTCGCGTTTCATCGGAGGGCAGGAGCTGGATGAGATCGAAAACTTGGTCGGCGGAAGCGAAGTCACCGGAGGAGCCGAATTCGGACACGATAATGGATCCCCCAGCTAGGATGCCTGCGAGCCGAGCGGGCGGTAGCTCGGAAAATTCACGTGGGAACTCCGTAAGAGCGGCGACGGGATCGAACTGGAATCGTACGTGCATCAGGCTTTCGGTGGCGGCATCGCGTTCGGGACCCGGCGGCAGTTGTTCGACCCAGGTAGTGGCATTCGCGATGTCGTTTTCCGCCCACCTTTGGATCAACGACTTGGTTGTTTCGGCACGGGCATCGGAAGGAAGCAGATCGATGCGGCGCAGCGCGTCCGCCGGGGCGTCATCCGCAATCGATTCCACCACGCTCCGAATCGCCCGGTCGCGTTCCGCGCCGGCGGGGAGTTCTGCCTGAATCCAACCGATCGCGGCATCGGGATCGGCCGCCATCGCATGGATCGCCGTGTTCAACGCTGCGGCGCGGCTGTTGCCCGCAGCCAGGGTGAGCGCGAATTCGGCGGCGAGTTTCGGGTCGCTGGCGGACAGAGCGTCGACGACCTGGATCGCGGCCCAGTTGCGGGTATCGCCGGACGGGATGCGCGCGAGGACGGCGGCCGCAGAAGTGGGATCGCGCAGGACCATCGCGCGCGCTGCGGTGCCGAGTGCGTTTCCGCCGCCGCGCTCCGAGCTCATCGCGAGTGCTTTTTCAAACGCCGCCGATGGATCCTGCTCGGCCAAGGCTGCGATGAACCCGTCGGATGCGCTGCGGCGAAGGTCGGGATCCGGGATCTGCGCCAGCCAAGCTTCAGCTTGGTCTGGGGCCAGGGCCTGCCAGACGCTGATGATCCCACGAACGAGCCCATGTCGGGACGGCTCATCAAGTTTGGCGGCGAGGAGCCACGCAGCGGCTTGTTCGGGCGCCGTTTTCCCCAGGCTGGCGATCATGTCTCGCACCGCAACGTGGCGCTCGGAGAGGACGGGCAGTGCTTCGGCCCAGGCGCGGGCGGCGGCGGGATCGGCGGCGGCCCAGCGGGAGAGGAGTTGCGCGCGGAAACGTTCGCGGTCGAGGCGGTGCGGTAGCTTCGCCACCAGCGCAAGCAGTCCGGGAATCTCGGCGGGCGTGGCGCTGGCGAGGCGCGCGCGGAGTTCGGCGCGCGTCATGGCATGGTCGCCACCGGCGAACTGTGACACGGCGTCAGCGACGTTCAGCGATGCTGCCGCGGAAGTGGCGGACGGCGGAACCTCGGGCGCAACGATGCGGACGACCGGCGCGGGACGCTGGAGCGCGTGGCCGGTCCACCAGCCGGCGCCGAAGAACGCGGCGACGAGGGCGGAGCCGAGGACGACGCGAGTGGGGCTCACGAGCGAGACGCGCTCGCGGCGCGCGACGGGGAAGCTTGGGGTGCGCGGGTAGCCGAGGAGGCGGAACCACCACGCCGAGGAGTATCCATGGACCGAGGCAACGCGGCGCAGCCGGAGGCGGCAAGCCGAAGTTGGGGCCGACCGGCTTGCCGAAGGCCGCGTGGACGGACGGGGACTTGCAGATGAGCGCGGTGGGACGCGATTTCCGCCGCGTGGTGGATGATCGAGACGAATCGCGGTGGGTCGGGAGGATCGCCGCTCTCGCGAGCGGCGCCACACGGATGGTCTCTCGGCTCCCGCCGCCGGGCGAAATGCCCAAGTCAGTTCTTCCCGTCCTGGCCGGTGGCGGCGACGGTGGTGCCGAGAAGACGGAGACGGTCGCGAGCGGCGAGTTGCAGGGCGTCGACGGCGGCGCTGGCGGCGGCGCGATCGGCCTGGAGCGACTCCTCGGCGTGACGGGCGGCATCGATGAGTTTCTCGTCGCGGGCGATGATGGCGAGCGAGGCGATGCGGTGCGCGTGGCGGCGGGCGCCGAGCGGATCGGCGAGGTTCCAGCTGGAGGCGAGGGACTGCGTCTCGACATCGAGTTCCGCGTGCAAGCTGCGGACGAGGTCGGGCGTGAGCGGGAGCGTGGCGAAGAGGCCGGCCGAAGCGGTCGAGGCGGCGGGGGCGGAGGTGGCGCGCGGGGCGGCGCCGCGGCGGGTGCAGTCGTGGACGATTTCGGCGAGTTGCTGGGGGGAGAGTGGTTTCGGCAGGAAGGCGTCGGCGCCGGCGGCGATCGCCTGTTCCTGGATACCGCGGGTGGCGGAGGCGGTGGTGGCGACGAGGTAGATCGCGGTGTCGGCGCGCTCGTGGCGGGCGCGGCGGAGGAGGGCGAGCCCGTCGAGGCCGGGGAGGTTGAGATCGACGAAGGCGATGTGGTGGGCGCGGGCTTGGAGCAGGAGCAGCGCGCTGGGGCCGTCGGCGGATTCCTCGACCTTGCAGCCGAGGCGTTCGAGATGGTCGCGGAGGACGAGGCGGTTGAACGCCTGATCGTCGATCACGAGCACGCGCAGGCTGTCGGCGGCAGCGTCGGTGGCGGGACGGAGAGCCGGTTTGGGCGCAGGGGCGACCTCGAGCGGGATGGTGAGGCGGAACTTCGCGCCGTGGCCGAGTTGCGAGTCGACATCGGCTTCGCCGCCGAGGAGCGCGGCGAGGTCGCGCACGAGGGCGAGGCCGACGCCGTAGCCGCGGGGGGCATCGCCGGCGGCGGAGGCGCCGCGGGAGAATTTTTCGAAGATGCGATCCTGCTCGGAGGGGGCGATGCCGGGGCCGGTGTCGGCGACGGTGAAGACGACCGTGAGGCGGTCCTGTGCCTGGGTGCGGCGGCGGACGGAGAGGCGGACGTCGCCGCCGCGGGCGTAGCGGGCGGCGTTGGCGGTGAAGTTGACGAGCACTTGGCGGATGCGGTGCACGTCGCCGACGAGGGCCACGGGGAGATCGGGGTCGGCGGACCAAGTTATCCGGCCGCCGGGCTCCTCGATCTGGAGACGGAACATCTCGGCGATCTCCTCGATGAGGGCGCGCGGCTCGAAGGGCTGGGGGGAGATCTCGATACGGCCGGCCTCGATGCGGGCGAGGTCGAGGACGTTGTCGACGACGGAGGCGAGGTAGCCGGCGCAGGCCTTGAGAGAGCGCGCGAGCTGGCGCGTGCCCTCGTCGTGGTGGTTCTTGGCGAGCATGGACGAGAGGCCGATGACGCCGTTGAGCGGGTTGCGGATCTCGTGGTTGATGTGGGCGAGGAACTCGGACTTGGCGGCGTTGGCGGCGGCGAGTTCGCGGGTGCGCCGGGCGACGAGGGCCTCGAGTTCGCGGCGGTGGGCGCGGGCGAGCCTCAGGCGGGTGAGGAAAACGAGGGCCGACAGGAGCACGAGCGCCAGCGCGTAGACGACATACGCGGGCGCCGAGCGCCACCACGGCGGCTGCACGGAGAAATCGAAGACGGTGAGTGGCGACGGGCGGCCGAGGCCGTCGATCGCGCGCGCCTGGAAGCGATAGGAGCCGTCGCGCAGCCCGTGGAAAACGCGCGAGGGGATCTCGCCGAGCGGCACCCAACCGGTATCGAAGCCGTCGAGGCGCGTCTCGAGGTGGGCGCGTTGGCCGAGGCGACCGCCGGGGAGGAGGAGATCGAAGCGCAGGCCGGCGTTGTCGAATGCGACGCGGGGGTGCGGCTCGATGAGCGGGCGGGCGTTGCGACCCTCGTCGGTGAGGGAAAGCGCGGAGACGACGGGCGCGGGCGGCGGACCGGCCGGGGCGCCGCGGCTTTCAAGCCGCAACAATCGGCCGTGGCCGCCGAGCCAGAGCACGGTGCCCTCGGCCCGGGCGGCGGCGGTTTCGGCGAAGAGGGCGGAGGGCGGTTCGTCGAGCGGAAGCGGTGGCAGGGCGGCGAGTTCGCAGGCGAGGCTGTTTTCCGCGAAACGCAGGCGGACGAAGCTGAGCTGGAACGGCAGGCGATCGCGTTGGGAAACGGCGAGCCAGGCGGAATCGCCGGTGGTGCTGGCGACCGCGTGCACGCGTGCGCCGGCGAGTCCGGCGAACGGCACGAACCGGTCGCCGATCTCGCTGTAGACGGCGAGTCCGTTGTCGGTGGTGACGACGATGCGCGGTCCGACGCGGAACAGTCGCGGCGCGAGCGAACCGGTGAAACGGAGGTTTTCCCGGTAGGCGCGGAGGGCCGGCTTGCCGGCCTTGATCTGGTCGGGCGCCGCCGCGCGGAGGACGCCTGAGCGGGTGGTCGCGATCCAGTGGGCGCCGCCGGGATCTTCGACGAGGCAACAGGCGTCGGGATCGACCTCGATCGGCTCGGCGCTCGCCTCCAACCGTCCCGCGACGAGCGCGCCGCGGTAGAATCGCGAACCTTCGATCCACGCGAGGCCGTCGGGCACGGCGCTCCAGGGGCACGGCGCGACGATCTCGGCGGTGCGGAGCGAGCGCGGAGCGAGTGCGCTCGGATCGAGCAACTGGAGCTCGGAAGGGTTCGCCGCCAACAGGAGGGGGCCGCGCGGCAGCAGGACGTTCACCGCTTCGTGCGTCTCGGCGTAGAAGCGCCAGAATCCCGCCGGCTGCGCCGCGGAGGCGGGCTCGAGCCGGAGCAGGTGGCGGTCGTTGGCGATCACGAGGCCGAGCTCGTCGCGGGCGATGGCATGGATGCGTTTGCTGGAGAGGCCGTGGCGCGTGTCGAACACCGAGGCTCGGAGGGTGTCGGCGAAGACGACGATGGCTTCCGGGGTGGTGGCGATCAGGCGTCCCTCGGCGCCGGCCGCGAGGTGGAGCACGCGGTTGTCGGGAAGGTCGCCGGGGTGCTCGATGGTGGCGGTCTCGCGACCGGCCGAGTCCACAATACGGATGCCATGCCGCAGGGTGGCGAGCGCGGCCTGGCCGCCGGGCAGGCGCAGGGCGGCGACGACGCGGTCCTCGCGGAGCAGCGCGGCGACAGGGCCTTCGACCGGCTCGATCAGGCCGTCGCGCCAGCGTACCAGCTGGCGCCCGGCGCAGAGCAGGGTGCCGCCGTCGGCGAAACGCACCGCCCACTCGACGCCGGCGGAGGCGAGCGCCTCGGGGAATTGCGCCGATTCGAGGCCCTGAGCGGCGAGGCGTAGCGTCTCGAGGCCGGGGCGGACGACGGTCAACTGCCCTTCGGTGTCGGTCCAGGCGGAGAGACGGCGCGGAGCGGGCAGCGGCCAGACTTGTGCTCGGCCGTCGTTGAGCGAGATGACGGAGTTTTCCGTGACGGCTGCGATCTGCCCGGTGGCGGCCGCGTGGACGGCGACGACGCTGCCGAGATCGCGTTGGTGCTCGAGCGGAAGCCGGGGCAACGCGGAGCGATACTCCGCGATGTTTCCCGGCAACCAGGCGATGCAACCGAGCAGGTGATCGCCGCCGACCCAGATCGAGCCGTCGGGCGCTTCCGCGAGCGTGCGCACGATGGATTTCTCGGGAAGCGGCAATTGCCGCCAAGTCTCGCCGTCGAAGACCGAAACGCCGTCGTGCGCCACGTAGAGCCGGCCATCGCGCGCCTCCAAGGTACAACGATACGGAGCGAGCACGCCGATGTCGCGGGCCGTGAAGACGCGCGCGAGCGGCGCGCCCAGCCCCGGACCATCCCACGCGGCGGCCGCAGCCGGCTGCGCCGCGCCGATCGCCAACGCGACCAGCACGACCGGGCGCAGGCGGAGGCGGCGGTGGGCCAAGCGGAAAAACACGCGGTCAAGGCTCCGCGTTTACCAAATAAATGGCAAGCACCTGGCCGAGCTCTGGTAACGGTCGAATTCGAGACACTGCCGAGCTGGTCCACCTTCGCCGGCCGTGGTTGTCACCGTCCCCAGCTATGATCGATTCCGCTCCGTCGCGCCTTGCGGCGCGAAGCGCGGTGTCGCCGGTCGGGGGCGTGGACACAAGGAAGACGGCTCTGCCACGGCATCCGTCGATTATCCGGGGCAGGCTGGTTCCCGGATGGGACTGAACAATCAGCGCGACGGCGCCCACTGCTGACGCTTCCACTGTGGGGGGCAGCGCAGCAAGGCGCCGTCGCGGCTAGTTCGGCAAGCGGGTGGGCGATCCGGGCGGTGGTATGGCGTGATCCCGCCGAACTGCCAGTCGCGGAACAACGCCGGAGCTGCGCGGATGCGGCACCGGTAGGGGCGGTTGCCAAGACTTTCGACGGAGGCTCCGGAAGACGGAACCCTCGGCGGGTTTCGCTACGGCACTGAGGGTGGGACGAACGCCGTGGCGGCTTTCGCGATGATCGACCATCGCGGCGAACGAAACTCGTGGCGGCTTCCGCGACGATGACGCGACGGACGGATTGTTTCGTGCGCGGTAGCGCGGGAGCGCGACGGGTTACGCGTGGGGAGGCGCGTCGGGACGGTGGGGAAGATCGAGCGTGGCGACCAGGGCCTGCTCGAAGTCCGCGGCGCGGGCGACGAGATCCGGATGCAGCGCGAGCATCTTGGCGAGATCTCCGGCCTGACCGGCTTTCTCGAGGGTTGTGGCGACGTGCCGGAGCTGTTCGCCGCCCATGTTGGCAGCCGCGCCTTTGAGCGCGTGGGCGTGCAACGTGGCGCTCTTCGGGTCGTGGGCGAGGAGGGCGACGTGGAGTCTTTCGAGCGAGTGCGGCAGGTCCTCCAGGAACTTGATCGCGAGCGTGCGGACGAGGTGTTCGTCGCCGAGGACGCGTGCGAGCAAGGCTTCGCGGTTGAAGACGCGGCGCTGGGCGTCGGGCGCTTCGGCGACGGATGTGGCGAGCACGTCGGTCGGCCGCAGTAGGCCGCCGCCGGGGAGCCAGCGCTCGAGCACATCGATCAGGGCTTCGGGCAGCAGCGGCTTGGAGAGGTAGTCGTTCATGCCGGCGGCGAGGCAGCGCTCGCGGTCCTCGGGCGTGGCGTGGGCCGTCATCGCGATGATCGGGACTTGGTGGCTCGTGACCGGGATGTTCTGGGCGCGGATCAGGCGCGTGGCGGCGAGGCCGTCGAGTTCCGGCATCTGCACATCCATGAAGACGAGATCGTACGGAATCTCGGCGAGGGCCTGCACGGCTTCGGCGCCATTTGCGACGACGGCGACGCGCGGGAACCCGAGCTTGGCGAGGATGCCGGCGGCGACCTGCTGGTTGGTGGTGTTGTCTTCGGCGAGCAGGATGCGTTCGGGGCGCTCAAGGACGTTGGCGGTGGCGGGGCTTGTCTCGGCCGCGGCGTCTTCGGCCGGGAGGTGGCCAAACGCGGCGATCAGGCAATCGAGCAACTCGGCGGGCCGCACGGGTTTTGCCAAGCAGGCGGCGAACAACCGGCGGTGTTCATCGGAAACTGCGCCGCGACGCGACGGCGCGAACATCCCCACCAACGGCGTGTAGCGCAGCAGCGGGTCGCTGCGGATGGCTCGGGCGAGCGTGACGCCGTCGGGCTGTGGCATCTGCAGATCGATCACGGTGGCGGCATACGCGGTGCCGTTTTCCAAGGCGGCGCGCAGGGCATCGAGCGCCGCCGCGCTGTCGGCCGCGGCGGTCACGCGCGCGCCCCAAGTCTCGAGCCGCTGACGCAACGTGTCGCGGTGGGTGGGATTGTCGTCGACGACGAGCAGCGGCACAGCCTGCAACGGCGGCACGGCGGGCGCGGGTGGTTGCGTGGGGATCTCCAAGCGGGCGGTGAACCAAAACTCAGCGCCGCGGCCCTCGTCGCTTTCGACGCCGATCTCGCCGCCCATGAGCGTGGCGAGTTGTTTGCTGATCGCGAGGCCGAGGCCGGTGCCGCCGAACTTGCGCGTGGTGGAGGCGTCGACCTGCGAAAAACTCTGGAAGAGCAGGCCCTGTTTCTCCTTCGGAATGCCCATGCCGGTGTCGTGCACGGCGAAGCGCAGAAGGACGGAATCGGCCGCGGTCGAGACGGGCGCAACGCGGACGACGACCTCGCCGCACTGGGTGAACTTAATGGCGTTGCCCGTGAGGTTGAGGAGGATCTGGCGGAGGCGGCCGGGATCGCCGCGGAGGCGGGAGGGGAGTGCGGGATCGGGGGCGCAGACGAGTTCGAGGCCCTTGTCGTGTGCGCGGATCGCGAGCATCGCGGCGAAATCGTCGAGGAGCGTCTGCAGGTCGAAATCGAGGGTCTCGAGCTCGAGCTTGCCGGCCTCGATCTTGGAGAAGTCGAGGATGTCGTTGACGACGGTGAGCAGTGCTTCGCCGCTGGCGCGCACGGTCTGCGCGTAGTGGCGCTGGGTGGGATCGAGCGGGGTGTCGAGCAGGAGGGCGGTCATGCCGATCACGCCGTTCATCGGCGTGCGGATCTCGTGGCTCATGTTCGCCAGGAACGCGCTCTTGGCGGAACTCGCGGCTTGGGCGCGCTCGGTCATCTCGCGCAGGTGGCCGTTGGCCTGCTCGAGTTGTTGCATGGCCTCGCGGAGGCGATCCTCGACGAGTTTGCGCTCGGTGAGATCGACGAAGTTGGTGATGAGCAGCGTCTGGTCCTGGAGCTGGATGCGGTGGGCGGAGAACACGCCGTGGCGCAGCTCGCCGGTGCGGGTGCGGAAGGTGGTCTCGATGCCCGGGGCGTCGCCCTCGCGCGCGGCGCTCACCTTGGCGGGCAGGTCGGGGTCGGTGAAGATGCCGAGCTCGACGCCGGTGCGGCCGATGGCCTCGGCATCGGGGAAGCCGAGCACGCGTTGAAAAGCGGCGTTGACCTCGATGAGCCGGCCTTCGTCGAGCGTGGCGATGGCCATGAGCGAGTCGCTCAGGTTGAAGGCCTTTGAGAACTTCTCCTCGGAAAGTTTGATGAAGGAGATGTCGCGCGTGATGCCGAAGATCGCCGGTTGGCCGTTCCAGTGGCCGCGCACGAAACGCGTCTCCACGGCGATGCGGTGGCCGGCGGCGTCGACGATCGGCAGCGGGCTGGTCTCGACTCGGCCCGCGAGGATCTGGCGGAGCACCCAGTCGGCCTCGGCGACGGTTTCGGCAGGATGGAGATCGAGGAGACTTTTGCCGATGAGCGAATCGGCGGCGTAGCCGAGGCGGGCGAGCACGGTGCGGTTGGCGGCGAGGATGCGGCCCTCGGCGTCTAGCACCGTGAGGAAATCGCCGGAGTGATCGAAAAAGTTGCGGAAGTTCTCCTCGCTGCGGGCGACCGCCGACTCGGCGGCGATGCGGTCGGTGACATCGTGGACGATCGAGTGGAGGAGCGTCTGCCCGCGCAGCACGATGGGCGTGGTGTAGACCTCGACGGCGCGTTCGGAGCCGTCGGCGCGGCGATGGCACACATTGAAACGTTGTTGGGTGCCGCGGCTGGCGGCGAGCAGACGCGGGCGCATCTCCTCGGCGGGGAGGGTGTTGAGGTCGAGGATCGACTTGCCGGTGAGCTCGGTGGGCGACCAACCGTAGAAGGCGGCTGCGGCGGGGTTCGCCTCGACGATGGCGCCGGTGCGCGGATCGACCAGCAGCATTACGGCCCCGTTGAAGGTGAAGAGCGTGCGGTAGCGGCTCTCGCTGTCCTGCAACTCGGCGGTACGGACGCGCACCTCGGCCTCGAGGCGCTCGCGGCGACGCACGACGAGCGAGGTGAGCACGGCCAAAGCCGCGCTGAGCAGTCCGCCGGTGACGCCGCTCCCGAGCGCCGCCCGGTGCGGGTGCCGCGACTCGAAACTCGCGCCCGGGCGCGCCGCCACGACCCAAGTGCGGTCGAAGAGGAACAGCGGCGCAAGAGTGTCGGAACGTTCCAGCAGCGCGGTCGCCACGGTGTCGCGATCGACGCGCGCCGCGAGCAGGCGCGGCTCCGGTTCGCTGAGGTCGATCAACCGCAGCTCCACGACGCGCCGCGCGCCCCGATCGAGCGGGATGCGGTGTTCGAGCACGACCGGAAGATCGAGCGTGCCGACCACGAACCCGCGGAGCTTGTCCGTGCCCGGGGCGAAGACCGGGTGCACCGCGCGAATCACCGTCGTGGCGTTCTCGACGCTCCGCACCTCGCTCGCGGCGGTGGCGGCGGGCAGGCGCGTGCGGGCGGCTTGTTCGATCGCGGCGTGGAGCAGCGGATCGGTGGACGCGAGGTGTTCCCCGGGCACCCACGCGAACGACTCGGCAAACGAGGTGTGCGTGAGCGGCGTGGCGAACGTGGCGAACTCGTTGGCGGAGGGAATGGTCGAGCCGCCGCAGAAGCGGGAGAGCGCGGCGAGGTTGTCGCCGAAACTGCGGAACGCCGAGCCGACGATCTGGGCGTGCGCGGTGGCGAGGCGTTTGAAGTCGTCCGAGTGCAGGATCTCTTCCCTCCGGTGCAGCGCGAGTGCGATGGGAATCGTGAGCGCGAGGCCGAATGCCGCCACGCAAGCGGCGGCAAGCCCATGCAACGTCGTCCCGGTCCGGCGCCGCAGCAGCGCGTAGCCGACGATGGATACGACGACGAGCAGCAGCGTCCACCCCATCATCCCGAGCCGCGAGCGGGCGATCATCCGTTGCCAATCCGCGGCCTCGATGTCGACCCCGAGCACCAGCACCACATCCGAGGTGGCTGGATCGATGACTGGCGCGAGGCCGGAGACGAACGTGCCGTACTCGTCCGTCGTGGGGCCGTCGGAGATCGCGATGCCGGTGCGGAACACCTCGAAGATCTCGGGCTCGGGCTGTTCGTACAACGTGCCCGGAGGCGAAGCGTCGGGGTCGTCCTCGGCGAGGTTTTCCGGACCGAAGAAAAGCTGCCCGCCGCGTAACACCATCGTGTAGACACTGCGCAACCCGGCCACGCGCCCATACGCGATGAGCTGGGCCCGCACGGTCTGGAACTCCGGGCGGTCGCGGTCGGAGAGGTCGAACGCGAGCCGGGTCAGTTGCCCGGGATCGAGGGTGGCTGCGATCGTGCTGGCCTGGCGGACGACGTCGCCGCGCAGGACGGCATCGGTCGTGCGCCCGGACCACTCGGTCGCACCCCAGCCGGCGAGCCAGAGCGCGGCGACCGCTCCGGCGACGGCGAATTCGTGGCCGCCGCAACCGCCATTGCGGGCGATCAGCAGCCCCGCCGCGAGCGCAGCGGCCGCCGCGAGCCCGGTGGCGGTGTTGGGGAAACATGCCTCGGGCGGCAGGATCGCCCAGCCCATCGCCACCAGCTGCAACGCGGCGAACAACGCGCTCAGCACCGCCAGCCAACCCACCGGCGCGCGGAATTGCCCGGCGGTGGCGCGCAGGCGCAACACGCAGATGCCGAGCACGGCCGCCGCGGTGCCGCTGGCGAAGAGAGCGAAATCCAGGGCGGATTGCATGGCGGACTAGGCTGGAGCGAAACGGCAGGACATGGCGGGGAAGGGCGACGAATCAGGCAGTGCAAAGCAGCAATCGGCCGGAGCGGGGGCGGGTTAACTGGGATTACCGTCCGCCCGGGTGCTCGCTCGGCGCGACCGGAGAAGGGATTTGCCCGCTCCCGGGCGGGCCGCATCGTGTCCGGCGCCCATGGACCCGAAAACGCCCAGTCCGGCCGCCGCCGCAGCAGCGTCCGCCGGCCGCGAACAACCGCCGCCGGATTGGCCGCGCCCACGGCTCGTGCTCGGCCTGAGCGGCGGCATGGGTTGTGGCAAATCCACGGCGACGCGGTTCTTCGGCGAGTGCGGTTTCCAGACGGTCGATTGCGACCGGATCGTGCGCGAGGAGTTGTTGCCCCGGCCCGACATCGTGGCGGCGATCGCGGCGCGCTTTGGCGCAGGCGTGCTCGACGGCGATGCGCGGCTGAATCGCGCGGCGGTGGCCGAGCGGGTGTTCGCCCGCGACGAGGACCGGCTGTGGCTGGAAGCATTGTTGCACCCGGAGGTGCGGGCGTCCTGGCGGGCGGCATTGGCGAGCGATCTCGCGGCGCGCTGGGTCGTGGAGGTGCCGTTGCTCTTCGAGAAGCGGTTGGAGAATTGGTTTGATTCCACCGTTTGCGTCGCCACATCGTCCGGCCAGCAACTGTCACGGCTGCAGGCGCGCGGAGTCCCACCTGACCTCGCCGCCGCCCGAATCGCCAAGCAGCTTCCGCTCCCCCGGAAAATCGCCGCCGCCGACTTCGTCTTACTCAACGACGGGTCACTCGATTTCCTCAAGGAACAGGTCGCCTCGCTCGCCGGCCGCTGGCTCTAGCGAAACCACCGCACGTCTCATCTATTTTTCGCCGCGCGCCCGTCCGCCGGCCGTCTCCCCGTTCCGCAATGGAAACTCCTCGTTCGTCGAAAGACTCCGATAACAACCCGGCCGCTCCCGAATCCGAGAGCCCGGCTCCGAAGCGCCGCACCACGCGGCTGACGCGCGGCAAGTCCGCTTCGCCCCGCACGCGCAAAAAGGCGGAAGCCGAGACGGTCGTGGAACCCGTATCGACCGGTTCGCTGCCGAGCCCCGACGCCGAGCCGATGCCGGAGCCGCCGAAGGCTCCCGAGCCGAAGGTGGCGCGCGCGCCCGAGCCCGAGCCGGAGCCGTACGTGCCGCCGCAGCAGGAAGTGTTGTCGTTTTCGCCCGACGATGAACCCGCGCCGGAACACGCCCCGGAACCACAGGCGTCGCCGACCGAGAACGCGCCGGGCGGCGAACGCTCACCGGTGGCCGAGGCGCCGATTTCCGGCGAAGGCGCTCCGAGCGCGACCGGACAGGAACCCCCGCCGGGCGGGATGCCGCCGGGCGGCAAACGTTTCGGCCGCGAGTACTGGAAACAGCTTAAGCTCGAGAAGAAGAAGGCCAAACTCCTGCGCCAACAGCAGGGGCAGGGCGGCCCGCCCAGCGGAGGCCAGCCCCACGGCGGTGGCCATGGACCGCACGGCGGGCACGGCGGCGGCCAACATCCGCGCGCCGAACGCCCGGACCGCGGCGAACGCGGTGAGCGCGGCGGCCGCAATTTCCGCGAGCGCGCCCCGCAACAGCCGCCGCCCCCGAACTTCGTGCAGGTCAGCGGCGAGTTGCCGCCTGCGGAGCGTTTCGCCGACCTCTCGGTGCTCGAAGCGACAGCCGTCGACATCGCGTCCGCCGGCGGCGAGCCGATCGCGATCAGCGATCTGGCGCCGAAGTCGCTCGGCGAGCTGACGAGTTTTGCGCGTGAGCTCGGCGTGTCGTTCGACGGCGTGCCGAACCGCCACCAAGTGTTGAAGGGGATTCTCCAACACGCCGCGGCGCAGAAACGCCCGGTGGTCGACCGCGGCTGGCTCGATCTCACCGATCGCGGCTACGGCTTCATCGTCCACGCGCACGACAACTACCGCCTCTATCCCGACGACACCTACGTGCCGGAGAGCCTCGTGAAGAAGTACGGGCTCAAACGCGGTGTGCAGCTCGAGGTGCAGGTGCAGGCGCCGATCGAGAACGAGCGTTGCCCGAGCACGGTGAAGATCGTGTCGGCGATGGGACGTGAGCCGGAGTTGCTCGCGACGGTGAAGCCATTCGAGGAGCTCGAGCCTTACTATCCGCTCAAGCGCATCCTGCTCGAAGTGCCCGGCGCCGAGACCAAGGACGTCTCAATGCGCCTTGTCGACATCGTCACTCCGATCGGCTTCGGCCAGCGCGGTCTGATCGTCGCGCCGCCGCGCACCGGCAAGACGGTGCTCATGCAGAACATCGCCAACGCGATCTCGGACAATTTCCCCGAGGTGAAGTTGATCATCCTCCTGGTCGACGAACGTCCCGAGGAGGTCACCGATTTCCGCCGCCACACCAAGGGCGAGGTCGTCAGCTCCACGTTCGACGAGACGCCCGAGAGCCACGTTCACTGCGCCGAGATGGTCGTCGAGCGCGCCCGCCGCATGGTCGAGCAGGGCGAACACATCGTCATCCTCCTCGACTCGATCACCCGCCTGGCCCGCGCGTACAACAACATCATCGGCAGCTCCGGCAAGATCATGTCCGGCGGTCTCGACACCAACGCGCTGCAGAAACCGAAGCGTTTCTTCGGCTCGGCCCGCAACATCGAGGGCGGCGGCAGTCTCACGATCGTGGGTACGGCGCTCATCGACACCGGCTCCAAGATGGACGAAGTGATCTTCGAGGAGTTCAAGGGCACCGGCAACATGGAGCTCCACCTCGACCGCGACCTCGTCAACAAGCGCATCTTCCCGGCGGTGAACATGGACCGCTCCGGCACCCGCAAGGAGGAGCTGCTTTACCATCCCGACGAGCTCCAGCGCATCTTCTCGATGCGCCGCTCGATGCAGGGCCTGCCGCCCACCGAGGCGATGGAGATGGTCATCAGCCGTCTCAAGAAAACGAAGTCGAATGTCGAGTTCCTGATGGGGCTCAACCGCTGAGCCGGGGCGCCGCACGAACGACCGCAACCCGCGTCCGCCGTGCCACCCACCACCGAGCGCACCGCCCGTCCGCGAGAGGAGCACCGCCTCCCCGCTGACGGCGGTGTGTCGGGCGGGAGCATCCCGCAGGCTGTTACGGCGAACGTAGGGTTTCTCGCGCCGCAAGGCGGAGTCGCTGCAACCGGCGCATCGGCCGATGTCGCGCTCCGTGCGTTCGGCGAGTCGCTGGCAATGCCTGTGTTGGCAGCGGCGGACCTCGTTCCCGAGCCGTCCGCGCTCGCTGTCGTTACGCGCGAAACGGCGCAACGGGCGACGGCGCTGCCGCTGCAGCTGCGCGGCACGGTGTTGCGTCTGGCGGTCGCGGATCCGTTTGCCGATGAACTCGAGAGTTTCGCGCAGGCGGCGCAACTCGCGCTCGAACCGGTGCTGGCTCCGGCTGCGGCGATCCGCGATGCGATTGACCGCTACTATGCGGCGGCGACTCCGAATTTGGCTTCTGCCGCGGCGGTTGGTCGCGCACCGGACGAGTCGACCGGCGACGACGCGCCGATCGCGAAGCTCGTGCAGCACCTTGTCGAGGAGGCGATCCGCCGTCGCGCGTCGGATATTCACGTCGAACCGCTGGCGAAACGGCTGCGCATCCGGCTGCGGATCGACGGCGAGTTGCAGGAGACCGATGCGCCGCCGCGGCAGGTGCAGGCGGCGTTGATCTCGCGGCTGAAGCTGATGGCGCGCATGGGGCTCGACGAGCGCCGCGTGCCGCAGGACGGCCGCATCCAACTTACGGTGGCAGGACACGCCGTCGATCTGCGCGCTTCGTGCCTGCCCGCGATCCACGGCGAGAGCATCGTGTTGCGGGTGCTCGAGAGCACGCGGCTCGCGCTCGACTGGGCCTCGCTCGGCCTCTGGCGCGACGACGCCGCGCTGCTCGAGCGCGCGGTCGGTACGGCGGATGGACTGGTGCTCGTCACCGGGCCGACCGGCTCGGGGAAAACGACGACGCTCTACTCGTGCCTGCAGCGGCTGAACTGCGCGGACCGGAAGATCGTCACCGTCGAGGATCCGATCGAGTACCAGCTCGCCGGCATCAACCAGGTGCCCGTGCGGCCCGAGGCGGGGATGACGTTCGCCGCGGCGCTCCGCGCGCTCCTGCGCCAAGCGCCGAACATCATCATGGTCGGCGAGATTCGCGACCGCGAGACGGCGGAGATCGCCCTCAATGCTGCGCAGACGGGGCACCTGGTTTTCAGCACATTGCACACGAACGACACCGTGGGCGCGATCGCGCGGTTGGTCGACCTCGGCGCGAAACCGTACCTGCTCGCGGCTACGTTGCGCGCGGTCGTCGCGCAGCGGCTGGTGCGGCGGATTTGCCCCGGCTGTGCGCGGCCGGTGGAGCCGAGTGCGGTCGAGTTGCTGGCGCTCGGAGCGTCGGCGGAAGTGGCGGCGACGGCGAATTGGCGCCGCGGAGTCGGCTGCCCGGAATGCCTTGGTAGCGGCTATCGCGGCCGACTCGGCATCTACGAGATCCTCGCAGCGGGAGAGGAGCTGCGGCGGATGATTTACGACAACGTTACCGCCGCACAATTGCGGGCCTCCGCACGCCGACTTGGAATGCGCACCTTGCGCGAAGACGGCCTGCGTAAAACGCTCGCCGGTTGGACCACGATCGGCGAGATTCTGGCCCACACCGTCGGTGATTCCTGCTGACGTCCGCGCCCCAATCGCTTTCCCGCCATGAGCTACGAGATGAACGATCTGTTGGAGTTGGTCTGCGAAGAGAACGCCTCCGACCTCCACATCCACGTCGGCCAGCCACCGACCCTGCGCATCAGCGGCACGATGACGCCAATCGAGGGCGCGCCGCTCACGCCGTACGACACCGAGCAGCTGATGCTCTCGATCACGCCCGACCACCACCAGCAGGGCCTGAAGCTCAACGGCGGCGCCGACTTCGGTTTCGCGTACCTCGACAAGGCCCGCTTCCGCGTGGCGGTTTTCAAGAGCAAGGGCTCGATCGGCATGGTGCTTCGCCAGATCCCGAACCGCATGTTCGGCCTGCGCGAGATCGGCCTGCCGGACAAGGTGAAGGAGCTGCTCTACCGCCCGCGCGGCCTCATCCTCGTGACCGGGCCCACCGGCTCGGGCAAGTCGACCACGCTGGCCTCGATGATCAACTACATCAACGAGAACCGCGAGGGCCACATCATCACGATCGAGGACCCGATCGAGTACTACCACGAGCACAAGCGCTGCGTAGTCGCCCAACGCGAGATCGGCGTCGACGTGCCCAACTTCGCCGAGGCCATCCGCCGCGCGCTCCGCATGGACCCCGACTACATCCTCGTCGGCGAAATGCGCGATCTGGAGACGATCGAGGCCGCGATCACGGCGGCCGAGACGGGACACCTCGTCTTCGCCACGTTGCACACCAACGGCGCGGCCAAGACCATCGACCGTATCGTCGACGCGTTCCCTTCGAACATGAAGGAGATGATTCGCACGCAGCTCGCCGGCTCGCTCGTGGCCGTCATCTCGCAGGTGCTCTGCAAGAAGAACGGCGGCGGGCGCATCGCCGGCTTCGAGCTCATGGTGTCGACGACCTCGATCCAGTCGCTAATCCGCGAAAACAAGACGTTCCGCATCACCTCCGACATCCAGACGGGCGCCAGCCTCGGCATGATCACGCTCGACGCGCACCTGCTGAGCATGGTGAACCGCGATATCATTTCGCCGGACGAAGCGGTCGAGCGCGCGCAGGAACCGAACGCCATGCGCGAGCGACTCCTCGGCATGGGCATGCGGCTGCGCGAAGTCTGAGCCGCACGCGGCGCCGCCGCCCGGAGAACCCGCCATGTTCGCCCAACGCGACCGCGAGATCGGCGAACTGCTCCGCCGCCGCGGACTCGTCAGCTCCGAACGTTGTCGGACCCTCGACGCCGAGGCGCACGCGGCCGGCGTGTCGCTCGCGGCGCACCTTATCGAGAGCGAGTTCCTGTCGCGCTCGCGTTTGCTGACCATCGTTGCCGAAGAACTCGGACACGAATTCGTCGAGATTCCGCCGCAGCGATTGTCGCCGGAGATCGCGGCGCTGTTGCCGGGAGCACTGGCGCGGACGCATCGGATCGTGCCGTGGCGTGACGCGGAGGGCGCGCTCGAGCTTCTGTTGCTCGATCCGTTCGCCGGCGTCGATTTGGGCGAACTCGAGTTCGCACTCGGTCGTCGGGTGCGGCTGAACTTGGGCGATCCGCAGGTGGTCGCGGCGCTGCTGCGCGAGCATTACGACGGCGCGGGGGCGATCGCGACGGGTGAGCTGGCTTCGTCGGCAATCCCGACTGGGGGTAGCGCGGCGCTGGGCAGTCTCGACGAGCTCACGGCGCAGGCGGGACAGCCGCCGGTCGTGAAATACGTGGACGAACTGCTCGCGCGGGCGGTGCGCGAACAGGCGTCGGACCTCCATTTCGAGCCGTTCGAGCAAAGCTGTCGCGTGCGCTGCCGGATCGACGGCGCACTGCGCGAGTGGCCACCGCCGCCGGCGGAGTTTGCTCCTGCTGTGGCGTCCCGCCTCAAGGTGCTCGCCAATCTCGACATTGCGGAGCGTCGCGTGCCGCAGGACGGCCGGATCCAGTTCGCTCCCGGCGGCCGCGCCGTCGATCTGCGCGTCTCCACCCTTCCGACTCAGTTCGGCGAAAGCATCGTCCTTCGCGTGCTCGACGGGACGCGTTGCGCGGGCGTCTCGCTGGAAGCGCTCGCCCTGCCGGCGGCGGTGCTCTCCGGCTTGCGCGCCGCGATCCGGCGGCCGAGCGGGATCATCGTGGTGACAGGGCCGACCGGCTCCGGCAAGACGACGACGCTCTACGCCTGCTTGCGCGAGATCAACGCGAGCGGTGCGAAACTGCTCACGATCGAAGACCCGGTGGAATACGAGCTCGATGGCGTGATGCAGGTCGCGGTGAACGCGCCAGCCGGACTGAGCTTCGCGACGGCGTTGCGCTCGTTTCTGCGACAGGATCCGGATGTGGTGATGGTCGGCGAAATCCGCGATCTCGAGACGGCGCACGTGGCGATCCAAGCCGCGCTCACCGGACATCTGGTGCTCACCACGCTGCACACGAACGACGCGGCGGGCGCGGTCACGCGGCTTGTCGATCTGGGAGTGGAGCCGTATCTCGTGGCGGCGAGCCTGGAGGTCGTGTTGGCGCAACGGCTCGTGCGCCGCATCTGTCCCGAGTGTCGTTGCGAACAGGTGCCGTCCGCCGGGGTGCGTGAGCGGCTGGCCGACGGCAACGGTGACTTTGTCGGCGGGCGATTCTACATCGGGGCGGGTTGTCCGGCCTGCCAAGGTTCCGGCTATCGCGGGCGCGCCGGACTCTTCGAACTCCTGACGGTCGACGACACGATGCGCGAGCGGATCGCGCGCGGTTGCGGCACGCAGGAGATCCGCGATCTGGCGCTGGCCCGCGGACTCCAGCCATTGCGGGCCGCGGGGCTCGCCGCCGTGGCCGCCGGTACGACGACCTGCGAAGAGATCCTCCGGTACACTTGAGGCGGTAGCTGAGGCCGGCGAGGCGCAGCGCTGTGTCGCTCGGTTTTTTGTTTCCTCCGGATAGCGGCCCCGGTTTGCTGCACGGGTTTCGCCCAACGCCTTTCACTATCCACGCCTATGTCCAGCAATCGTAAGCCCGTGCTCCTCGTCATCCGCGACGGTTGGGGGTTCAATCCCCACCCCGAGCAGGACAAGTACAACGCCGTGAAGCTCGCCCGCACTCCGTGCGACGACTGGCTTCAGGCCAACTTTCCGAAAGCGCTCGTCGCTGCCAGCGGACTCGATGTGGGCGTGCCGGTGGGCGTGATGGGCAACAGCGAGGTCGGCCACCAGAACATCGGCGCGGGCCGCATCGTCGATCAGGAGATCGTGCGCATCACCAAGGCGCTCTCCGATGGCGAGATCGAGAACAACGCGGTCTGGCACGCCGCGCTCAAGCGCGTGAAGGAGCGCGGCTCCAAGCTCCACTTCATGGGCCTCTGCTCCGACGCCGGCGTGCACGCGTTGCTCGAGCACCTCTACGGGTTCCTCGGCCTCGCGAAGAAGGCGGGCCAGACCAACAACGTCTACATCCACGCGCTCATGGACGGCCGCGACACGCCGCCGAAGAGTGGCCTGGATTTCATGAAACAACTCGACGCGAAGCTCGGCGAGATCGGCGTGGGCCAAGTCGCCAGCGTTTGCGGACGCTTTTGGGCGATGGATCGCGACAACCGCTGGGAGCGCGTCAGCAAGGCCTACCACCTGCTCACCGGCCAGAAGGCCGACGCGACCGCGAAGAGCGCCGTCGAGGCCGTGCAGGCCTACTACGACAAGCCGCTCAGCGAGACGCAGCAGGGTGACGAGTTCGTGTCCCCGACCTGGATCGTCGGCGCCGACGGCAAGCCGGTCGCGACGATCGGCGACGGCGACGCGGTGATCTTCTTCAATTTCCGCGGCGACCGCCCGCGCGAGATCAGCCGGGCGTTTGCGCAGGAGGACTTCAAGGAGTTCGAGCGCGGCAAGAAGCTCGACCTGTTCTTCGCCGGTCTCACCGAGTACCAGAAGGGGTTGCCGATCGAGGCCATCCTGAAGAAGCCCGCCAAGATGAAGAACATCCTCGGCGAGTGGGTGAGCACGCACGGCAAGACGCAGTTCCGCTCGGCGGAGACGGAGAAGTTCCCGCACGTGACTTTCTTTTTCAACGACTACCGCGAGGAGCCGTTCCCCGGCGAGGAGCGCGGTCTCGCCGCCAGCCCGAAGGTCTCCACCTATGATCTCGCGCCGGACATGTCGGCGGCGAGTGTCACCGTGATCGCGCGTGATGCGATCACTTCGGGCAAGTACGACCTGCTCGTGATCAACTACGCCAATCCCGACATGGTCGGCCACACGGGCTCGGTGCCAGCGGCGGTCCGTGCCTGCGAGGCGACCGACCTCGGCGTGGGCGTGCTCGTCGACGCGGTGCTGAAGATGGGCGGCAAGGCCGTCGTCTGCGCCGATCACGGCAACGCCGAGCAGCTCTGGGATCCCGAGATCAATAGTCCCCACACCGCGCATACATTGAACCTCGTTGAGGTGTTCGTGGTGGGCGAGGGATTCTCGACGAAGACCAAGATGCGCAGCGGCGGACGTCTCGCCGATATCGCTCCGACGTTGCTCAAGCTGATGGGCTTGCCCCAGCCGGCGGAGATGACTGGCCAGTGCCTGTTCGAAGGCTGAGCGACGCCTGCACGAAAGTCTTTCGACGGCGGTTCTCCTCGGAGGGCCGCCGTTTTTTGTGTGTGCGTGGGCCAAGCGCGGTATTGCCAAGTTCACAGGCGGTTCACAACATCCGCGCATGGTACCCCGGCCCCTTATCCCACTGCTGGTGTTCTGTGCTTTCTTGGATCTCGCTGTCGCCGCTCCACTTGCTGGCCGCGCAGGAAACTTGGATCGAGCCCAGGCGCCGGTGGTCGTCCAGAAGACCATCGCAGTCGAGGTGCTCACGCCCGACGGCGCGTGGGAAGTGAAGATCGAAGAGGTCCGTCGCGTGAACGATGAGCTGTGGGTGTTTGCGAAGGTGCAGCGGCCGGACGGCGCGATCGGCGCGATGATGGTTTCCGCTGCGAGCGACCAGATCGACGGACGGTTTCCCGATGTGCCCGTGAAGACCTTTGTCATCGGAAAGACTTGGGATTGGAAGAACGACGAACCGGTTACTTGGCTTTCCGCGAGCGCCGCCGCTGATCGTCGTCGGTTGGGGCAACGTGTCTGGCGTCGCTGACGGCCGGCCGTTCGTGCGCTGAGTTTCCGGTCAGGAGAGCTTCGCCGCATGACCGCTCTTGGCGGCGAAGCCGTGACAAGCGTCTCCGGCACCTCACGGCTTGCCAGCGGCGCGGCGCTCCCTGTTGAGTGGTGGGAGTGAAGCAAAGCATCGTCACCCTGGACATGGAGGGCGTCCTCACGCCCGAAATCTGGATCGCCGTTTCCGAGAAGACCGGAATCCCGGAACTCCGGCGCACCACGCGCGACGAGCCGGATTACGACAAGCTGATGCACTACCGGATGGAGATCCTCGACCGGCACGGCATCACGCTCAGCCACATCCAGGAGGTGATCGGCACGCTGCGGCCGCTGCCCGGTGCGCTGGAGTTTCTCTCCACGTTGCGCGCGGAGGTGCAGGTGATCATCCTTTCCGATACGTTCGAGCAATTCGCCCAGCCGCTCTTGCGGCAACTCGGCTGGCCGACGCTGTTCTGCCACCGGCTGGTCGTCGACAACGACCGCATCGTCGGCTACAAGCTGCGCATGCCCGACCAGAAGCGCGAGTCGGTGAAGGCGCTGAAGGCGCTGAACTATCGCGTGATCGCCGGCGGCGATTCGTTCAACGACACGACGATGCTCTGCGAAGCCGACCACGGCTTCCTTTTCCACGCACCGGAGAACGTTATCCGGCAGTTCCCACAGCTGCCGGCGGTGAACGAGTATCCTGCGTTTCTCGAACTGATCCGCGAGAAGGTCCGGCTGCCCTGAGCGGCGACGCGCGCGAGCCGTCTATTTCGAGCGCTTGAGGGCCGCGACGAGCACCTCACGCCAGCGAGAGGTGTCGACTTGAGCCAGCGTGCCACCGAGCTCGATCGGCGCGGAGACGAGGCGGAACCCGTCAACGTCGCTGTTCGTGTCACCGAGTCCGGACGCCGCGAGGTATTCGCCGAGGCGGCCGCGGGCCCCAAGACGAAGCGAAGCGCGCAGCGGTTGTTGCACGAACGAGTTCGCGTCGGGCGCCGCGGCGAGCTCTCCGGAGCCGGTGAGGCGTAGGTCGGGCGCGGAGAGTTCGATGGACTCGATGCGGATCGAGCCGTCGGGTTCGTGCACCGCGCCGATTGTGCCGCGCTCGTAGGTGATCGCGGATAATTCGTAGTTGAAGCTGCGCGTGGCAGCGGCGGCTTTGCCGACCGATTTCTGGCCCGAGTCGATCGAGTCGCCCTTCACGCCGAAGAGTGAGGCGACGGCGGAAGTACCCGTCACGACCGCGTCCGACACCGGCTTCGACTTCTCCAATGTCGCACCGCCGATGTTGGTTTTCAGGAGCCGAACGACACCGGTCCCGCCGGTCAGCTGCAGGCGACCGCGGAGCCGGTGCGGCAGCTCGGAAAGGTCGGCCGCAGAACCGGAAATCGCGTCGGTGAGTGCGAAACAGCCTTCAACCAGCGGCTCGGAGTCGGTGCTCGGCGCGGGGAAGAACCGAGCGGCGTTCACGACATCGACCGATGCGACGGCGGCGAGATTGTACGGAAGCGCCGCGCCAGGCGTGAAGACGACCGAACCGGAGAGTTTGCCAGGTTGGCCGGAGGGGAGTTGCGCCACTCCATCCTCGAGTCGGACGGTGTCGCCGACGAACACGAGAGTCCCGCGCGCGCCCTTCAGCAGGGTCTCGCCGGAGTGCAATTGTTCGAAGTGGAGCTGCACGCGCGCGTCCGAGCCGGCCCAGAGTGCGCGGTTCGTGGTGTCGCCGGCAGGCTCGAGCAGGTCGCGCAACGCGAGGGCGGAAGCGCCAGCGCTTTTCAGATGATCGAGGACGACGTTGCGGCCGCCGAGGGCGAATTGGCGAGTGATGGCGCCGTCGCGCTGACGGCGCGTGCCGCCTTCGATGACCAGCTCCGAATGTCCGGAACCCGAGTTGATTTCGATCGGTGCCCGGAAATCAAGCACGCCGGGTGCGTACGACTCGAGATGCACCGTGGCGGTGAGGGCTTGAGCTGGCGTGTGCGATTGGAGGGAAAACTCGCCGTCGAGCTGGGTGGCGGCTCCGCGCGACGTCGTAAGTTTCCCGGTGAACGTGCGCAGTTGTTCCTGAGCCAGCGTGAGTGGCCGCGGAAGGAGCGCGGTGAGATCTGCGCGCCAAGAGGCGGTGAGTCCCGCCGGTTGCAGACTCAAGGTGCCGGAGGCGAGCGGCACGTCGGCCCGCGTCACGGAGATCGGCGCGTACTGCACACTCCACGCGCCCGACGCAAACCGCGCGGCAACACCCGTCGAGAGATCGACGCCGCGGAGAAACTCGGTGCCCGCGCGGGTGACGGTCACGCCGCGGGCGACGAGCGGTACGGTCGTGCGGCACTCGTAGCCGGCCGCTGTGGTGCGGAAGGCGAGCTTGCCGGCGACCGTCGAGGAGCGCAGCGCGAGTTCAGCGGGCAGCGGCGGCAGCCGTTCGAGCGCCAACGACGTGATTGAAAGTTCGAGCCAGTCGGCGTCGGGATCCGCGGGAGCGACCGCGAAGCGATCGGCGCCGGCGGTGAGGGCGAATGGTTGCAGCGCGCGGGCGGAGAGGCTCGCGCCGGGACCGGCGAGCGCGATGGCGAGTTGCTCGACGCGCAAACCCGAGTGGCTGCGTGTGCCGGTGAACTGCGCGTCCGCGGCGAACTGGCCGAGTTGAGCTGGACCGAATGAGGGGAGTTGGCAGCTGCCGGCTTCGGTGTGGACTGAGCCGGCGACGCGGAGTTGCGCGAGATCGGAGGCGATGGCGAACGTTCCCGCTCCGGCCGCGGAGAGATCCGGTATCTCGCGCGGACGAGAACGCGCCGGCATATCCGTGGAGCGGAGGTCGGCCGTCCAGTCGCCGCGCAGCGTGCCGTCGCTCGACGGGCGGAGCTTCAGGCTGGCGAGTTGGCGCGCTCCGCGGTCGAGCGCGAGTGCCAGCGATGGCCCGGTAGGCGAGGGCGTGGCCGCTCCGCGGAGATTGAAGGTGCGATCCGGGCCCACGTTGCGGCAGATGAGCGCGGCGTCGAACTCCAGACCCTGGACACGGAGCGAGCGAGCCGTGTCCAGCGCGACGGCGAACTGGCCGCGGATTCGCGCGGACTCGATCAGCGCTCGCGCGTCGTCCACCTCGGTCGTCGCTTCGAACGCCATGCGACCGACCGAGCCAGAGCGGATGTCTCCCCCTGAGATTCTCACGTGGAGCCGGATCGGCTCGGCGTCCGGGCCGGTGGGGAGGATGACATCGCCTTCGAGTTCGAGCGCGGCGATGGAGAACTCGTACGGCAGCTCCCGGCGCGCGAAGAGGGCGGTGACGAGGTCGGCGGCGGAGCGGAGCACAACGGCTTCGGGCAGAGGCGCGGTGTTTGCGCCGGCCGAGGGTTTCGCGGCAAACGGCAGGGCGAGCAGGTCGGCGCGATTCGCGAGGTCGAGCGTCCAGCCTTTGGCGATGAAGCTCTCGAGGTGGAGCTGGTGTCGCCGGGCGGCGGCATAGACCGGCAGCTGTGCGCGTACTGATGGCACTTTCAGGACGATCTTGTTCTTCCGCAGGCGAAGATCCGCGAGCTCGACGTGCCCGAAGCGGGCGGAGAGCGAATCGAGGTAGTACTGAAGATCCGGATCCTCGGCGAGAAACGCGCGCGCGATCAGCGTCTGCACCGGCGAGGTGAGCAGCGCCGCGGCAAGCAGCGCAACCGCGAGCGTCGCGAAGAGCGCGTAGCGGAGGGTTTGTCGTTGCCGTCTCACGGCTGGCGGGAGGACGCGGGCCTGGCGGGCGCGCAGGCCGGGATTGTCGGGTGCATCTGGTTCGCGGGAGACGGTCCCATCGGCGAAGAGACGTCGGCCGACCGACCAAGGTTCCGCGGACGTGGAGGGTTTACGCCGCGACCGGTGGCGTTTCCGGGGTTCAGTTGCGCGCGGCCGCGGGCTCGGCGGGTTCGAGTTTATCGTACCAGTTGAACTTCATGAACGTCGACGTGGCGACGAGCGCGACGGCGATGCCGGCGACCCAATCCCAGCGGCGGAGCACGATGTAGATCGGCAGCGTCACGAGGCAGAGCTGCCAGACGATGCCGACGGCGACGTTGGTGAGATCGCGCGCGGCGTTGCGGTTGGGCAGGAAAGCCGGGTCCTCGGCGACGACCTTGGCGCGGATCGGGCCCCACCACCCCCAAGGGTTCACGGTGCGGTAGAATTTCTTCAGGACGGCGTCGTCCTCGGGCTTGGTCCAGAGCGTGCCGAGCACGCAGCCGGCGAGCGAGACGACGAAGAGCAGGGGGAAGGTGTAGATCATGTTGAAGTGCTCGCCGAAAATCCCGCGGAGCGACGCGCTGTGGCGCAGGGCGAGCATGGCGAGCTCGGGCACGATCATCGCGCCGACGATGCCGGAGACCATGCCCCAGAAATAGCCGTAGCCGTTGAAGCGCCACCAGTACCATTTGAGGACGTTGGCCACGACGAAGCCGCTGTAGAGCGAGCCGACGAGCCACATCATCACATCCGTGATACGATCGGTGAGCAGGCCGACCGCGATGCCGACGACGAGGAACAGGAGGGAAACGACGCGGCTGAGCATGACCTCGCGACGGCCGCCGGCGTTCGGGTTGATGAAGCGTTTGTAGATGTCGTTCACCACGTAGGCGGGGGCGGCGTTGAGCGTGGCGGCGAAGTTGGACATGAAGGCCGCGGCGAGGCCGGCGAGGAGGAACCCGAGTACGCCGACCGGGATCTGCGTGCTGAGCACCATCGGGAGGATCTTCTCAAGGTCGGGCGTCTCCGTGCTCTGGAGCGCGGGCATGGTGAACGCGAGCGCCATGACGGTGATGCCGGCGATCATCATGTAGCGCGGAAACATGAGCACGCCGGTGACCATGCCGTTCATGAGGCAGGCCTCGCGCGGGTTGCGGGTCGCGAGGATGCGCTGCATGTCGTAGTTCGGCGCCGGGCCGGCGAGCGAGGCGAGCACACCCTTGAAGAACATCAGCCCGATGATGATCGAGAAGAACTCGTTGCCGTCCTTCGCGATCACGGAGTTCGCCGAGTGGAGGAGGTGCGACCAGTCGAGGTCGAGTTTCCAGCCGAAGAACGGGTTCATCCAGCCTTCGGGAATCGAGGCGGCGATCATCGCGGGCGAGACCTTGATGATCGCGATGGCTCCGATCGTGAGAGCGGTGAGCGTGAGGATCGTGAACTGCGTCACCTCGGTGA